>JANOPX010000152.1:0-15695 GCA_031422115.1 Chamaesiphon sp. VAR_4_metabat_408 | reverse complement strand
CCCCCCCCACCCCCGCTTTTGTCCCCGTTTTTTCCCCGTCCCCCCACACTTTCTCGGGGGGGGGGGGTGGGGTGTGACCAACAACCTACGCAGCAACTCCAACAGACTCGTGTATACAAGCCGAGGATGCAGGCTTGCTCTTGCCCCCTCCCCTTTACAAGGGGAGGGCTGGGGTGGGGTAAAAGAACTACGCAGCAACTCTAATAGTAGAGCATTGGGGAAGCTAGCAAGATTCCTCTCCAGCTCCCCTTCTCCCAACATTGGGAGAAGGGGTTGGGGGATGAGGGCATAACCTATTTCAAAAATAATTTCATCTATCTACTTCTAAGATATTCTCCTTGAGGTAATTAGGTAATGCTCTGAGAAAACATTTTTGTCAGAGTATTATTACGTAGATCGATCGTCACTAAGATATTCTCGATAACTTTGTTTCAGTAAAAAATGCCAGGATAAACCCGTACTTTCACGGATTAATAATCGATCGATTGGGGAATACTATACAGACAGTGCTAGTTAAAATACTTGTCAAACATCAGTTAAAAAAAGTTTTAAATCCTGCCCGATTCAATATATTAACTAGCCCAATGCTCAACGCAGAGCCAAGGACTTTATCCCATTATCCAACCGCCCGAAACCCCACCCCGATTTTCTCACCAAATTAAGCACAATGAATCTACGTCGCTCTGCTGCTAAACGCTACCGTTCTCTGACTACCGTCGCCCTACTACTTTCGGGTAGCTTACTCCCACTATTACCCGCCCTGGCACAGACTAGTCCTCCTCCAGGCACCGTCATTGAAAACCAAGCTACTGCGACATTCACCGATGCAGCAGATAATACCACTCAAAATATCCTCTCAGATAAAGTTAGTGTAACTGTCGCGGAAGTAGCAGGTATTTCTGTGACTGGAGCAGCTCCTAGCGATGTCTATCGTACCAAAACTGTTTTCTTTGACTTCATCGTCAGAAACGAAGGTAACGACCCCACCAAACTATTCGTCCCCGCCAAACCTTCTGCCGCGACAATCGCTGGAGTCGCCCTTCCTGCTGGAAGTATCGGTCAATTGGAAGTCATCGAGTACAGCAGTGATGGTAGTACTATTACCCCTATTACTACCGGAAACCTCGTCGATGCCACCGCAGGTTCCGCCACAAGTGCTTTAGGTTTGCCCAATGATGGTTCTGTTCCAGCAGGCGGCTTCATCAAAGTTCGCGTTCCAGTCACAGTTCCCCTCAGTGCAGTTACTGGTGCTGAAATTAGCATTACTTTGGGTAACACAGGCGGAACGGATACCAACAACACTCTTCTCTCCCCTGATGGAAATGACCTCTTTACTGAAGATAATGCCAATAATGTAGGTGGTGAAACTAACATTACCACACCACTTAATGGTGTTCGGGAAGCCAGTGTCACTCAAACCGTTAACGTAGCCGCACCACCAAATGTCACAATCCAGGGTACCGTCTTTGATGATGCTAATGGTAGTGCTGCTGGCACCTTTGGAACCCCTACCAATCCGATCCAAGATGGTACTGAAGGCGGCGCGAATGTCACGCCTGTTATCTATGCCGTCTTAGTTGATGCAAACAATAATGTCATCACTAGTGATCTGGTCGGGACTGATGGTACTTATACCTTGACTACTCCCGGCGTTCAAAACGGTCTACGTGTTATCCTCAAAACCGCCCAGCCTGTAATAGGAGAGTCAATTCCAACAGGTGATTTACCTCCAGAGTGGGCGAATACCTCTCCATTGGAAAGTGTCGCATTTGATATTCAGATCGCGAATATAATTGATAAGAACTTTGGAGTCGATAAACTTCCAGAGACTCAGCCTGTAGATACAGCAAATCAACCTAACCCACCTGGTACTAATAAGTATAAAGTCCCAACTTTAAAAGCTATTGATGCTGAAGATGACCCAACAGGTGCATCAGGTACGATTAAAACCTTTAAGATCGTCACTATTCCAGATGCAACAACTCAAGGTATTCTCTTCTACGATGGCGTAGCTGTTATTGCCGGACAGACAATTACCAACTACGATCCTCTCAAACTAGAGTTCGATCCTGTCGATGGCCCAGTGTCGATGAGCTTTACCTATGCAGCCATCGATGCTGCGGGTAAAGAAGATCCTACTCCAGGCACTGCCACAATGTCATTTGCTGCGACTGATATTGTCATCTCTGGTACTGTATACAACGACAAAAACAATAGTGCTGCTGGAACTTTTGGCACCCCTACCAACCCCATTCAAGACAATGGAGAAGTAGGCACTGACTCAGTATTTGGTACTACCACCACTCCTATAAATGCGGTCTTAACAACTTCAGCAGGAGTCGTACTTCAGACCGTACCAGTGAACGCTGATGGTACTTATAGCTTCACCGTAGCTGCAAGTAGTACAGTCCGAGTCATTCTCTCCCGTACTCCAGGAACTATTGGAGCTACACTGCCAAGACCGCTACCACCAGAAGGATGGGTTGCTACTTCACCGCTCAATTCTGGGGTCATCACCACTGGTTTCGTGCCTTTGACTCAGAACTTTGGCATCCGCCAAAAAGCGAAATTGGTACTGCTAAAACGGATTACCAAAATCAATGGATCGACTACCAATCTTAATGATAATACATCATTAACTGGCGTTACTGCCGTCGATACAGTCAATGGTGTTGGTAACTGGCCTGCGAACTATATCGTCGGTAGCACCAGTGCAGGTCTAGTCAAGCCCGGTGACACGATCGAGTATACCGTCTACTTCCTCAACAACCAAGGTGCAGACGCAACTGGTGTCAAGATTTGCGACCCCATCAAAGGTAGTCAAGATTTCCTCCCTGGCTCGATCAAACTCAACCTGGCTGGTGGTAGTACTGATACTGACTTGACAGATGCTGATGATAGTGCAGATCGCGCCAACTCCTACCTCCCTGGTCAGATTCCTAGCGATTGTAATGCTGCGAATAGTACTGCTGCGGGTGCTGACAATGGAGGTGTAGCCATCGGTCTGACCGGAACTGGTAAGACAACCCAAGCCGATCTAACTGGCATCCCTGGTGCAACTGATGTCGCTACTCCCGCCGCATCTTACGGTTTGTTCCGCTTTAGTACCACAGTGGGAGCGGGTAGCAGTAGTGCTGTTTCTAACTAGGTAGTCACAATATCCTAGTCTAAATGAGACTAGGGCATTAGCGAGTAGAGATATACTCTGCTCGCTATGTTTTATTTAGATGATGCTAAATCGATCGATCTCATCATTTTCTCGATTCTTTTCTATTTCAGCAGTAATTTATTCAAACGATCCTATTAATAAAATAGCTATTATATCCTCACTATATTGTAATCAAATTTTAATTTATAAGTTTACTTAATAATTTAACCTCGATCGCCATGAAATCTTTTTTATCACTTTTACATAAATTCGATCGGTTGCTAGATCGATCGTCAGATCGGGATCGCATTTCTACTATCAGTAGACTAGTTAGCATACCACTACTACCCCTGATTGTTATTCTTAGTCCATCGATCGCCACTGCTGTTCCCCCGACCAGTACAGATATTTATGTTTTATCAGGAACTAGTACTACTAAAAACATTAACACGCTCAATACGACAAGCGGAACTCTTTCTACTTCAATATTCACATCAGCCGTAGGTAACTCTGCTGCTCTAGGGCTAGATCCAAATGGTTTGCAGTTGTATTACGCTGACCGTAATACAACTGCAAACCAATTAAGACGCTACAACGGAACGACTGAATCAGCCTCTCTAGGAACCTTTCCAGGAACTAATAATTTGACTACTTCAGGTAATCCCATTCTCAGAATGGGATTTAGTGGTAGCACTGGATACGCCATCTCTGATAACAATACAGCCTACACCTTCACTACTGCGACTACGCCAGTAATTACATCGAAGGGTGTCGTGAGCTTTCAGGGAACATCTCCTTCTGGAATTATTAATAGTGGAGATATTGCTTTTGATGGTTTTGGTTTTGGCTGGGCAATTTTTGGTAATTCACTATATCGTCTCAATTTCAATACTGGCACTAATCCACCGCAAGCAATTCCGATCGGACAGGTTAATATTGCAGGAACTCCATTGGCAGTTGTAACATCTGGTAATGGAACTACTGTCGGGAGTATTGCCTTTGGTTCAGATGGAGCACTTTATATCGCAGGAGTTACTGTGGTTGCTAACGCCGCGACAGGAACTACAATTTATAAAGTTAACATCAATGATGCAACAGCAACACAAGTAGGCTCTCTGCTTAGTGGCACAGTTATTAGTGATTTTGCAAGTGGCAATCAACCATCAATTACCCCTAACATTGTTTCAACTAAGTCGGTTAGTCCAACGGGGCCTGTCATGCCTGGGGATACGCTAACATATACGATCGAAGTTGAAAACACGGGTACAGCTCCAGCCGTAAATGTCGATTTTATAGACGTATTACCTCCTGGCATCACTTATGTTGCCAATAGTGCTACCCTGAACGGCACTAATCTTGCCGCGACTGCTTATCCCTTTGGCACTGCTTATCGAATTAATGGACGGACAGCATCTCCTGGTAGTTTAAAAGTTGGCAATGCAAACCGTGCAACTGTCGCATTTAAAGTTACTGTTAATACCACTAGTGTTCCGACAAGTATCAACAATGAAGGTGTAGTTACCTATCTTGATGGTGCAACAAATGGTATCCCAACCAGTACAGCCGGAAGTCCAGTTGCTTCCCCAGTCTCTGGTTATAAATCTGTCAAACTCACAAATGATGCAGATGGTAGCGGTACTATCACCCCTGGAGATACCGTTACCTGGACGATCTCATACAAAAACGGTTCTACTGCTGCTGTAAATAACTTTCAAATCAGTGATGCTTTACCGACAGGTGTTACTTTAGCTCCAACAGGATCTCAAACGGTGACATTTTCAGGAACAGGAACGAGTGCAACTAAAAATAGTACTTATACTGGTGCTGCAACAGGAACAGTTAGCAACCTTTTGAGCGCAAGTGCGACGATAGGTGCAGGTGGTGTTGTCACTGTAAGTATTCCTACCGTCATCAATACTGGATTTGTGGGAACGTTAAGTAACCAATCAAATGCAACCGGATCTAGTCTCCCAGGCACAACTGGCACATTCACTGATAACGTCGATAATACAAGTACTGTTCCCGCTGGCGTAACTGTCCCCACCACAAGCATCGTTCAGACTCAAAACACAACTGTTGATGCCACAACCGCAACTGTTGTCTTGCCAACGGTCTCAATTTCTGGCAAGGTTTGGAATGATGTTGATGGCAGTGGTAATGGTGGATTTAATCTCATTACTACTCCACCTGGAGAATCGGGAACCAACGCAGGTGGTTTATTTGCAATTTTAATCGATGGTAGTACTATCAAAAAGGTCATTGCTAGTGTTGCAGTCAATCCTAATGGTACTTATATATTTCCTGGCATTGCCCCAAATCAAACCGGATTGACGATCGAACTCAGTACCACTCCTGGTACCCCAGGTAGCACTACAATTCCCACTCCAGCCGTGCCGATTGGTTGGAAAAGTACAGCTCCCAAAATAACTCCAGCTTTTGATGTCGCTCTAGCTGACATCTCCAATAAAGATTTTGGCATCACTCAACCAGCTAACGCAATCTTAGTCAAGCGGATCACGGCAATTAATGGGCTAACTACCAACGATGGAAAAGATTTAACCGCTGTTGTCGATCCGACAACTACGACTACCACCAATGATGATGCTACCAAGAAATGGCCAGCAGGTTATCTCAAAGGTGCCGTCAATGCAGGCAGAATTAAGCCTGAAGATACGATCGAATACACCATCTACTATCTCAATGATGGTGTTGCCGATGCCAAAACTCTGAAGATTTGCGATCCGATTCGCGGTAGCCAAAAATATGTCCCTGGCTCGATGAAGCTGATACCGGGCGGTAGTACTACACCGATCGCTTTGACTGATTCGGCTACAGATACAACTGTCGATCGAGCAAACACTTATGGTGATGCGGCTTTACCTGCGGTTGTGACTGCACCTACCGATTGCAATGCAGGTAGTATTGACCAAAGTTTGAAGGATGTCAAAGATAATGGTGGTGTAGCAATTCAGATTATCGGGACTGGTGCTAGTCCTCAACCAACTTTGCCCGCACTCAACGGATCGACAGGATTTGGCGCACCTGCTACTTCCTATGGTTCGTTTAAATTTACCACCAAAGTAGATAAGTAGTTGCTAGCTGTTGGTTAATTTAATAAGTTAAGACTTACCCATTGACAAAAAAAGATTTTTGTCAATGGGTAAGTCTAATTTTTCTATTTGAAGTCGATCCCTAATTGGATCTGTCCCCCAGTCCCCCGTTATGCTAATGTAGTAATGACTAGTAACCCGTTCGCTACAGCCGACTTACCCTAGTTATACTAAAAATGCTTAAAAACTGGACTTCTCAGAATTACGCAAGATCCAAAGACTTCTCCGTCCTTTGTAGCGTCTCGTTGGCGTAGCCTCTCGCAGAGAAGAGAAGAAGCCTTTGGATCTGTCCCCCCTGCTTCTCAATCTGAAAAGTCCAGTACTTAGCCGTTCGCAGTATAAAGACAACTATCCCCGATCGAAACAACTCATGTCTAATAGCTGGTGGGAAATAAAAATTGAATGCGTACCAAATCTGGAAGAGAGTATCTTCTGGCGGCTGAGTGAGTTTGGCTGTAAGGGGATGTCTACCAAAGTACAGGGGCAAAATATCCTGGTTTGTGCCTACATTCCCCAAGTACAAGTCAAACAAATCGCCATCTCCGATCTATTCTTGCAATTGACACTAGATGCCCAAGAAATTGGTGCGCCCATTCCAGTCGCCAATTGCGGTACGATCGATGAAGAAGATTGGTCGAGTAGTTGGAAACAACATTGGGCACCACAACCCGTCGGCGACAGGTTATTAATCAATCCCGCCTGGATGGATGTACCCCTCAATCCTGAAGATCGAATCATCCTCCAACTAGATCCTGGTGTCGCCTTTGGTACGGGTACTCATCCCACCACCCAATTGTGTCTAGAAGCCCTTGAAATGCGCCTCCAACCGGGCACTAGTCTGTCGATCGCCGATATCGGCTGCGGCTCCGGTATCCTCTCCACAGCGGCATTATTGCTCGGTGCCAAGCAAGTCTACGCCGTCGATAACGACCCCCTCGCCGTCAAAGCCACAGGCGAAAATTGCCTCCTCAACGGCATCGCTCCAGAGCGACTCATCACCAAGCTCGGCAGCATCGAACAACTGCAAATGATGATTCCTGGCGCACTTGACGGATTTGTCTGCAACATCCTCGCCGATATCATCATGCAGCTTGCCCCCTACATGGGTGCAGTCGTCAAACCCAAAGGTTGGGCAGCATTGAGCGGCATCTTAGTCAGCCAAGCACCCGAAGTCTCCACCATGATGGAAAAACACGGTTGGGTAGTCGGCACAGTCTGGAATCGACAAGAATGGTGCTGTATTAATCTAAAACGCAAATAGCGCAAACCGTAGGGTGTAAACCCTACAATCTTTCCACACTTGGGAGCGAGGATTAAATTACTTATAGCTTTTATGCGATTGCTATCGCTCAAGTAGGGGCAATTCATGAATTGCCCCTACTTGAGCGATAGCTGAGATGGTAGCAATTCTAAATCTTATTTGGCGTTGCTGAATTAAGGTACGATCCAAAATCTTTGTTTCTGCACACGTCATTTTGCCACCTTTAATCCCTTGCCCTCACCCCGCCTTCGCCTCCGGCTCCTGATCCGGCTCCGGCTCCCCTCTCCCAAGCTTGGGAGAGGGGTTGGGGGTGAGGGCAAGGGATTTGGTATACAGAAACCCAACGCTCTAGGGATGTTGGGTTTCGCTATCACTCAACCCAACCTACGAATCCTTCTGCTCCCGTTGCTTCAATAAATCCACCCCCCAAGAAGTCCCCAACCGAGTGCTACCCGCCTCAATTAGCTCCACCGCTCGACTATGGGTGCGAATTCCCCCAGCCGCCTTAATCCCGATTTGGTCTTTTGTCAGATCCTTGAGCAACCGCACCTCATCCACCGTCGCCGCCGCACACCAACCCGTACCCGTTTTTAAAAACCTCGCTCCAGCCTCCATACAGATCTGCGCAGCGATTTGTTGCTCCTCTGGAGTCAGTAAAGACATCTCTAGAATCGCCTTCACCGCCTTTCCCGTCACCTGACAAATCTCCGCGATTTCGCTATGTACCTCATCAATTTTCCCCGCCTTCAGCCACCCAATATTAATTACCACATCAAGTTCCTGAGCACCATTTTCTACCGCTTCCTGAGCCTCATAGAGCTTGCTCTCGGTAGTAGTCGCACCAGTCGGAAAACCAATGACAGTACAAACTAGTTGTTTCCGATTGTGCAATAGATTAGCAACTTGGCGCACATAACAAGGATTGACACATACAGCCGCAAATCCATATCTATCTGCTTCCGCGCACCACTGCTCTACCATCTCCGGCGTAGCCGCAGCACCAAGTAATGAATGATCGATAAATGGCGCGATATCGATATTAGACTGTTCGTTTGGCATAGTGTTAGTGCGAATGAGGGGTAATTAATTGTCTTGAGATAAAACTTGAAATGGCTGGTGATTACTTTCCCATTGACGGATATTAACCCAAAGCTGTGTTTTCCGAAAATAAACTTGTTCGTAAGCAAGTCGTAAACTACGTTCGAGGCTATCCGAGTCAACACTCATTGTACCAATAGCCTTACGCAATCCGAGGGCTAAAATTTCGACCAAATCGTGTCCACAGCAAACTTGCTAAGGATTAAAATCTTTATTGTTCTCGGTGGCTATTCGTCGTTGTAGATCTTCAGTATTCAATGAAAAAGCTTGGGATTTATTTTTCACCTCTTGAATTAGATCGAGTTCATTCATCTGCAAAGTTTTCTCATCGATAAATTTGCTAAATTTTAGATCGCTAAATGTTAGATTTAACTCGTCGCATTGAGACACCCAGCGTAAATAACCAATAGAGATTCCAGCCTCAACTAGAGATATTCTGACATCTAACTTTAACTTAGCAATTTTTTCCTCAGAACCAAATTCAGCCACCACCTTATCCAGAGCGGGTGAGTCGATGAGCATTGTTTCGAGATCGTGAGTATCTGTACGAAGTAGATTCACACTCTCATCTACCGAATCTTTTAATCTGTCGAAGTCTGCATCAACAATACCTAGAACCCCATGAAAGCTTACTCTTTCTAGAATATCTAGAACTCCAATGACTCGTATTTTACCTACCATGATAACTATTTGACAGGCTATCTTATCTATAAAACGTTGATAAAAAACATTGTCCGAACTACCTTCGACTAGTAGAAAAGTCCCTGAAAAGCTGCTACGCCTAAGTCTAATTTGATTAGCCTCACGATCGTCTGTAAGAAAATCTCTCACTTTTTCAATCCTTGCAATTCGACTGTCAAATCCCAGCGATCTTGAATGATATCTGGCGAGTGAGTAGCCATGATAATATCTAAATCGGCAAGCTTAGTGACTTCTTGTAAATCCTTCAGAAAATTAACTTGCCATCCCACATGGAGAGATAGTTCGGGTTCATCAATTAAGACAAGAGATTTAGGCTCAACTTTAAACAGGAGTTCGTATAGTAAAACTAATTCATGCTGTTCTCCAGATGATAAATCTGTTGGTGAAAGAGGATCGGAATGAAGAGTTTTGAATACAAATCCTCTTTTTTTATCAAAGGTTATCTGTTTGTAAGTAAATTTGTTATTAATAATTCTTCTTAACAACTCAAGTTTTTTCGTTAAATCATTGAAAATACTTAGCTTCTCTTCTACATCATCAACATACACTGACAAGATATTTTTAGTGTTTTCATCTATAGCTGGTGTTTGGATCGGAAATTCAGAATTATCACTACTGTCTCTATCTAGTAAACCGACATCTATTAAACTAGAACGTGTTAATTCAATCCGATCTAATCTATCTCGAAGTTGTTCGATCGTCAAAGTTGGTGATGGTTGTCTTTGTACCAATCTAGTTGGAAATGTTCGATCGAGTGACTGAGAAACCACCCCATACTCTGTAAACTTATCTCGTAAAATTTGTGCTAATTCATTAGAATAGGTAGAAACAGTAGGTAACATCGAAGATGCTTGAGAACCGATTCTCGAAAACCTTCTGTAGTTCAGGCTAGTTGCAATGTCCAGTAATCTTTGTGACTCTATGAGTCGCACGCTAAGATCGGACTTTAAGTTTTTCAACCATTCAGGTTCATCTTGTAGATTTACTTTTGAAAATATATCTAGCTGAAGGCCACCCACAGATCTAGGAGAAGAACGAGTTCGATTTAAAATATAATTTGAACCGTGCCCTCTTTTAGTTATGTCTCTCGAAAAACACTTCTTGTCTGAAGTAGGGCTGTACAAATTTATAGTTATTTCTTCTTTTATCGATGATTCATGATACGACTTGAAGATTTCAACTCGATCGTCATTTTCAAATACAATGTCTAACCGTTCAAATGGAATAGTGGCTAGTGTTACATATTCAGAGTTAAAAAATCCATTTAAAAGCCTCAGCATTGCTGTTTTCCCAAATCCGTTAGGGCCATGAATAATCGTGATTCGATCGGCCATATTCAAAGGAATCACATGGTCGAAAATCCCGAATAAGCCTGTGACGGAAATTTGCTGGATTTGCATAATTACTGAGGCTAATTTTTATTGGTGTATGTTAATTGACTTCTAATCTTTTTAACATGGCTGCTCGCGCTCGAACGGCTAAACTATCATCTAGAGGCGAGAGATCGATCTGGATTTGGTATTTGTTTTGGAGGGCGGTTTTGATCATCCAATCAGCGATAAAGGGATTTTTGGGGATGAGTGGGCCGTGGGAATAAGTCGCGATCGCATTACAATAGAATGCGCCTTCTGTTTTATCTTGGGCATTATTGCCAAAGCCTTTGATTACTGTCCCCAAGGCTTCGGCATTTGGGCCGAGGAATGTTCTACCACCGTGGTTCTCAAAGCCTACCACAATGGGTTTCTTGCCCCCTAGCATGGCGGTAAGGTCGGCGGCTAACCTTTTTGCGGTAATCTCAAATACGACGTTGCCAGTGCATCGCTGGGTGTTAACTCCTGGATGTTTGGTTTCGAGATCGATGATGTTCATGCCGTCGATGCGTTCGCCTTCTCCTGGTTCGTAAAATCTACCTAGGAGTTGGGGGGAGCCGCAGGTGAATACTCCCGGCGCACCAGCATCGAGTTTGGCTTTGAGAGCTTGGGTTTTTGCGCCTGCTAAATCTCGCATGACGATTTCTTGTTGGCGATCTTGAGCACCACCACCTGTGACGATATCGACTTGGTGGATGACATCAGGGTGGGAATCGAGATCGTAGGGAATTATTTCAACGTTGATGCCTCGCCATTGGGCGCGTTGTTGGATGGCGATGACGTTGCCTCGATCTCCGTAGGTGCCCATCAGGGCGGGGTAGAGTACGCCGATTTTTAGTTCTAGGGGTTGGTTCATGTTTTTAACGCGGAGGGCGCGGAGGGGTTATTTTGTTTAGTTGAGGATTGTTGGGGCAACCTTTCAATGTGTAAAATCAGCTTGCCTGTGATGACGTACATTCGCGATCGACTGGTACATTCGGTATTGGTTTTACCCCACCCTTCGACAAGCTCAGGGACCGCCCCAGCCCTCCCCTTGCCAAGGGGAGGGAGTAAGAGCAAGCCCGTATCCTCAGCTACCTTTGTATACACAAGTTATTTGAATTGCTGCGTAGGTTGTTTACCCCACCCCAGCCCTCCCCTTGCCAAGGGGAGGGAGCAAGAGCTACCCCTTGGCAAGGGGGGGTTGGGGGGTAAACCCATCAAAACTGAATTCTAGCTGACTTATGTAGCAGGGTAGCCTTGGAAAGGAGGGTTGGGAGGAGAACATACTAGAGGATTTTCTTACCTGTGAGGATTTCACGTACATCTAGCATGGCGGTGTAGGTGGGGATGACGTGGAGGATTTCGGTGGAGGGGGTGAGGGATAGGGCGGTGTCGATGGCTTCTTTGAGGTTTTCTTTGACGATCAGTTTTGCGTCGCGATCGGGGTTGGTTTTGCTGTATTCTAGGCGAAGTGCCATGTCAAATACTCGATCGCCGCTGACGACAATTGTGCCACCAGATTGGACATATTTTTCGGTGTCTACGTCCCAAATCCAGGATACATCGGCACCATCGGCGATGCGATCGTTTAAAACCATCAGGCTGACTGAGCCGCCGCCGTCTAGTTTGACTTGGTTGACTGCGCGGATGGTTTCGTTCATGCTGGCAGGATTTTTGGTGAGCAAAATCCTAACTTTTTTGCCGTTGTACATGATTTCTTCGGAACGTCCGAAGGCGGCTTGGAAGTTGTTGATGGTATCGAGAATTACTGGTCTACTTACGCCGATCGATTCCATCGTGGTGACGGCGGCTAGGGTATTATACTTATTGTAGACACCGATCAAAACTTGCGGCCATGCTCTACTATCGATCGATAGTCCACTTTTGGTAAAGCTACATTTGGGGCAGTCATAATCGCCCTGGTGAGATAGATAAACACCCTGATAAATTAGGGCTGTACCACATGCAGGACAATAGGTAGAGTCTACCGCATAGGGAATTTCATCGAGATATAATTCGGGTTGGCTCAATCCAAAATATTTTACTTGTACGGGGTTCTTTCCTGTCGCTGCTTGTTGTCCGAGATAGGCAAGTGCAGGATCGTCACCATTGACAATTAGAGTGGTATCGCTGGGTAGTTTGCCGATCGCTTCACCCCATTTACGGGTAATATTATCGATCTCACCATATCGATCGAGTTGATCGCGGAATAGATTTAAAGTAATAATATACTTGGGTTTAATCTGGGGTAAGACGATCGGAATGACATTCTCATCTACTTCCAAAATCCCAAAGTCCGCCTTGAGTCTACCCGTCAGACTCGTGCGCTCCAAGAGGGTAGTAATCAACCCATTGACGAGATTGGCTCCCGCTTCATTATGGACTACCGATCGACCATCTCGTTCCAAGATATCTCGCAATAGCAGTGCGGTAGTAGTTTTACCATTAGTCCCAGCGATGATAATCGAGCCATACTTAATCTGTTGAGTAAGCAAGGTGAGAATCTGTGGATGTAGACGTTTGCCAATGGTTCCAGGTAGCACGCTAGCCGCACCCAGCTTCGATACCCGAATCGCAGCGGTAATCGTCTTCGCTGCAAATACCGCGATGCCCAATCTAACTCGATCGAAAAAATTTATCTTCACCTTAGACACTCGTATTTCAGCGATGGACTACTATCGAGGTGAATACACCACCTGAAGGTGCATATTATACCAGTAGTTGGGTACAGATGTTGGTATCGGATCTGATTGACAGCTATGATATCCCCTTTAATCTTCAGATTCTCTAAGGAATGAGGATGAAATAATTTGCGTAGGTTGGGTTGAGCCTCGTTGGCGTAGCCTTTCGCCCCGAAATAACCCAACACTCTAGGGATATGTATATTATTAAATCCTCATTCCTAAGTATGAATAAATATAGTTGGCGTAGCCTTTCCTGCGGAAAATCGAGTCTACATCGCCGACCAGTCTTCTGTGGTTAATTCGGTAATTTGTCCAAAATCTGCATAATTTCGAGTAAGCAAGGTTGCGCTATTCATGAGAGCGATCGCGGCAATTTTTAGATCCATATTGCCTAACCGAGGATAGGCTTTGCGTAGACGTTCGTGCTCTAGCGCGGCTGCTAGATCGAAAGCAATTACGGTGATGAGGCGATAATCTGTAGATATCTGTTGTAAACCTGCGTATGCCCGAATACGTTCATCTAATGTTTTTGCTTTGGAAACAAGGTTGAGCCGACCTCTGACTTGTTCTTCATAGGTGATTACAGCAACTGCAATAGCTGGGTTCTCTACGGCTGAGAGTCTGGCTAAAATTCTTTTTCCTTCTTGTCCATTTCGTTGAATGAGGCTGAGATGGTCGGTATCCAATATGTACATATCTACTCAGCAGTTTTGCGCCATTGTTGTCCGAAGCGAACGACTTCATCAAAATCGGGATCGTTTTCCAAGCTCCCTGCTACTTGCAGCCACCAGGGAGATGGTGGTTCGGGTTGAAGGAAGTTAGCCAGCAATTTTTTCATCTGAGCTAGTTCTGTTTCTAGGGTAGCAACGCGGTTTTCGAGTTGTGGCTGTTCTTGAAGTTGTTGGGGTGTCATGGCAGTTTGGCATGGGGTTACATACCGATAAGTTTAACATTTCGACGATAGTACCCCCCACCATATGGGTCTTTAAAGGGCTATAAAGTCTGAAACCCATACTGCGAGGACTTATGTGTACACGGTAGCTTCCCAAGGGGGATTTAGCAGCGTTTTTATGTCTAGGGTTCCCCCCGTTGGCGCAGCCTCTCCGACAGTGGCATCTGCTTAGGCAGAGGCTTTGCCAACGCTCCGGCCTTTGTTTCTAGGGCGATGGAAGCGAGACAAGACAGGAGATATAAAAAAACGACAAGACAGGGGGATCTTCTAGGGCATACGGGTAACAGAACAGACTTTTCAAACAGCCTCTAAGATCGCGAGTAGCAACCATACCTCATAAGAGCCGGAAGTGCTGTAAAACCTAAGCCGCTTGTCTTTGCATATGTTTTACAAACTCATCCAACAAACCAAAAAACTTGTCAAAACCTGCCTTCTCATCATGACAAGAAAGCATAATTAACTTCGCCCAACTCGTTACACTTCTTACCCCAAACCGCTCCTGTAGCCACGGCTGAAAGTTCTCATAGAATAGCTCCTCACTCTCGTCGAGATCCTGACCCATCTTGGATCTGGCAAACTCATATCCTGCCAAAAACATAAACAAGTCGCTTACCGATGGACGACCTAAATACATCCCTGGAGCTGCTTTAATTTGCGCGAGTGTTTCATATAGATCGGACATTTTCAACCTCCTAAAGATTCCATTTCATCGATTATAAACCGACCACTCCGACAACTAAAGTCAGCAATCCACTCATCCCTCGACAATCCATATTCAGACAAATTATCAAAGACTAGCCCCAACACTTCCACCCCATAATGAGTGCCATTCTCGGTAATGGAATCGCTCATCCCATACCTTTGACTAACGATGAAAAATTCACTCCTGCGCTGCGTCCTCAATCTAATGATTTTATAGGGAATTTCATTGGCTGTGAGCCAATTGGATACAGCAACAGCACAGCGATCGCATTCGAGCAATGGATAACCAGCAACAATTTTACTAACTTCCAGCCAGATAAATCGCTTGTCCATCACTACAGCATTCCCCCCACTTTTGAAACATCTTTGCAAATTGGGATAATATTAATTCTACAATACAACATCGGTGCAACCCTTAATACTGACTACGATAACTATGCCGAGAAAGACGATCTGCGATCGAGTCTTGTTAGCGAACAACAAGGTATCTAATGAGGTAAATTGAGTAGTTAGTTAATAAAACAACTGAATTTATCTACGATCGTCGATTTTGTCGCAAATTACCGATTTTAGCTTACGAATCTTGCTCCCTCCCCTTGGCAAGGGGAGGGCTGGGGTGGGGTAAAGGGACTACGACAGGTTTCAACAGACTTGTGCATACACCGTAGCCTTAAAAAGGGAAATCG
>JANOPX010000151.1:0-5731 GCA_031422115.1 Chamaesiphon sp. VAR_4_metabat_408 | reverse complement strand
CCAAGGAATGGCAACCTCACCATATTTAAGATCGTAGGCGGGAAGGACTGTAGCGTTATTGCTATTGAGTTGAGGAATATCCCCATAAGATAGATTTTTCCAGGAAGCATTAATCCGATCTTCGAGCCAATCTTGCACCTGCTTAGAATCAAGGAGATTGTATCTCCCTGACTTCAATGCCATCTCAATTAGTTTGGGAGTCTTAAACTCATCCTGAGTGTTAGAATTAGCTTTTTCATCGTTAGGATCGTCCTGCATCCCATCCAAATAATAATCATTCAATGCTTGAGCGGCAATTGTCACTATATCCCTACTATTAGCCGCTAAAATCTGTGCTTGAGCGTGAACGATCGGCAATACATCAGCAGCAGCTTGAGGATAGATATTAATTAGTTCGCTAATCGAAGCCGAGGTACGTTGAGCATCATTTTTAATCCCTAAAAATAAGTCATCAGGTTGATATTCATAAAGTCCTGGAGCTACTTTATTACCCTTAAAACTATCTGAAGATAAGATTAGATCTGGAGCATTTCCATTCGGGAAGAGTTTATCAAAATCGAGAAGATTGAGCATTCCCTTCGCGAAGGTGGGATGTTCACCTTTTAAACCTAATCGAAATTGAATCGCATTCTGACGATTGGCTAAATCTTTCAATAATTTAGTATCGATCGCCCCACAAGAATCATGCACGAGTTGACGCGATATTTTACTGGGAATATTTGCAGTTCCACTATCATAGTTATTACTAAAATCAACCACCGCAACTTTCAAAGAACGTGCTGGATTCATAGGCACACAACCACCTTTAAAAACACTGGCATAAGCTCCAGCCAGATAATCGATAGGCAGTACCTTTTTTAACTCGGCTGCGGCGGCTTCAGAGCCATAAATTAAATCGTTGCGATCGACTAGCAGTAATTTAGTCCCAGGCGGAGCATTATTTTTGATCTCAGCTTGAGTTGTATATTCGTTATTTTGAGCCAAATATAATTGCTCTCCAGGTACAAAATGGTCTAATAGTGTTTTGCCAGGAATTACTCGCACTTGAGATTCATTAGTAACTGGATCGAGTTCAGTCTTTTTGGAGAATAAACTATAGCGAGTGAGGGAGGTCATGATAAGTAATAAGTAATAAGTAATAAGTAATAAGTTTGGAAGGTAAGAAGTTATTAGTTTATTTTTGTTTTAGTTTATAGATGGTGGCGGTTAGGATTTTGATGATTTCTGCGAGTTCTTGCTGCATTAGTGAAAATTGGTTGTCAGAAACAAGTTGGGATCTGAGCATGACTTTAATCCAGTATTGGGTTTCGGATGCTTCTTTGAGTGCGATCGAATATTTAGAGATGAAATCATTTCTCGATTGAGCATAAGTAGCCTCGGCACAATTAGCTCCAATCGAAGTCCCACTCCTAAGAAATTGTTTAGCCAAAACCTTACCAGCATCATCAAAGTGCCGCTTATTAAGCAGCGAATAAGCTCTAATAACTCGAACCGCAAAATCTTCACTCCGCTCCTGAATACTAATAAACCCCTCACCCATCACCTACCATTCCTCATCACTTATTACTTATTACTTATTACTTATTACTTATTACTTAACTTACTTTCACTCATCACTCATCACTTATTACTTTTTACTTATTACTTATTACTTATTACTTCCCCTACTGCGGAGTATAGTTAATATTCACAGAGCCACCTACAGTCATCCCTAGCATTGCGGGGATATCCTGCTTTACTTCTAGGACTTCGTTATAAGCAACATTAGTTCTATTTTCTAGGCACTTCTTCTCCTCCTCTCCACAAGGTTGAACTCTTTGGATATCAACAATTTTGCTGTTCTGCATAAAGACTAAAGCTGTCGGAAATTTCATCCCTCTACCAGTGAAGACAGTCGGAGTATTAATTTGATATAACATTCCTCGATCGCGATCGATATCGTCACGATAAGTCAAGCCGCGACTCAATGCAGTTTTGGTTCGAGCGACTTCTAATTTAATTGCCTTATCATTAAAATTCAGTTGAGCCGTAACTGGCAAAACATATGCTATTTTTTCATTAGAATCTACTAAGAATGCTCTGGCCATCCAAGGAAATAACAAGAAAAAGATCCATATATGTTTCGTATACTTTGCTTTGTTATCTTTACTAAATATCAACATAATTTAATTACTGTTACGAGCGTATAAATCTTGTTTGGGTAAATCGAAAGGATGAGGTTGATTTGAGCTTGAGGGTTGAGTGAATGCCTTAGCACGATTCTCAATCGCCGCTACCCCTTCAGGGTTTCTACTAAATAGAGTTTGGACACAACCACGAGCAGTCAGAAGATCGGGCAAGTCGATCTCAATTTGTCCGCCATCTTCAAGTTCATAAAATAGGTTAGTTGCCGCTTCGATCGCAATTTGAGCTAGTTCTGCACCAGTACATCTATCCGTCCGTTCCAGAATTACCGTCCATTCTTGAGCGGTTAAAGCACCATGACCCGTTTTGTACCGCTCGTCAAATCTGGCACAGTGCAACTGAAGAATTTCTTTGCGTTCGGCGGCTGATGGAAAATCAACATAGAAAACCTTATCAAATCGCCCCGCACGAGTAAGTTCGGGGGGGAGATTTTCAAGGCGATTTAATGTCGCCAGGACGAAAGTTTTAGAAGTTTTCTCATTCAGCCAAGTCAGAATTACCCCTAGAAACTCACCCGACTTCTCCCCAATGAAGAATTTATCAAATTCATCGAAATAGGGAATACAAGGCTCACAGGCATCGATCCGGTTGAGTAGCTGTTTGAATTTCGTAATCCCACCAGATTTGACAACATCAATCCCAATATTCACCAATGGGAAACCCAATTTCTGCGAACAGATTTTAGCGAAATAAGTTTTCCCCGTTCCAGGCACACCAACAATTAACCAGCCTCTAGGTAAGGGGATATTATATGCTCTAGCTTGGGGTGAAAAAGACTTCTGAACGCCAATTAAGCTCTGTTTGATAATATCTAGCCCGCCAATATCTTTAGTACTAGTCTCACCGATAAACTCTAAGCCATAAGTTGCAAATAGAGCATATTTATAATTGAGAAGTTGCGCGGCGGCGGTATCGAGATCCGCACCTAGAGATACTTCTCTGAGTGCCATCCTAATTTCTTCGAGCGTCAATCCAGACAAGGTATTCAGAAATTTACCATCGGGTGGAAGCTGATAACTTGTCAACATCTCGCCAATTTCAGTAGCAGTCGGCAGCGGAAAATTATAATTGTGGATTAATTGAACAAATTTATGCGGAATTTCACCAGTTTCCAAAAATACAACTCTAATGTCGGAGGATTGGCTCAGGGTGAAGAATAGAGCTGTAATCGATAACTCTGCTTGAACTTGCTGTGGTGGAGGTAAAGCAGCAATTGCGGTAAATAAATCTAGATAAACATATACCCCTTTCCCATCCACCGATCGACTTTGGAGAACTGTGAGGATTTCATCTCCCAAATCGATTGTCGAATCCCACTGTGGAGCATCCTTCAACCCATGAAATCCAGTCGAGAGGGCACTCCAAACTCGCACAGATAAATTTAACTCATTCGCAGCTTCCGCCAGCTTGAGCAGACTATTTTGCTGCTCGATGATAGGAATTTGGATCCCAATTAAAGGTTTAGATACAATCAGCCGAGCTAACATAAATTTTGAATGAAGATTAGAAACTAAACCCCGTAGGAGAGAAGACTCCTGCGGGGCAGTTCCCAACCAAGCATTGAGTCAAACCCAACCATAACCTTTCAACCAACAGATCTGGCTGAGGCAGATGGCTGAATCTAACGAACAGGTTGAATTGCGGGACTACTAGTTTGAGTCTGAGATTTATGAACGACAACCGCGTTTAACTCCCGCTGAAATTCTGCTCGTTCTTTGTCTATCGATGGTTCGGATATTGATTCTTCTTCGCGTTTTGCTGAATCAATTAGATGCTCTCCAACTGATTGCAGATCTTCTTTAACTCGCTCTTCAATCGCATCATCAACCTGTTCGATCTTCTTCATTCGATCGACAGTACCGAACATTTGAGAATTTGTAGCTTGAATGTGGAGAATCCCTTGTTCGATATAACCATCAATCTGGGCACCAATTCGATTGACAGCCTTACTTGCTTTTTGAGCGGTTGCCCTGTCTGCGCTTGCTCGTTCGTCTAATGCAGCCATAATGTTAGATGGGGCATTATCTAGCACTGTTTTAGCCTCATTTGTCTTCTCAACAACCACTCTGACGAGCCTTTGAGCCAGAGAGCTGCTTTTATCTTTAGCAACCTCAGTCATCTTTTTCAACAAGCCACCATCTTCAATGCCATTCTTGCCAAAAGCTACGGTTTCTGAAGTGGTTTTATCGGTAATTACCACCTTGCGATTTTTTACGTCGATCTTCATACCAAAGCGTTCGTTATCCAGAGTCACAAGAGATCTGGTCGATCGATCCGTCTGAGTTGCGGTTTCATTGAGAAGACCATTTAATTGCTGAACTGTTTCAATCCGCTGGAGATCGGCACGAGCGTGAGGCTGAAAATCGGTCTGTTCTGGAGCTTTGAGAACATTAGCAATAGAAGTCACTAATTTACGAATCTGAGTGGGATTATTACGTTTACTAATATTAAAATTAGTCACAATTTGCTCTGGTGCGATCGTAAAGTTAAACTCTTTTTCAAGATCGACGACTTGATAAATAGCAGACCCGTTTTCATTATTAGTCTGAGTAATGAGAAGCGGAGGTCGATCGTCAGCACTTTCTATTAAGGGCAATGAAAAGGTATCACTAAGAGTGCCAATTTGATGGAGTTGAGCGATTGTGACTAAATCATTTGCTAACTTTGGAGTGACAACAATCCCCACAAAATCTATTGGTGGTGATATTGAAGCTTGGGGTTCATCCTTAGCTGACAGCTTATTTACGGCTGCAACTGCTGGTACTAAAGATTTAGGAGAGTGTGACAGTTGGGGTGCTTCTGTCAATCCAAAACTCTCAGACACAACAACTGGCTGAGTTTCTGGAGTAACTACTTCTCCTTTAGCTACTTCTTTCAATACTTGTTTTGATATATCGATGATTTTCCACTTTGAGCGTTCGGGAGCTGTCGTTATTTTAGAGAGCGCACTGACTAAGCGGGGTTGAATATAGCTAGTTTCAAAATTAGTGTTTAGATTGACAATCTGTCGATCGGGTTGAATTTCAAAAGAAAGTATGTCTTCCTCATGATTCTCTCTATTTTTTAACAAATAAGCTTTATTTTCAGAAATAGAAGCAGCCATGCAAACAATGTTTACACTTTGTTCATAGTATTGTTCAATTTTTTCTTCTAAATCTGGATCGTATTCATATCCTACATAGCCTTCTCCTCTTATAGACAGAATTTTTGAATTTTCATTTTCACTAGCATATCGATCGTACAGATCGCTTATGCTAATTAAACCATCACAGAATTCCCGATCTTCTAAAAGGCTGGAATCCTTGGAATATTGAATTGATTCCTTTTGCGATGGCAAAGCACTACCTTGAACAGGTCGAACTTCTGGTTCATTAAAAGGATCTAGTACTACGCCCTCATCATCTACTAACCCACATTCCGCACTTCAGTTTTCACGACAAGTACTTAGATTGATTTGTTACTTGTTTTAAAAATAGATACGCAGACAAAAGACTAAACCAGCGTTAGCCTAATGTTACAATTGAAATATTTAGATTAGGATAAAATT
>JANOPX010000150.1:0-6999 GCA_031422115.1 Chamaesiphon sp. VAR_4_metabat_408 | reverse complement strand
TGCTCCGACTCTCCCAGCGACATCTAAAGATCCTTGAAACTTGCCCGCGTCAATTCGAGCATATATATCTCGACAGATTGACACCAATCCAACAGAGCAAAACTCAATTGGGTAGTGAATTTCATCTATTAATGCAACAGCGAGAATTGGGATTACCGATCGAACCTATCTTGGCAAGATCGCCAAAACTTAAAGGTTGGGTAGACGCAATCGTGGCAACCACGCCAGAATTATTCGAGCTAGAACCAGGCGGATGGCGGGAAAGCGAACATGTGAGAACATTGACGATTGAGAATTATCTGTTTACTGCGATCTACGATCTGGTTATTTTAACACCCGATCGAGCAGAAATTATTGACTGGAAAACTTACCCAAAACCCAAATACAAAAAAGATCTCACTGATGAGTGGCAAACCAGACTGTACCTGTATCTACTTGCCGAAACCAGCGACTATCTACCCAAGCAAATTGCCTTCACTTATTGGTTTATCGACTCCAACCCCCAACCCAAATCCGTACGAATTTGCTATACTTTGAAACAACACCGTCAAACCCATCAAGATCTACTCACCTTAATAGGTAAATTGACTGAATATTTAGATGCTGCCAATTCACATCGGGAACAGTTCCCCCAAATTGCAACGTCAAGAGGTTTGTGTCAGGAGTGCAACTTTGCCCCCAGATGTGGGCGTGAGGGACAAGACTCATCATCTCTACCGATCTTCGTCAATGGCGATATTAACCTCATCCCAGTCATTGCCATCTAGATAAAACAGTGACAACCTCAATCGGTGTGAATTAAAATTAAGATCGGCAATGGTTGCTCTCAAATTCAAATTAGAATTTTGTAGGTTTTAAGTTGAGAGTGCCAGTCGCAAGATATGAGTCATCTATCCAAGTCAGATCGGCTTTAACCCGCTCGCACATTGCATCTTACCTCGATCCCCGTCTTGTTACTCCAACAAGAAGAATCAACAACTGGTAATTCTCTTTCGATAAACCCCTCAACAACGCCACCATTGCCATCATGACGCAAGTATCCAAATCCAAACAACTTTGGCAACGTAAACTAGTCGTACGCGGAGCGATCCTCACCAGCTTTCTCGCCGCGTCGATTCCGATGTTTTCCACTTCTGGGCTTGCAGCTAAAGATAGCCCTAAAGTGGTTGTAGATGAGGCTTGGCAGCTTGTCAATCGTGAGTATGTAGACAGCACCTTCAATCGAGTAGACTGGCAGAAAGTCCGCGTAGAATTGCTCAAACGCAAGTATAATAACCGTCAAGAAGCTTATGCAGCAATTCGATCGACCCTCAAGAAATTGAACGATCCTTACACTCGGTTCATGGATCCTCAGCAGTTTCAATCCCTAAATAGTCAAACTAGCGGAGAAATGTCTGGAGTGGGGATCAAGCTTGAAGCTCGCCCGCGCACAAAAGAGTTGGTAGTAGCCGAAGCGATCGAAAATTCGCCAGCATCGAAAGCAGGGATCAAATCAGGTGATATCATTGTGGCGATCGATGGTAAGCCTACCAAAAATATGAGCTTGGATGATGCGATCGGTTTGATTCGGGGCGAAATTGGCAAATCTATTACCCTGAAAATCGCCCGTGGTAGCACCAAACCCTTCGATCTGTCCCTCACCCGCGCCCAAATCGAAGTATCCTCGGTATTTTCCCAAGTCAAGCAAGAAGGCAAATTGAAAGTCGGTTACATCCGCCTATCAGAATTTAGCTCCCACTCCTCCGAGCAAATGTCCAAAGCCATCAAGCAGCTCAATAGTCAGCAAGTCAACGCCTACGTGCTAGACATGCGCGGAAATCCTGGCGGATTGCTCCAAGCCAGTGTCGAAATTGCCCGGATGTGGATGGATAATGGTGTAATTGTCAAGACAGTCGATCGCAAAGGCGGTAATGAAAACTTTCAAGCCGTGCAAAGCTCCCTCACCCAACTACCCCTCGCCGTCTTAGTTGATGGTAATTCAGCCAGTGCGAGCGAGATTCTCGCAGGCGCACTCAAGGACAATCGCCGAGCGCAAATAGTTGGTTCCCAAACCTTCGGGAAAGCTCTCGTACAGTCCGTTCATTCCCTCTCTGACGGTTCCGGGATGGCGGTGACAGTCGCTCACTACTATACTCCCAATGGTACCGATATCGGTCACAAAGGAGTCACTCCCGATGTGAAGGTAGATCTCAGTTTTGTGGAGCAACGCAACCTATCCGAATCCCCAGACTTGATGGGTACCCCTCAAGATACTCAGTATCGCAAAGCGATCTCTGTACTCCAATCCGCTCCCAATCCCAACGTCGGCAAAGTACCCGCAGTCAGCAGCACTCGCTAGCACTTGCTTCAAGTCTGTAGAATGCGTTACCCATCGATCGATGTGTAGCGCATCGATTTATCTCATGATGGTACGAAGGAATGGGAATTAAATAACCGTAGGTTGGGTGTATTATTAAATCCTCATCCCCAACAATCCAAAATCCAAAATCCAAAATCCAAAATCCAAACATTGTCTCGGTCAAAACACTCAAAAGACTCCCTCGATCGCGTGGCATAGAGTTATACTGAAAATCAATGTTCTGTTGTCATCCTCTGCACGGGTACAAGTTGCGGTTTTACTGAAACGGTGCTCATGCGGCTACCGCCCAGCAAGCACTACCAACAATCCAAAATCCAAAATCCAAAATCCAAAATGCCCCTAGACAGCCTATTCTCAACCCAAGGTATCATGGTAATGCTGCTTGCAGCCTACGGTGGAGCAATGTGGCTGTTTCTCACGAGTGCCCCCAAAGTACATACAGTGATGGTATCCGATCTCAAAGTCGCCAAAGACTTGTATGAAGGATTATTGAATTTGCAGATCGCTCAAGTCCCACTGCACTATTACTATGATTACGAGCAAACCATCGGTACGGCGGGCATCGATCCGATGTATTTGGCTGCACCCATAGGTAGAGCTAGTGTCAGAGGGATGAAAGGTTCGGAAGGACTATGGTATCAACTCAAGAAAAATACTCAGCTACATATCATTACTGGAGCTAGTCTCAGCGATAAAAATCGCGATCGACATGTATGTTTCGATCGTGAATGTCTCGAACAAATTTTGATGAAAATTCAAACTCGCGGCATCAAACACAAAATTCGCAATGAGAAACCACTCAACTTTTTAGTTAAAGATTATGATGGTCGCATCATCGAAATGTCCGAAGCAGCTAGTTAGAAAGGGTAAATTAGGGAGAACAGCTTATTCCCAACAAGGATGGAAAATCGAGCCTCGATAAAAAGCATCTCTACATTGCTAATTAATCATGGCATTGGTAAGCTCAATGACTTGCAGATAGACATCTTAGAAAGTACCTTAGCAGGGAAATCTTATCCAGAAATCGCCGATCGATCGACCTATACGGTAGAGTATGTTCGGGAAGTCGGCGCGAAACTCTGGCAGCTATTGGCTCAGGCATTGGGAGAGCCAGTTAATAAAAAAAATATTCGATCGATCCTACAGCGTTATCAGCAGTCTCTAGCAGTAGTGGCGTTAGAGCGGCAGTATTTTTGGGGCGAATCGATCGATGTCTCAATCTTTTATGGTCGCACCAAAGAGCTAAAAACTCTAAATAAATGGATTATTAAAGATCGCTGTCGGCTAGTTGAAATTCTGGCGATGGGTGGGATGGGTAAGACGGCTGTAGCTGTAAAATTGGCGCAGCAAATATCCACCGAGTTTGAGTTTGTGGTGTGGAGATCTTTGCGGAATGCGCCGCCATTGTCAGATATGTTGGCAGAGACGATTGCGCTGCTATCACGACAACAGGAAATCGCCCTAGCTAGCGATCCAAATCTTCATCGAGCGCGGCTGATTCACTATTTGCAACAACATCGCTGCTTATTGATTTTCGATAATGTAGAGTCGATTTTGCAAAGCGGTAGTTCTCACCAATATTTAGCAGGTTATGAAGGCTATGGAGAGCTATTTCGACAGGTAGCGGAATGTACTCATCAGAGCTGTGTATTGTTGACTAGCCGCGAACAAGTTGCCGAAGTTGCTAACTTTGCAGGGCATAATTTACCAGTCCGCACCTTCCCATTGGGCGGATTATCGATCGAGGCAGGAATGGCGATCTTAGATGACAAAGGTTTGCCCCTGACGATTGAGAACGGGCAAGAATTAGTCGATTTGTATGCAGGTAATCCACTGGCTCTAAAGATTATTTCAACTTCAATTTTGGAGGTATTTGACGGGCAGATCGCCAAGTTTTTTGAGCAGGGTACTGCTGTTTTCAATGGGATTAGAAAGTTGCTAGAGCGACAGTTTGAGCGACTATCATCGATCGAACAGCAGGTGATGTATTGGCTGGCGATCGATCGAGAATGGGTATCCGTAAGCGATCTTCAAATAGATCTATTCCCAGCAGTTTCGACATCACAATTATTAGAAGCATTGGAATATTTGCAAGGTCGATCGTTGATTGAAGTCAAGGGCGGTAAATTCACCCAGCAACCAGTCGTAATGGAGTATGCGATCGAGAAGTTATTAATGGCAATCCGCGCTGAGATTTGTAGTCAAACACCAAAACTATTTCTTACTTATGCGTTGATGAAAGCGCAATCTAAGGATTATGTGCGGGACAGTCAGATTCGGTTAATTGTCCAGCCGTTGTTGACGATGTTGGCTTCAGATCTGGGTGGAGCTGGATCGATTGTCAGGGTTTTGAAGCAGATAATTTCCCAGTTTGCGGCTGGTTCATTTGCAGGGGGAAGTTATGGGACAGGTAATTGTTTGAATTTGCTCAATCGATTGACTGCTGATTTGACGGGTTTAGATTTGACAGGGTTGAGTATTCGTCAAGCTGATTTGCGGGATGTATCTCTAGTTCAGGTTAATTTGACACAAGCTAATTTAGCGACTTCTTTGTTTGCTGAATCGATTAGTGATATCTATTTAGTCGTAATTAGTCCAGACAATTCTTATCGCCAAAGACTTGTTGCGAGTGGGAGTAGTAATGGTACTATTTCGATTTGGCAAATTGATAATGGTCGAAATTTATTAAATATTTCTGCCCACAATAGTTTTGTGGTCGGACTAGTTTTTACAGCAGATAGTAAAAGATTGATTAGTTCTAGTTTCGATCGATACATCAAAGTCTGGGATTTGGAAACTGGTAAATGCTTGCAATCTTGGCAGTCATCAGCACCCATCTACCGGATTGCATTAAGCAATGATGGCAAAGTTTTAGCCAGTGGTAGTGAGTGTGGCAGTATTTTTCTGTGGGAGTTGGCAACAGGCGAACTTTTGAACGCGCTGACGGGACACAATTCAGTCGTAATGAATGTGGCATTTCAACCAAACGGACAGCTACTTGCAAGTGGTAGCTTCGATACAACAATTAAGCTGTGGGATCTAAATACAAATGAATGTATCGATACATTCACCGGACATACGCAACCTATTTTCTCTGTGGCTTTTAATGAGCTGGGTACCCAATTAGTTAGTAGTGGCTTCGATACATCAATTAAAGTTTGGGATATCAAATCTAGTTGTTGTGTTCACACTTTACAAGCACACTCCAGAGTGGTTGTGACAGCACTATTTAGTCCGAATGGAGCGCAAATTATCAGCGGTAGTCAAGACTTGACGATCCGAATCTGGGAACAAACAAATACCGATGATTGGCACTGTATCAAAATTTTTCAAGGGCATCAAAATAATCTCTGGTCGATCGCGTTAGATCCTACAGGTAAAACTTTAGTTAGTAGCGATATCAGTGGCGTGTTAAAATTCTGGGATGTTGAGTCTGGACAATGTTGGAAAACCCTCCACAGCATTCCAAAAGCAGTTCGGGCAGCAGCTTTTCACCCTCAAAGTAATCTGTTAGCCAGCAGTAGTGAAAACCTGCAAATTTACTTGTGGGATCTCGATACCGATCGCTGTCTGAGTTCGACTCTAGCTCATCAGATGGCGGTTTGGCAAATAGCTTTTTCACGCTAGTTGTGGGATGGATGGTGCTGTAAAACTCTGGGATATCGATCGTAATTCTAGATTAAAAGCAGATCCACAACTACTGCAAACTAGTCCTGTATTTATTCTAGCTGTTGCTTTCCATCCTCATCTGGAAATATTAGCTAGCGGTGGTTCAGCCATTGGCATCTGCTTTTGGAACTATCGGACTGGTGAGTTGTTGCGACAGTTCGATCTATCAAAATTAGGCGAGATCGGGGTTATCGATTTAGCCTTCCATCCGACGGGAAAATGGATCGCCAGTGCTTGTCATGAGCCAGAACCGGAGCCACTGGACTCAGCCCCGCTCAACTAGCAACCCTCAAAACATTGGGTGCGATTACCAAGGAGTGAGGATGAAATCCTATACATATCTATCCTTACTCGAACCGTTGGTAGGGGCAATTCATGAATTGCCCCTACCAACGAAGGACTTGCACCAGAATTTTATCAAAACAACCTACTTTTTCTTACTGACAGCTCGATCGATTGAGCTATAAAATATGGGACAGCCTAAATAACTAGGCTCTCATAGCTTGAGATGAAGACCCATGTTGAAATTAATTTACACTGAAACCGATCTACACATGGAACTGCTGACTGCTAATCTGGAAGATTGGGTTGAGCAGCGACTTTTATTCTCTGATAGCACTGGTGAAATAATTTTCCTCAGTTCTGAAACAGCAAGTTTTCTGTTGCCAACGACGATTTGTGAAGTTACCGCAACTAATTTTTATCTTTATCATCAAGGTGCAAAAAATGTTACAGCTAATCACTGCGATCTCGACTCGATCGAAATCGGATTGACTGGTTATTGGCTTTCTACAGACCCAAATAGTGCTCAAGGCACATTTGTGACCAAATTATTCGATCGAGTGGAACTTTATCTCTGGCAATTGTGGTGTAGTGGAAATAGTCGATCGGCAATGAGTAATAGAGTCGTTAATTAAGGATATCGGGCTGTGAGCTATTTAACAGAAACGTTTTGCATGATTTTAGAAAAC
>JANOPX010000149.1:0-16848 GCA_031422115.1 Chamaesiphon sp. VAR_4_metabat_408 | reverse complement strand
CGTCCCCCCGTCCCCCAGTCCCCTAACCCCTATCCCCTGTTCCCTACCCACTCGCGAAGATCGACAACTAGTTCATCATCAGAGCTTTGATAGAGTGGACTATTGGTGTCTTTATTAATGGTTTGTAATAGAGATCGAACTGCAACTTTGGGATCCTTGCTTGATGGTAATAGATCGAAAATTTTGGTTCGATCGTCGCAAGGGGTATTACTATCTGCTAAACCACAAATTATAAACCTACCTGTTTTGGGAGAGCGTCCAGTTTTGAGATATTTTAATTTACCATTTTCCCAAGCCTGTTGGAATTTGTCAGAAACTTGTCTACAGGTAGTTTTAGGATTTTTGATATGCTCTGGTGTCCAATGAATTAGTTCGCTAGTTTTGCCACTAGGGTATTTGACAACGGTAGAATATATTTTGGTTTTGGGGTTTCTAGAACAATCGAACACCACACCAGAGCTAGCTCGAACTGGAGCCTGGGGGATAACTACTAAACCTGCGACAGGCGATAAACTAGCGATGACAACTATTCGAGATACATTGGCGATCGACAAACGCATATATTAGAGATTGGTCGGTTTAATCCAGTATGATAAAGTATTACCAATCGCGATCGCTATAAAAACCAACACTAATGGCACTAAATAACTATAACTAAATAATAGCCAGCCAATGCCAGTACTGAGGATTGTCGTACCAACAGCAATAGGTACTAATCGACGACGATTCGCTCCGCGAAGGAAAATAGACGATCCACTCAAACTAGACCAGAGTAAGATATAAATTGTTCCAGTCAGATCGTCGATTGGGGATAGTAATGTTTGGCGCAAGATTTGTTCTGTGGCGATCGCATGTGTCATGATGGGTGAAGATCGATCTTTTCCCGCTCCGACTAGGAGAATTTTATCTTTCAATAGATCGGGTTTAATCGTTGTAAGTTGACTGAGATTAATCCGTTCGATCGATTTTGCTAAATGAGGATTTAAAATAAAGGATCTAGGTGGATTTATTCGGCGATCCTTTTTGGTAACATTCCAAGCAAGAGCGATACAATCTTTACCTGTTTGAGGTGTATAATTCATCGTTGGGGGTAGATTGACACAGTTGAAGCTGACATTTGGTCGATCCAGAAAGCTACTATGTTGATTTTCGATTTTGAGATCTACCCCAAGAGCTGAAAATGGAACTTTGGCTAAATCTTGCAAAAGCGTTTCGCTAGATATATATTCACCATTGGGAATTACTCGCCCATCATCTCGATCGTCTCGATTGCTAATATCGATGACTACGACACGAGACTGATTTGGCATCATCGCAACTTGGGCGATCTGAAATTTGTCTAGTATTAACTTTTCTAAAGTTTGGATGGGTTCGATAGGTTTTAAGCCTAGAGTGATGCCTGTTGATAATAATGAAATACCCAGCCAAGCTAGAGGTAGATGTTGGGGTTGTGCGAGCCAATCTCTTACTTTTGCGAGCGGTTGAGGGGTGGGTAAATCCCACCAAGATCGAGATAAATATTGCCAAACAACTCGATCGCTATTAGGATTGTGGAATAGCATTGGCAGCCAGCTTTCAAATTCATCACTGCGATCGCTTCCAGGCTTCAACCTTGCTCTAGCATACTGAAATGCTGTGGTAAATAGATTTCCCTTGCTATAGGATTCGAGTAAGTCTCGACAAAATTGTTGGGCTAATAGATCGGGTATCTGCGATCGCATCACAATTAGATAGGGAATATTTAGATCTGTTAATTCCTGAGCCAAACCTAAACCACTACAGCAATTGAAGATGGCAATCTGCAAACCTCGATCGACAGCCTGCTTTAAGTCTGTTTTAATCTTATCGATCGAGATCGGTGTATTTCGATCTAGATAAATAGTGCCCAAAGTTTGACTACTACCATCTAAGTCTAGCTCGATAGTTTCACCATGCCCGCCAAAAAATAGAATGTCTATCTCCTGTTGAGCGAGCCGATTGGAAATTTCTAATGCCGATCTAGGTTGACAAGATCGTACATGAGCGCGAGGCTGTTTGAGAGCTGCCAAATCCTTGGCTAAATCTAATTCTGGGGCATTTCCCCAAATAGCTAAAATATCTACCCTGCCATTTGGCTGAATCTTTCGATGGGAATTGGTTTTGAATTGTGGCTTGCTAAAAAACTCTACACATCGATCGTAAGCAGTGAAAAAATCCCATCGATGCCAGGGTAATTGCCATAATAATAGATCGTCGGTAATAATCGCGATCGAGATCCGATCGTCAGCATTTAGATCCGTGCGTAATTGAGCTTGAATCTTGGTATAAAAATCACCTTGATTCAACCAATCATTCAGAGCCGTCGTCAATTTATGCGTAATTTGATAAATGTCTTGAATTGAAAAGTGGGTAGGAGTCGCCGCCGCAAATTTCACCCCGCGCTGCCCTCCTCGCCGCAAAGAAGCCTGATATAGAAACTGCCATTCTCCATAGACATTTTTTAGATTTGGAGCTGCGAGCAGGCTCGTAGCAGCTTCCCAGGTATATTTCCCATTCCGCAATTCCACATTCACCGATGGAAATCCCACATCCAAACTACCACTACCCAACCGCAATATAATTTCTTTCATAATCGTGGTATTTCTTAGGCGATAAACTTCTCGATGTGACTTGCGCCATCTAATTGCAACTGAATATTAAAAGTCGTACCCACATCGCAAGTAAAAGTCGGAAGCTGAATTTGAAAATCATCACTGCGAGAAATTATCGCTTGAAGTTCTTCACCCTCATCGGTAATGTAACTAAGCTTGAGTTGGGGTGGCAAAGTTGGTGTATTTGGTGCAGCGTGAATTTGAACTGAAATAACCATCTCATCCGTGACTTGGGGATTAATCCCAATCAGCATGATGACATTAGTTTGATGCAGTTGATATTGGAGATTGATTAATTTTGCACGTTCGATTGACATACTTCGTACAAGAGCTAATTCGCTCCCCATTATATGCTGAAATAGATCCCATCCTCTACCTATCGCCTGACTAAATTCGCGATCGAGCCAATCACCAAGCTTCATTGGTTGCATCTGGTTTAGATCTAAATTAGCAATTTGCAACCGTCTTTGATAAAGTTGCTCGCGGAGATTATTGCTACTCAAAATTGCTGCCCAAGTAGTAAAGTCTAGATCGAGACGCGGTGAATAGGCAGAAACATAACTAAGCCTGTCGATCGCATTCATAGACAAATCTAAATTGAGACTATCTAGAGTTGGGACGATCGTCATTTCTTGCAAATCGAGAATTTGTGCCATCCACAAAACATCAAGATTAGAAATCGTCAGATCGGTACTAATACTATAAGTTCGATCGAGTGAATTATACGTCCCAGTTTCTCGCAAAGTGCGGTGAGAAGTATAACCCCAAATATTCATCAATCGCTCTTCCAAATCGATCTGGATACCTAAATAATAATCACCCATCCAGTTTGGGATATCCACCCATTCTTGAGGCACTCGCAATTCTTCTCGATCGAGTCTGTCGCTTGGTACTAATATCAATCGTCGATTGCCAATTGTCAAAGCACAACCATTTACCACATCCCACATCGAAGCCATTTGTGCGGGTAAAAATGTTGGCGTACTCTCAATTCCAATCTCTGTCAGCCATGCTTGGGTTTTTTCAAGACAAAGCTGATTGATTAGGGCATTTTCTTGGGCGGTAACATTAGAATGTGTCTGCGAATGAGTGGGTAATAATTCTCTGTCAGCTAATGATAGCCAAATTGTTTGAGATTCCAGGGTGTTAGTAGATATCATAATAGGAATATAAGATTAACTTGTTTTGTTTGCAGTTATTCGATCGATGAAGATTTTTTTACCGCAGAGACGCAGAGGGCACAGAGATAGGCTTATGTTACGCTTTCGCCTTAATGCACAGTTTTAGCTACCGAATCATAATTTTCAATCCTTCGATTGCCGCACCATCGCTCTGAAATTGCATTTCCCAACGAGACTGAACTCGATCGACAAAAACATTCAAATCCGTATCCATCAGCACCCGCAACAAATCTGGGTAATATTCCTGACAAAGAGAAATAGAGTGAGTAACAATTTGCTGGAGTTGCTCCGAAGACAAAGGTGATACTTTATCCCTACTGTGGCGATAAATATCCTGAGCTAAAATAGCTAGAGTTTTGTCATTATTTCGCTTGACAGTAGTTTGATGAGATTGAAGTTCCTTTCCTGCTTCTGTCTGAGTGAGAGCCAATCCATATAACAATAATAGGATTCGATCTCGATCGATCGGTAGTGCCTGTAATAGCCCCACAACGATCTGTTTGACTCGATCGATCTCACGCTCGTATTCAGCGACGATCGCCCGCTCTAGAGGCTCCTGAGTGCCAGTCAGCCGATCTAGGATCGTATCATCAGCTATGCCCAAAGGTAGATCGAACGAAGTTACTCGTAACCTATCATAATTGCGAACCGCCTTCCCCAACTCATCCAGATAACTAATAATCTCGACATCATCCAACGCCAAAACTTGCCGTTGACGATAGAGAGCGAGGATTTCCGCATAGTCAGCGGCTTGAGGATTGCTCGTATCAAATCGTCGCGCCTTGACAGCAGTAGTCAGACAGAAATGCACAGCCAGGTAGGTAGAGTGAGTATTCGCTGGATAGCCTGTGAGAGACTTGAGGATTTTGGTGGGGGTGGCGCGAGCGGCTAAACCGAGATTGGTGCGTTTGAAACCGCTCATCCCTTTTTGGTTGCGAATTTTATCAGTGAGCACAAGATCGAATTTATGTTGGCTCCACCGATAAAAATTGGCGTACCAATAGCTAGTATCCAGAGATCTACTCACATCAAAATTACTCAAAAAGCCACGGGAATCGCTGACTATTTCTAACCCAATCTGATAAAGATCCGCGAGATCTTCCTGGTAATATTGTTGGAGAATGGTGTGGATAGAGTAAAGTCGATGGGGAGGAATAAAAGCGATATGGGCGAGGAAAGCCGTTAGACAGGCGTTGGTAGTGGGAGTAGAAGGAGTGGTGACTAGGTGATAGGCGATGAGTTTGACATCATCATAATTGAGCTGTTGGATATATCGTTGGAGCTTGGGATCGATCGTCCATTTTATACCAGGTGGTTGGCTGGAGATCTGTGGGAGGCGATAGAAGACACTGGGATCTTGCATAATCTTGGGTTTGATAGCGGAGCCTTATTATTCACATTGGGTTAACTCTAGCCGATAATGCAAACCCGACAAATGATGCGTCAATAGCTCTAGGATAATATATGGCAATTCTAAATCAGAACTAAAATACCGATCGAATCGATCGGTATAGATTAAAGGGTATTCCATATTTGACGAACTAGATTCGTTACTCGATAGAATGAAGCTCGATCGTCACGGTTTTTAAATATCTCTGCTGCTATATTTAGATCGGCGATCGATCCTTGTTTATCTCTCAATTTAGATTTAGAAATACCTCGATTGGTATAAGCTTCGGCAAATTGAGAGTCGATCGCAATCGCTCTGTCGTAGTCGGCAATTGCAGTTCGATCGTCGCCTAAGTCCGATCGAATATTACCGCGATTGTAATAAGCTATATAACTTTGAGGGTCGAGCACAATGGCTCGATTATAATCAGCAATTGCCCCTTTTTTATCGCCTAATCCAGATTTTGTCATTGCTCGATTGACATAGGACTTGATATCTTGAGAGTCGAGCGCAATTGCGCGAGTGTAGTCAGCAATTGCCCCTTTTTTATCGCCCAATCCAGATTTAGCAATTGCTCGATTAAAATAAGCGCGGTTAAATTGAGGATCGATCGCAATCGCTCGATCGTAATCAACTATCGCCGCTTTTTTATTTCCAGATTCGGCTTTGGCAATCCCTCGACTGACATAAGCTTCAGCAAATTGAGGATCGATCGCAATTGCCCTTTCGTAATCGGACATTGCCCCATTATTATCACCTAGATCGGATTTGGCAAGTCCTCGATCGACATAAGCTCCGGTATATTGAGGATTGAGTTGAATTGCTTTGTCATAATCATCGATCGCCCCTTTTTTGTCGCCTGATTGATATTTGACAGTACCTCGATTGACATAAGCCCATGCTCTTGGTTCTTTCTTAATGATATTATCATAGATTCCTAGAGCTTCTGGATATCTTTTTAATAGAGAAAGTAATTCAGCTTTTACATTGAGAATTATCGGATCTTGGGGTTCTAAACTAATTGCCTGAGAAATTGAGGCTAGAGCTTCTGGATATCGATTGAGCAGGTAGAGTGAAACGGCACGGTACTTCCAATGATAATAGAAACTGGCTCGCTCGATCGCAGGTACGAGTTCGATTGCTCGATCGAATGATTTGAGCGCGGGGAGATATTTACTATCAGTTAGGAGAGCTAAACCTTTACCATAATTACCTGCGATCGAGGTTGGTTTCAGAGCAATAGATCGATCGAATGCTTTGACCGCATCCTGATATTTCTCTAGTCTGTATAATTGATTTCCATACTCAATCCATTGTTCGGCATTACTATCTTTGCCTGGAATCAGAAGATTATTGCGAACTAGATTTACTGATGCTAATTTTGGATCATCGAGGGTAACTGGGGGAGTTGTTTTAATTTGCAAGCTTTGTCGATCGATATTTAACTTATCTGTCAAACCCAAAAAAGTTTTAATCGATATGCCCAAACTTTTTCCCACCAAACCACCACCCTCAGCTCGCCCATGAATACCGATAACTCTCCCTGCTCGATCGAATACAGGGCCGCCACTCATTCCGCCATAGGTGATGCTACTATAAATCAAGTCATATCCATTAGTAAAAGACTTTTTATCCTGAGTCTGAAATTGCCCCCGTTCTTGAGAGCTAATATCCCCAGGATTGAGTCCCCATTGCCACTGCTGACTATTAATATTTTTTGGTGCTGGCCATCCCCCAGGAAATACTAATGACCCATCAGCGATACTATAATTACCTAAACTAGCAACTTGATAAGATTGAGTACTAGTAAATTTGACCACAGCCAAATCTGTACCGATCGATCGTTTTATTTCATTAGGATCGATCTCATAAATTCGCTGTTCGTGAGTAGTTAGTTTTAGTCTTTCGAGATTTTTGACCACATGCTCGGCAGTCAGCACATAATAACTATTCCCATCCCTCGCCACAATGACCCCAGAACCGTTGCCCTCAGCATTTTCGATGCGGACAGTCACTAGTCGCGCTTGACGGTCTAGCTGCCCCATATAGCCCGTAGGTGTGACCGCTCTTTGGAGTTTGGGCAACTGTTTGTAGCTATACAAAAGATCGGGATTGAGCCGAGTCAAAAGGTTGTAAATCGGCACGCTCCAATTTGCACGAGAGTATTCGGCAATTTTGTCTGGAGGTGCTTTGGTACCATCGGCATAGATATAAGCATCTATAACTGGTCGCGCTGAGGTACTATTTATCCCAACTAAATTTCCAAAACTATCCAAAATCGGCCCACCACTCATTCCTTGCAAAAGATCGCCTGTGGTGACGTAGCCAATTTGGGTACCATTAACAAATGGTTCTTGGGGTAATTGAGAGATTTCGCCGACGAGAAATTTTAGCGCATTGGAGTTGTATGGAAAACCAGCGGCAAATATTTCTCTACCTTCATTTAGGGCGGCTTCTCTAGCTCCAAAATTCTTGAATCCAGCTAGTTGATAAGTGCGTGTACTAGTAAATTCGAGTAAGGCTAAATCGAAGTTACCGACTTGAGTATTTTTGACTTTTGTAGCTTTGTGGCTTTGTCCATCGGGTGTTTTAACCCAGATCGCAGTTTCAGCTCTGACCACATGAGCATTTGTCAATACTAAATAAGTATTACCTTTCTTGCCGATGAATACTCCCGAACCACCACTTTCACCGATCTGAATGCGAACGGTAATTTTGGCTGCAAGTTGTTGTGCTGCACTAGCATTTAATGGTTCTGATTCTACTTGATTTGGTTGAGCAATAGTCGCTAATTGAGATACATTAGCGATGGCGAGCATACTAATAATCGGGGCAATTAGTAGATGGGAAAGTTTCATTTATAAGCTCAGTAAATTGTAGGGTGGGCACTGCTGCTGGTCGGGTCATCCACCCAGTCCACCAGATAGATTTTAGGCACAATCTATTCGGTAAATAATTGTACCCATCTACTTACTCCCTTTCCGCTCAAAGACTATAGATTAGCTTTTTCTTTATGCCCTCTGCGCCCTCTGCGTCTCTGCGGTTAAAAAATAATCGTCAGGCAGTAATAAGGTTCAAGCATTATCTATATTCTTCTGGCAGGAAGGGAGTATAGACTTAGTTGGAAAGTTCTTGGATGAGACTCATTGCTCGATTGTATGAACCTCGATCGTTTTGCGATCTGAATATTTCAGCGGCGATTTTTAGATCGGCGATCGCACCTTTTTTATCGCCTAGTTCGGATTTGGCAACGGCTCGATTACCATAAACTGGGCCATACTGAGGATTGATGCCGATCGCATTATCATAATCAAGAATTGCACCTTTTTTATCGCCTAGTGCTGATTTAGCATTGCCGCGAGTATAATAAGCCAAGGCAAATTTAGGATTTATTTTAATGGCACTACTATAGTCATCGATCGCGCCTTTTTTATCACCAATTGCTGCTCGATCGACACCCCGATTGTAATAAGCTTTATCATTTTGAGGATCGAGTTTAATCACGATCGTATAGTCAGCTATTGCCCCTCGCTTATCGCCTAAGTTTGCTTTGATAATTCCCCGACTGATATAGGCTTTCACGAGTTGAGGAGCGAGTTGAATAGCCATGTCATAATCAACCATCGCCCCTTTTTTATCTCCGAGTTTAGATCGATTTTTACCTCTGGCAAAATAAGCTTCGGCAGATTGAGGACTAATTTTAATTGCTAAATCGTAGTCAGCAATTGCACCTTTGATATCGCCTGATTCCGATTTTATATTGGCTCTGTTGGCATAAGCCTCACCATATTTTGGATCGATGCGAATAGCGGTATTGTAATCAGCGATCGCACCTGGTTTGTCTCCCGATCGATATTTTAGGATGCCCCGATTATTATAAGCATTGGCAAATTTAGGATTGATGCTCAAGGCGATATTAAAATCTTCCATCGCGCCTTTCTTATCATCCAATTCATATTTAGCATATCCGCGATTGCTATAAGCCTCCGCAAATTGAGGATTTATACTCAGGGCGATATTATAATCCTCGATCGCACCTTTATTATCATTCAAGTCAGATTTCACCACGCCCCGATTGACGTAAGTTTTGAATGATTGAGGATCGATCCCAATAGCAATATTATAATCAGCGATCGCACCTTTTTTGTCACCTAGTTTAGATTTAGTCTCACCCCGATTATTATAAGCATTGGCATGTTTAGGATTCAATTTAATTGCCATATCATAATCAGCGATCGCGCCCTTATTGTCTCCTAGTTTAGATTTACTAATACCTCGATTGTTGTAAGCCCAAGCCTTGGGTTCTCTGGCAATAATACTGTCATAAATCGCGATCGATTCTGGATGCCTTTTTAAATCTTCGAGCAAGACAGCCTTTTGATTTAGGACAATGATATCTTGTGGTTCGAGGCTACTTGCTTGAGAGATCGAACTCAACGCTTCTGGATACTTTTGTAAATTTCTGAGCGAGATCGCCCGATATCTCCACAGATAATAAAACTTGCGCTGATTACCCGGAGGAATAAGAGCAATCGATCGATCGTAAGCTTGAATCGCAGCCAGATTATTTCCCAGATTCCATAGAGCCAATCCCTTGCCATAGTGAGCAGCTATAGTAGTAGATTCGAGGGCAATAGATCGATCGAAAGCTTTCACCCCATCGCGATATTTCCCCAATCGATTGAGTTGGTTTCCATATTCGATCCACTGTTCGGGATTGCGATCGTTCGTGGGAGTCGAAATATTATTAGCGATCGACTGGATCGATGCTAATTTAGTATTATCTAGATCGATCGGCATCCCAGTTTTGACCTGCATCTTAGCTGGATTCACACCCAGTTTATTTGCCAAACCCAAAAAAGTTTTAATCGATATACCCAAACTTTGCCCGACCAAACCACCACTTTCCGATCGACCATGAATGCCAATCACTCGCCCAGCACTATCGAATACAGGGCCGCCACTCATTCCCCCATAAGTCATACTGCTATAAATCAAGTCATATCCATTGCTAAAAGACTGTTTATCCTGGGTTTGAAATTGTCCCTGTTCTTGACTATTAACTGTGCCTGGATTTAATGTCCATTGCCACTGTTGACTATTAATATTTCTCGGTGCAGGCCAACCTGCTGGGAATACGAATGAATTATTTGATATGCTATAACTTCCCAAGGTCGCGACTCGCTCCCCTTGAGTACTGGTGAATTTGACGATCGCTAAATCCGTACCACTCGATCGTTTAATATCATTAGGACTAATCTGATAAGTCCGTTGTCCGTGAGTAGTTAGCTTGAGATCCTTGGTATTTTTGACCACATGGTCGGCAGTCAACACATAATAACTATTCCCATCCCTTGCCACAATGACCCCAGAGCCATTCCCGTCAGCATTTTCGATCCGCACAGTCACTAGCCGCGCTTGACGGTCTAGCTCCGCCATATAACCCGTAGGTGTGATTGCCCTTTGCAGTTTGGGCAACTGTTTGTAGCTATACAATAGATCGGGATTGAGCCGAGTCAGCAGATTATAAATCGGTACGCTCCAATTTGCCTGTCGATATTCGGCGATCTTATCTTTGGGTGCTTTGCTCCCATCTGCATAGGTGTAGGAGTCAATCACCGGACGTGCTAAGGTGCTATTGATGCCCACCAAATTACCAAAACTATCCAAAATCGGCCCACCACTCATTCCCTGCTTGACATCGCCTTTGGTGACATATCCAATTTGAGTACCATTAACAAATGGTTCTTGGGGTAATTGTTTCACTTCTCCCGCTACGACTCTCAAGGCATCGGCATCAAAAGGAAAGCCAGCGGCAAATATTTCTCTACCTTCATTCAGGGCTGCTTCTTTATTTTCAAAGTTATTGAGTTTTGCTAATTGATAACTGCGAGAGCTAGTAAATTCGAGTAGGGCTAAATCGAAGTTACCGACTTGAGTATTTTTTACTTTTATAGCTTTGTACTTTTGTCCATCGGGTGTTTTGATATCGATGCCAGATTGCGATCTGACTACGTGAGCATTTGTCAATACTAAATAAGTATTACCTTTCTTGCCAATTAATACTCCCGAACCCCCACTGTCGCCACTCTGAATGCGAACGGTGATTTTTGCGGCGGCTTGTTGGGCCGTGGTGGTGGTTAATGTTTCGGTGTCTTCTGGTTGGGTTGGTTGAGCGAGAATCGCATTCTGGGGGATACTTGCGATCGTGAATGTGCTGAGACTGAGCGCGATTAATAATTGTCTAGTTTTCATGATTTGTATTTAGTTAAATAGACCGATTCAAAGATTTAAAAGATTCACAATTAACCTGTAGGGGCGCGGTCTCGTGCCCGCCCCGCACCATCGCGGCATCCCACCGCCAATTCATATCCCACCATTAACCTCATCATGCTCATATCCTATTAATTAAATGATTTGTTGCGATATCTACAATGGTGCGGGGCGGGCACAAGACCGCGCCCCTACAGTCCCTGGACATGGGATCTTTTCACAATATTTTATTGCTGAGATATTTGGCGAATTAGATTCATCACTTGTTCGTATGAAGCCATATTATTCTGCGCTCTAAATATTTTAGCGGCAATCTGATAGTCAGCGATAGCACCTTTTTTATCGCCTAATTTTGATTTAGTAAAACCCCGATTTGCATAAGCTTTGGCAAGTTGAGGATTGATGCGGATGGTCAGATTGTAGTCAGCTATCGCACCTTTTTTATCCCCTAATCCCGATCTAACATTACCCCGATTGTAATAAGCTTGGGCAAATTGAGGATTGATGCGGATAGTCAGATTATAGTCAGCTATCGCACCTTTTTTATCACCCAAATCTGATTTAGCAGTGCCCCGATTAGTATAAGCTTGAGCAAGTTGAGGATTGATACCGATGGCGATATCGTAGTCAGCGATGGCACCTTTTTTATCACCTAATCCCAATTTAACATTACCCCGATTGTAATAAGCTTCAGCAGATTGAGGATTGATACGAATGGCACTATCATAGTCAGCAACGGCACCCTTGTTATCACCTAATGCCGATTTAGCATTAGCCAGACTGTCATAAACTTGGGCCAGTTGAGGAGTGTTGCGAATGGCACTATCATAGTCAGCAGCAGCACCTTCTTTATCACCTAACTCTGATTTAAGCTGACCCCGCAAGGCATAGACGAAGCTAAGTTGAGGACTATTATTGCGGATGGCTAGATCGCAGTCAGCAATTGCACCTTTTTTATCACCTAATTCTGATTTAAGCATACTCCGCAAGACATAAACTTGAGCAGATTGAGGATTGAGGCGAATGGCTAGATCGTAGTCGGCGATCGCTCCTTTTTTATCACCTAAACCTGATTTAACATTACCCCGATTGCTATAAGCCCAAACTTTTTCTCCTTTGGTAAGGATTAGATCGAAGGTATCGATCGCACCTTTTTTATCACCTAACTCAAATAGCACTAAAGCTTTTTGACCCAAAATAATGACATCTTCTGGCTCTAGTCTAATCGCTTCGGAAATGGCTGCTAAGGCTCTTTTGAAATCGCCTGATTTTTGAAGCGCAAAACTACGATATTTCCAGAGGTAATAAAACTTAGACTGACTACCATTCGGTACTACCGCGATTGCTTTATCAAAAGCTGCGATGGCGGCAGAATTATTGTCGTTACTCAATAGAGCTAGCCCTTGCCCATAGTAAGCATCGAGAGATTTTGGTTGTAGCGTAATCACTCGATTGAAAGCTGTTACTGCTTTTGGATATTCACCTAGTCGATAGAGTTGATTTCCATACTCGATCCATTGTTGGGCAGGACTCAGATTATTTGGAATTGGAATATTCGATCGTACCTGATTTACCGATGTGAGTTTTTCGGAATTGAGGGCAACTGGAATATTAGTTTGCACCTTCAAGCTCCGCCGATCTACACCCAATTTCTGGGCAAAACTCAAGAAAGTTTGAGCTGATATGCCGACGCTGTTTCCCAATACACTGTCACTACTAGCCTTATTCCCCTCACCTTTGCCATGAATACCAATTACTCGCCCTAATGAGTCGAAGATCGGTCCGCCACTCATGCCGCCATAAGTAATACTATTATGCAAGAGGTCGTATGCCTGACTAAAAGACTTCTTGTCTTGAGTGCCTAATTCTCCCTGTTCTTTATCCCTAATCTCTCCAGGATTTAGTTGCCATTGCCACTGTTGACTATTAATAAATTTCGGTGCAGGCCATCCACCAGAGAATACTAATGATTTATCTGAGATAATATAATTTCCGAGGGTTGCTACTTGATAGGGTTGACTACTAGTAAATTTGACTATTGCCAAGTCTGTTCCTGCCGAGCGTTCGATCTCGCTAGGACTGATTTTATATGTTCTTTGGTCTTGAGTAGTTAGTTTTAATGCTTGAGTATTTTTGACCACATGGTCGGCAGTCAGCACATAATAACTGTTCTTATCCCTAGCGACAATGACCCCAGAACCGTTTCCATCAGCATTTTCGATTCTAACTGTGACTAGCCGTGCTTGGCGGTCTAGCTGCGCCATATAGCCCGTGGGGGTGGTCGCTCGTTGCAGTTTAGGCAACTGACTATAGCTTGACAAAATATCGGGATTGATTCGAGTCAGCAGGTTGTAAATCGGTACGCTCCAATTTGCCTGTCGATATTCAGCGATTTTGTCTTTGGGTGCTTTTGTACCATCAGCGTAGGTATAAGAGTCGATGACTGGGCGTGCGAGGGTACTATTTACACCGACTAAATTCCCAAAACTATCAAAAATCGGCCCACCGCTCATTCCCTGTTTGATGTCGCCTTTGGTTGTGTAGCCAATCTGGGTACCATTGACGAATGCTTCTTGGGGTAGTTGGGTGAGTTCTCCTGTGACTACTTTGACGGCATTAGAGTCGTAGGGAAAGCCAGCGGCAAATACTTCTCTACCTTCATTGAGGGCGGCTTCTCTATTGCCAAAGTTATTGAATTTTGCTAGTTGATAACTGCGTGTACTAGTAAATTCGAGTAGTGCCACGTCGAAGTTACCGACTTGGGTATTTTTGACTTTTGTAGCTCGGTATTTTTGACCGTCGGGTGTTTGGATATTCGGTTCGGCTGCTGCTCTGACTACGTGAGCATTGGTTAATACTAGGTATTTGTTGCCTTTTTTGCCGATGATTACTCCCGAACCGCCAGTTTGCCCGATTTGAATGCGGACGGTGATTTTGGCGGCGATTTGTTGGGCGGTGGTGGTGGTTAGGGGTTCGGTTTGTTCTGGTTGGTTTGGTTGGGCGAGGATTGCAGATTGGGGGATATTTGCGATGGTAAATGTGCTGATGCTCAGAGCGATTAATAAATGTCGAGTTTTCATGATTTGTATTTAGTTAAATAGACCGATTCAAATATTTAAAATGTTAACAAACAATCTGTAGGGGCGTGTCTGGCATTGGTGACGCGCTCCTAGAGTCTCTGAATTTTAAGGGCTTAACTTTAGATTGGGGCAACTTTGGCAGATAATGCGCCAATTGCCTGAGAATAGGGTAGATCGCAATATCCACAGCATCTCTGGTGGGATATGTAGCAGTCGCCAGGGCTGTTAGCTAAAGAAGTCCACACCGTCGATCGAGCCAGCCTCAAATTTCAGCACTAAAGCCAATATGTGACCAACGTATAGCATTCCCCCATGCACGGATAATGATTTGTAGACCATTAGGCGGCACCGAACGGATGCAGGCATCGGATATCCAAATCGAAACCAAACATATTCTCGAAACTCGCACTACGATCGGTCTTTTAATGGCAGAATTGACAGGTCATTCACCAGAGAAAATCGATGAAGATGCTGATTTCTTAATGTCGGCTATCGAAGCTAAAGAATATGGTTTAATTGATACCATAGTCGATCGACTAAACTCAATTTAAAATAAACTTACAACATTTTTTGAAACTCAACATATCTACAATCTCATTCTATAATCTTCTGGCGGGAAGGCAGTATCGCTTCGATCTCCTGGATCTGGTACTAAATTGGGCATAATTTATTTATAGTTAGGACACGAAGTAAAAGTAAGGTGGGGATTGCCCAAATCAATTAAATAGTACATATAAATTTACAAATGGGCTTTCTAAGCTGATGTCTTGAGATTGATGCCCAATACCTGAGTATAAGCTCTTCGTGCTTGGGTTACGCCGATCTCTAGAAATGCAATTAGACTTTAGAACGATCCAATTTTAAACAATCGACTCGATCTCTAATATAAGCATTAGTTTCAGCTACTAATGTTGTTAATTCCTCTTGAGATAACAAATCTCTGAAACCTTCTTCAATAACCACTGTCAATCGTTCGCGTAGCATCTCCTTTGGAGAATCGACATCGATTTGACTAGGGATAATCTTATCAGAAAAATCTAAATTATTTCCTAAATCTGCACCAATCAGAATATCTACTCCCGTCTCTGCTTCCAGATTAGCCGCAGCCCTCACCCAATCTTCATCTGTTGCCCAATTTGGATTATTGTTCCAGTGATTCGCAGTAGAAAGATCGATCTTTGTGTTCTCCATTATTCACTCCTCGCGACGATACCACTCGAAATAAGGTAATCCCTCTCTGTCTGGATCTGGATCTCCACCAATCATACCTATTTTGGTGTAGAAACTGACAGACTCACTCAATGCGTGTAAACCTACCAAGCCTCCATATCCTAATTCAAAACTACGCTCTCTGGCAAATTGGAGCAAAACACTTCCTACGGCTCGATAGGTAGGTGGATTTTGGATTAAGGATCGGTTCCAGGGAGCTGTGGCGAGGAAAGATACATATACCAGTCGTCTGTTAGATTCGATTTGAGAGCGATGGAAGCGAGTATCTATGAGCATCAATCCTTGAGTCATCCCATCACATTGGACTGCATAACTCTCGTAATTGGGGCTAGCAACATAGATTCGCTCTTTTTTTACCCAATCCCATACTCGATCCTCTGCTAATGAATTTTGTAGTTGTGGTTTCCATGCTAACTCGAAGTCATCAAGATTTTTAGTTGATAAATTCGATATACCTGCATCAACTAATCGTTCATCAATGCTGCTAATAATTTTGACATTTTTAAGCATATTTTAGGATTGGAAGATACCTAAGCCGATGTCTTGAGATTGATGCCCAATACTTGAGTATAAGCTCCTCGTGCTTGGGTTACGCCGATCGTCCTGTCGGCAGCTTCGATCATTGGGCGACGCAGACTCACTACGATAAATTGGGCTTGATTGGCTTGCTTGCGAATCATTTTCGAGAGACGTTCGACATTCGCTCCATCGAGGAACATATCTACCTCGTCGAAGGCGTAGAAGGGCGATGGGCGGTACCGTTGGAGGGCGAAGATAAAACTTAGGGCGGTGAGGGATTTCTCGCCGCCTGACATGGAGGAGAGCCGTTGTACGGGTTTACCTTTGGGATGGGCGACAAGATTCAAGCCGCCGTTGAAGGGGTTTTCGGCATCTTCTAATTGGAGGAATCCGTCGCCGTCAGAGAGTTCGGCGAAGATATCTTGGAAATTGAGGTTTACTGCGTCGAAGGCTTCTGCAAAGGCTTGCAAGCGCAGGGTGGTGAAGTTTTCGATGCGGAGGAGGAGTTCGTTGCTTTCGGCTTGGAGGGTGCCGAGTTTGTCGCT
>JANOPX010000148.1:0-3191 GCA_031422115.1 Chamaesiphon sp. VAR_4_metabat_408 | reverse complement strand
CAACACAGTTGTCTGTTAGCAACGTCCACCCAGTTATAAGCGGGGCAGCGGTCAGTGATGATAAATCCAGCAAAGGCAGAACCTAAGACAGTTTGGGCCGCAGTACTAGCTCGGCTTAAAATCACTTGGAAGCAAATTATCAATGGCGTTACCGCTACCCACAGCCACCCACTAGTCTTGGCTGCATTTTGACCGTCTCCATTGCGTTGTTTGAAGCCAGTTTCATCCACACCTACTGTTGGCTGTTGCTGGATGTATTCTTGTGCCTCTTTTACAGCAGCACTAACTGATTCACTTACTTCGGTCCGTAGATTGTTGATTGTACCCAACGACATCTCAATCCCATTCGCAAATTAGTCCATACTTAGAAGCATGTTGTTTGAGAATAAGTGCTTCAGTTTCTTATGAAAAGACGACTGAAGAAGTCAGATATTTAACGGGGATAGAAATATCAAAAAGTGCTCAACACAGATTAATTCATCGGCAAGAATTTGCACCTACCGGAGAAAGAAGAGAAATCCTTGATTGGTTTCATTTAATGGAAAATCTGCATAAAATTGGTGGTTCTAATCAAAGATTATTTGCTGCCAGAAGCTTGCTCTGGCATGGAAAAATTGATGAGACTATCTTATTGTTTAGTGATTGTAATCTCAAGCAAGCTGAAAATTTCTGTGCTTATTTAGAGAAACATCGTCACCGGATAATTAACTATTATTATTTCCAGACTGAACAAATTTGTTCAATTGGTGCTGGTGCGATTGAATCTACTATCAAGCAGATCGATCGCCGCACAAAAATCTCTGGGGCGCAATGGAAGATTGAAAACGTTCCTCAAGTACTAGCCCATCGCTGCGCTTATCTTAATGGGTTAATTTGCGATCGCTAAGTAAAAAGTGGGATGCTCCCCATAAGCAACCTGAACCAAAAGAGGAAAAGTTACCCAAGTTGTGGATCTTGACTCCCACTCTATCGGTAGATCTATTGGAAAGCCTTGGAGCCAAGTCAGAGATCGAATCTTGGGGTGAAGGTGTGTATCTGCTGAGTCCTGCGTTGAAGACTGGCATCATTGTTGTTCATCAACTACCACAGACACCAGACAGCTTAGCGACGCGCGCTCGTCGGGAAACCCGACGGTTTAGCGCGTCAAGACTGGTTTAGACTATTAGGTAGAGGGAAAGTACAGTCACAGGCGATCGATGAAGTAGCTGCTTTACCACCAGATAATCCTTACCGCCAAAATTCCCTAGATTTGCTGGGTAATTTAAAGGTAATTTTAGAAGCCAGAGCAATTATTGAACCAGAGGAGCAGAATTTGATTATGCAGTTATCACCATTGTATCTAGAGAAGATTCACGCAGCCGAACAGGTTGGTCGTCAAGATGGAAAACAGGCTTTAATTCTTCGACTGTTAACTAAGCGAGTGGGGACTGTATCCTCGGAGGTGGAAGCACGAGTAAAGGCTTTGTCTTTAGCGATGCTGGAAGATTTGTTTGATGAGGCTTTAGATTTTACCCAGATGAATGATTTGATGACGTGGTTGGATGGACATCAGTAATCGATCGAGTTTTTTCATTCGGCAAGTTTACCGCGATAGCGAAACGCTGCCTTGGTAGGTCGATTGTTACAGCAAAGATTATCTCGCTCACCACTATGACTCAAATCACCATCGATATCCCTGATGAACTCGCTCAACGCCTAGCACCGTTTCAAAGTCAGTTTTCTGACCTGTTTACCAGTCTAATTGCGACTAAATTGCTAGGACAAAGCACGATCGAGTCCTCTACTCCTACTTCAACTCTAGTTAGCACATCTGGCACATATCAGGAGATTCTAGACTTTTTGATCGTTGGCGTAGCCTCTCCACGGGAGAATCGTCCCACTTCGGCGCAGATTATTAATTTCAAAGTATCTGAAGCATCTCAATCTCGATTGCAAACCCTTCTCCAAAAGAACCGTGAGGCTGCTTTAACCGCAGCAGAAACAGTAGAAATCGACTTATACGAACAACTTGATACGCTCATCGGCTTTCTCAAAATTAGAGCCTATACCGCGCTTCAGGCTACTCTCAAACTAGCACTACTTTAGATATCTTGCCAGTCTCTTGCATCGACAAATAAAGATAGGTGTTTAGGATTGCTGGTTGCGACAATAGATCGATGTTCATCACTACCAATCAGGATAGCTTGAGCGGCTAAAATTACATCTCCATCGAGAGCTTTATTGTCTGCCGTTGGTTTCCCTTGTTGTCTAACTTGCGCCCACATTTGGGCAGCTTTGAGCATTACTTCGGTTGTAATTGGTAAGTAAATAATTTCCGATTTGAGCAAGTCGAGTCTGCGAATACTATTTACTCGATTAACTCTGAGTAGTTCTCTTCTGACTTCGTAATCGATAATTTCAGGCAAAACAACACTATAGCCTCGATCGAGTAAACTCCTTAACCACTGTTGACACTCAACAGCCAAAGGAGTTGCTTTGGGATTGGTAATTAATCCAACTGGGGTGGAGTCTAGCAAAACAACTTGGGTCATTAGGTACTCAGATGGATGTTCTTGGAATGGAATTGATAATGTCTAGGGCTTGTTGCTGGTCTTCCTCATCATCTTCTTCGTTAAATTTGGCGAACATATCAGAAATTCGGGCTTTCTGGAGATCGAGCAAGATTGGGGTTTGGTTGTGAATACGATCGATGGCTTGCTGCCATTGTTGTTGGGAAGTGCCAATCGAATTTGGTGATACAGCATCGTGAGCCGTTGCAGTCTCAATTTTTTGTTCTAATTGTCTGAGAATTTTTGTCTGTTCAACCAATGGAAGTTGATCGATCTGCTGTAAAATTTCTGCTACTACGGGACTCATTGTTTTGCCTCGTCGGTGGATGTCTCTATTTTAGCTTTCTGTGGTAAGTTTGGGTTTTGGTGAAGCGATTGAGTAGTTATCGATTTTATGAGATGTAAGAGCATGATTGATCGCTTGAACTACAAGCAGTCCATCAGCTACTTTTGCAACAGAAACAGCCATTACATGACCAACTACTTCACTTATACCTACATGCTGAAGGGGTGACAAGCAGCCCTATAACGTTCTCCCACACTAGATTTGGCACAACTGGATGAAGATTGAAGGGACGTAGAGGCGAGTTACTTTTGGAGTATAAAGAGTATGGGATAATAATAAAGATATGCTCAAAAAGT
>JANOPX010000147.1:0-3069 GCA_031422115.1 Chamaesiphon sp. VAR_4_metabat_408 | reverse complement strand
CGCCGCGCTCGTCAATACTAATACTGCAACCAGCAAACTCACCCCCTTTACATTAGTTTATCTTGCTTATCAAGGTGAGTATCGGATGCAAGGTATTCCTGGCTTTGGTTCACTTCAATCTGCTTATTCTAATAAAACAGTGACTGCCAAAGATCTAGTTAAAGCAGCAATCGGGGCAAATCAATTAACTCCAGATACTCAAACCGATCGTCGTTATCTTCAGGCTGTCGAGCTGCAACTATTAGCCAACCAAAACTAATCGAGCGAACTCCTAATCATGAGTTGTGGCAAACAGATAAAAGGCTAGAATATTTCTTATACATTTTGGATTGTATCGAAAATTCTAGCCCGATCCTTGAGGTAATTTTCTGTTTCAGAGTTCTGTCGGCGACGTTCGGCGATCTCACAGTCGATATCTTGTCATACTCAGATCTCAGACCAATACAGAAGGACTAGTAAAAGTGTAGAATTGTTATACTGCCGACCCCTGCTGCTCGTACCCACATTTCACAACATCGACAATCGCTTGATAGAGATTGGGTGGATACTCAGCTAGACGATTGCATAGATACAAGTGCCATTCTTGCCCATAAGGAAGGTAAATGCGAGTATGGATACCAAACTCGCTCATTGTTTTTAATCGCTCTGGCGTTACCCCTTGCAACATTTCAAATTCAATTTTTTCAGATCCAAGCTGCCGATCTTGAATGAATTTGTGTGCATAATCTAGTAGGGATTGGTCATGGGTAGCAATCGAGCAGGAGTGATTGCTTCCTAGCAGGACTTCCATTAACTGATGGTATGTTGTGTCAAGTTCAGCACCTCTAGATCGCGCAAGACTCAACGGTGCTGCATATGCCCCCTTGACAAGTCGGATTTTGCCCGATCGCTGTAAAGCGGCAGTTAGATCGTCAGGAGTTCGGTATAGGTAAGCTTGTAATGTAATGCCAACGTTGTTAAATCGCTCGCATAAACGCTGATGGGTTTCTAAAATCAGATCGGTTCGATCCGTTCCTTCCATGCTAACCATCATTTCTAAACCAGCTTGTTGTGCAGCTTCAGCCAAAGTACAAGCGTTTTCATAACCAAGTTCGGCATCGATTACCGTTCCAATGTGAGACAAATCCAAAGATACAGAAGCATTCAGGTTGCGATCGGCAATCGCCTGAATCACATTGAGAAATTCCCGTGTGGCTTGTTCTGCCATTGCAGCATCACGAGTACTTTCACCCATGAAGTCAATGGTGACAGAATGTCCCTGCTCGTTTAATAATTTTGTGATTTCGACACATTGGGTCAAAGTCTCACCACCAATAAAACGCATTGCTGCATGGCGAAGGACTTGATAGATCGGGGGGTGTTGAAGAACATATGACTTGACTGTTTCGTCAAGGGCAATATGTCGTAATGCCTCAGCCGCTTCAAATTCAATACTCATTTCCGTAAATCATGGATTTTTCCTTAGAGGTTGTTTGAAAAGCCATTAGGATGTATCAATTGATTCTTAGCAAGATCGGTATCGATCGGAACTCAAATACTCGATCGGAACTCAAATACTCGTTCGCGAAGCGTACCGTAGGTAATCGCTATCTGGACGATTGATTATGCCAATCGACGAACCATGATCCGAATCATCGCCAGATAAATCCAAGTCTCTGAGGTCGAGGGTAAAACTTCATGGTCGCGGTTCAATCGCCGACACCAAGATAACCAACCAAAAGTTCGCTCAACCACCCACCGCTTTGGTAGCAGCACAAACCCTTTCCGTTCTTGAGGTCGCAAGACAACGGAGACTACCCAGCGGCAGAAATCCATGACCCAGATTAAAAAAGAGTCTCCTGTAAACCCCCCATCTACCCAAATTGTATGCAGTCGTCCATTGCGTTTGCCCTTGGATTTGAGCTTTTCAAGGACAGCTTTACCCCCATCTCTTTCGGTCTGAGAAGCTGCTGTTACCAACACCGAAAGTACCAATCCCAAAGTATCCACGGTGAGAAACCGTTTGCGCCCTTTGATCTTCTTCCCAGCATCAAATCCCACCTCTTTACTTACCAATGCTGCTGTTTTGACGCTCTGGCTATCGATAATTGCTTCACTCGGCTCTGGTTTTCGCTCCTGCTCGCTTCTAACCCAATCCCGTAACCGCTCATGAATAGCCACCCATGTTCCATCCTGCTTCCAGTTCCGAAAATATGTATAAACCGTTTGCCATGCTGGGAAATCCCCAGGCACGTTGCGCCAAGTACAGCCTTGTGTGAGGACATAGAAAATCGCATTTAATATATCCCATATTTCAACTTGCCGATGACGGCCACCAGGTTTTGCTGGTGGAATCAGCGATTCAATTAATTCCCATTGCCCAGCAGTCAAGTTACTGGAGTATGCTTTAGTCATATCTATTTCTCTCAGTGTGCTGTGATTAAGTATCTACAGCTTATCCCCTGAGAGCTTTTTTACCTACCCCCTGCCTTTTCAAACAACCTCTTAGAAGAGACGGTTGAGATTCCCATTCGATTAACTGAGATAAGACATCCGATATGGCCGGAAATGCCTACTGAGGGAAATTTTATGGCAGGGGGGTTGAATCTAAATAGTTCTGTTCATGCGCGTCCAAAAAACATGACTTTCCCATAAATAATCTTTGTATACTGCCTCAACAGAAAACTAGTTGTCTAGCTAATTTATTACAAGTAAATTTTCTGTTTGTTCACAATAACGGCAGTTGGACTGTGACGATCGATCCAATCCCCTCTCCTGACTCTATACCAAACTCGCCATCGTGAGCTTCGACAATGCGCTTGACGATCGCTAAACCCAATCCCGTGCCACTGGCTTTAGTTGTAAAAAAAGGCTTAGTTAGTTGTGGCAAAATATCAGCCGGAATCGGCGTACCACCATTGTGAATTGAAATGCAAATTCGCCGATCTTCACTCTTTTGAATACTAATTGCGATCGTCTCACCTGTACTTACTGCTTCACAGGCATTGGTGACTAAATTAATCAATACCTGCTTCAATTTATCTCGATCGGCTAAAATATTTACGGGTGTTGTATTCGCACTAAAATTTA
>JANOPX010000146.1:0-3975 GCA_031422115.1 Chamaesiphon sp. VAR_4_metabat_408 | reverse complement strand
TTACATTTTTCACCTTTTCGAGTGATGTAGCAAATCACTGGGAGTGAATTGATAATTCCGTGGGTCATATTGAGATTTTTTAACTTACCACTAGTAGCTACTGCTTTTGTCAGCCGTTGACTGACAATTTCACAGCGTTTCTGTGGTGTGTATGTCCCGTATGATGTATCCTTCCAAATAATCATCGGTGAAGTTTTGATATCACCTCTAACAGCAATGGTGGCAGGATCTTCACCTTTTTTGACGCAGGCAAAAGTAGTCTTAGTTGGTGCTTGAGTTGATGGTTGAGCCGATACTGCAACTAGGCTAGTTGGCAGAATAAAGCTGCTACCAACTATCAAAATCAATCCCATCAATCCAGTCGTCGATTTCAGTGTAGTCATAAGGTTAAGGTTAATTTAAATGATTAGACTTTTGATGCAAAATCTTACGGATAAAATCCATGAATCTCATAATATTAGACCATTCAATCTAAATGTAAGTTCCATTCTAAAATCATATTAATACATCTAAAATTCTATGATTGAAGATAATGCACGATCGATTCTGCGGTGGCAACATTAGTCGCTAAAAGAATTTCATTGATATTGCATAGCCTTAACAAAGCTTCTTCATTTGCTTGTCCTGCCTGAGCTGGAGCTAGGAAATCTTTTAAGAAAATCACTGCTAGAACATCACCAGAATTTACTAGTCCAGCCAGAGTTTGAAATCCACCGGATACTCCACTGGGCAATTCTTTACTTACGCTGATGCCTGTCTCTTGCCGTAGAGTACCTGCGATCGATCCCCAAGAAATTGTTAGGCAAGTTGCTAAGAAATCTTTGTGTTGATTTACTAGATCGGTTAAGTCTACGACTTTTTCATCATGGGCAATTAGTACGATCTGTTTCTGGCTCAATAGTTTGGCTCCAAATTTTTTAGGTGATGAATTAATTTCAACAGCAACCGCTCCGATTGCTGCTACAACTGGAACAGCAGATATTGGTTCAACTTCTGGATTTTCGTCCAGTAATAGACTCTCGGCTGTATCGATTTCTCCGACAACTACATCATCAGATAATTGTTCTGTCACCAGTAAATTAGGTAGATCGTCATCGTCATCATCATCTTCTTCTTCTGCTTCCACCTCAGCCAATCCAGCAGGTGGCTGTGCTGTTGCGAATAGATCGGTTAGCTCTTGTGGATCTTCGTCCTCGATCGCTAGTGTAGTGGCTGGATGTAATTCGATCGCAGGATCGGGAATAGCTGCTATAGCCTCATCATCTTTATCAACTAATGTCTCTGCTGGCTGCTCTGCGACAATTGAAGCGATCGGCTCTGGTTCTTCTGGATCTTCGATAACTGAAGCAGGTACTGTCTCCGGCAGATCTCCAGTTACTTCGTCTTCAATCGCCAATGTAGATGGTGGTTGTGCGGCTACGACTGATTCGGCTAATTCTTCCTCTTCCTCTTCCTCTTCATCAAACACCAATGTAGACGGTGGCTGTGTGGCAATTACTGGATCGGATAATTTATCGAGAACTATTGCAGATGGTGGTTGTGTTGCTACGATAGGATCGGGTAATTCGGCTACCTCGTCATCTTCATCATCGAGCATTAATACAGACAATGATCTCACCGGAATAACGGGATCGGGTAGCTCTATTTCCTCTTCATCTTCGATCGCTAATTCAACCCAAGGTTGTGTTGCTGTGATTTGCTCAACGGTGCTGTACTGCGGAATAACTGGAGTGGGTGGCTCTATTTCCTCTTCATCTTCGATCGCTAATCCACCTAACAGTCGATCTGCTACAGCTTGCTCGGAGGTGCTGTCCTGGAGATACTCTGAGGTATTGTCGTTGCTCCATTCATCTTCAACCAACCCAACTAATGGCGACTCCATAGCAACTAAATCTGGTGTATTATCATTGCTCCATTCGTCTTTACTTAATACAGGTGGTAGCGGATTTTCGATCGCTGGATCTGGTAGCTCTTGTTCCGATCGATCGATGATAATTGGCATGGAGATTGCCGCTGCTGCTAGTCCGACTACTGGGATGACTGGTGAGATCTGGGGTTCGGGTTGGGACGCATCAACGATCTGCGGTGGTCTGGGTTTAAACAGCGCGGGATCGAGCACTTTCATGACTGTTGCCGCTATTTCTTCGGCTGGTTCCATCTTCAGCACAAAATCACCGAGCCGGACGGTATCCCCAATATTTAACAGGTATTCGTGATTTGGATCTGCTAATTCACCATTAAATAAAGAGCCATTACTACTACCAAGATCGACGAAATAATAATGGTCATTTTTAATCCAAAATTTACCATGTTGGCGACTTAAATCGGCACCTTCCAGGGGCAAATCACATTCTGGCGATCGACCAACGACACATTCACCTTTCGATTTAATTACTGAAGCTAGATCGAATTCTTTGGATTCTAGTTCTGGTGCTACTTCTACATAATAAATTTTGATTTTCATAATATTTTCTCGTTAATTTTATTAATTTCTTGAACCCAAAGCTGACGATTACGATGCTCTAAATCTAAGATGTCTACTTGTGACCAGTGGAAATGATATGCAATGAAAGCTACCTCTTCATATATCTGATGCAAGGGGTAGCTTAAGACTCCCCCGCTAGTTCTAAATTGACGGCAAAACTAGCATTACAATGGGGGCATTCTGCTGGTATTCGAGCATCTCCCTGTTGATTGATCCGGTTGTAATATTCACGCAGATAGGAGATATCCAGAATTGGTAAGTTTTCGAGTAAATCGGGACTGACATGGGTGAGGCTACCCAGCCGAGTAATCACTCGTGACAACATAATTAGTACTCCATAGGCAGGATTCTCTCGAACCTTTGGTTCTTGTTGCACCATGATTTCATCTTTGGCTGTGGCTAACCGCATAACTCCCTGTCGATTGACTCGATCTCGATCGTCAATCAATCCTCTAGGGAGAGTGAAGCTAAATTCAGTGTGAGGGCTATCTTTGCGGGGCATAGGATTAGGTAATAGGCTGCTTGACGGATTTTTGGGTAGGTTGGGTTGAAGAATGAAACCCAACGTTTCTAGGATGTTTGTGTGGATGTTGAGTTTTCCTTTTCAGGGCAGATGCTCTGGGTGTGTTGGGTTTCATTCTTCAACCCAACCTACAGATCTACAGATCTTAATTATTTGTAAATTTTTATTTATTGCCGATCGAGAACTATTTATAATATTTTTATTTATTTCGAGCTGTTGATTTCTTTGCTGGGGCTGGCGGATCTGAAGTCTCTACTGTAACTACTTTACCGACCGGATTATCCTCCTCCCAGCCATTGATCTGTCGATAAAAATCTTGGAGATAATTGAGGTCTTGAGTAAAGAAATTTTCGACGACCGAAGGACTTATTTCATCGAGGGCACCCAAGCAATTAATCACCCTGGCTAGAATAATAATTGTCGCGTAGCCTGGATTTGACTTGACACGAGGATCTCGCAGGGGTGAGATTTCATCGATCGCAGTTGATAGCCGCATCACTCCTTTCCGATGCAGATTGCCATCGGGATCGAGATATCCTTTGGGAAGCGTAAATTCAAACTCTGTAGCAAACATTTTTCTCTTTAATTACTTCAACCGTTGTCTGGATCTACTCGGCTAAATCTCTCAAAAGCAACCTCTATTTCTTCAACTTCGATGGTAGTCGCACGAGCACTAAGATCGGCGATTTTATAACTACTTGGCCAAGCACCGCCTAGCCTAAATCTTGCTTGAACTTTCCCTGCTTGATCGTAAATACTCAGATCGGCATTACGCCTTTGATTCGCCCATCTGCCCTCCTGAACTTCTTCAAACCAATGCCATAGGGTTTTAGAGCAAGTCATGCCTCGTTTGAGAGTTAGATTACCACTCTTGACATTTCCAGGAATCTTGGTTCTGACTACAGCACCTTTGTTCTCGTTTTTACTTCCCCATTTATCAGATGTAACCTCACAGATTTCGATCGCA
>JANOPX010000145.1:0-23989 GCA_031422115.1 Chamaesiphon sp. VAR_4_metabat_408 | reverse complement strand
GATCGAATGAGCTGGAACTTGTTCAAGGCGATTGAGCCACTCTTTATCTTGCCAGAATGCTTGCTCCGCTTCGGCGACACCCGTGATGTGCGGATCGTCGATCAGCGTCTCAACCTCGCAGGATAAATGAGCCAAACGGGTACGATCGAGTGTAGCAGTCACAGCAGGTACATCGCCCACAATCCTGCATCCATTTTTGAGAGCCTCCCGCGCTGCGCCGATCGCATCCCCACTCAGGCGAACAAAATTAACCAAGCTCACATCACCGCAAGCTAGCACCAGTTGAGAGAGCAAGTCTACTTCAATCTCCGATCGACTCGAAAGGTCTGGCAATAGGTGTTGTAGGGATTCCTGGAAGGCTTCGGGGTGACAATCGATCGCGCCATCTAGATGATGCCAGAGTCCTTCGAGTTCCCCTAGTCGATCTTGACTTTCTACTTCGAGGAGTTTCAACTGGGCGATCGCTTCTGCTTGAACGATCTGACAATCCTCATCCCGCCCTAATATCCCCTCCAACGCTGATGCTGTATGCCGCAGCCGTGCTAATTGTTGAATCACAGACTGGTATTGCTGTTGCAACTGAGCCATCAGGGTTGGATTTAGATCCATACCTGAATCGCTGGTGAGTAGCTGTTGGATGTGGGATAGCTGAAACCCCTGCTGTTTGAGGGCGACAATCCGCTGTAGCTGTTGAATATTTTGGGCGGTATAAAGTCGGTAATTGCCATCCGATCGCTGGGCTGGCGGCAATAAACCCAAGGTGTGATAATGTCGCACCATGCGCGGCGTGACATCCCCGCCCACTGCTTCGGTTAGTTCTTTGATTGTTAAATACTGAGCGTTCATATTTGACAAATCTAGATATGTACCTTGACATTAACATCAATGTCAAGGTGTAGGGTATAAAGGCGATCTATTTTTGCGATTATGTCTTCCCCTTCCCTGTCTAGATCCCGTTGGCAAACATTATTGACATCACACCCCGATGCGATCGCGGCGGGTGTTTGTGCTGTGCTGGTGTTAATTGGTTGGTTGAGTCTCGTTGGCGGAGCCTCCCGGAACGGGAATCGCGGGTGGTTGGGCGTTAGTTTGCTAATTCTGACTGCTGCTTATGTCATTGGGGGATATGAGAGCACCCGTGAAGGATTGACTACCCTCTGGCGGGAAAAAGAGCTGGATGTGGATTTATTGATGATTGTGGCAGCATTGGGAGCCGCAATTTTAGGATTATGGCGCAAAGAGTATTACTTCATCATCGATGGAGCGATGTTGATTCTGATTTTTGCCATCAGTGGGGTGCTGGAAGGCTATGCGATGAGCCGCACCGAGCGGAGTATTCAGGGGTTGATGAGTCTGACTTCCGATACCGCCCGTAAGTTCGTCGATGGGCAAGAGCAGATGCTGTCGGTGGCTGAGTTACAGATCGGCGATCGAGTTTTGGTGAAGCCAGGAGAGTTGGTACCGACGGATGGGATTGTTACGGAGGGGTTTAGCACACTCAACCAAGCTCCAATTACAGGCGAATCGATACCTGTGGAAAAAACTGTGGGGGATGAGGTATTTGCAGGGACGATTAATGGTAACGGTGCGTTGAAACTCCAGATTCACCAACCACCAGAAAGTAGCCTAATTCAGCGGGTAATTCGCTTGGTAGAACAAGCACAGACTGAGACACCGCCTTCCCAACAATTCATCGAACGATTCGAGCGCGGCTATGCCAAAGCGATCGTGTTAATTGGCATTTTGTTAGTGACTCTACCACCATTTCTACTCGGTTGGACTTGGGAAGATACGGTTTATCGCGCCCTGATTTTTCTGGTGGTAGCTTCGCCCTGTGCATTAATGGCCGCAACGATGCCAGCTTTGTTATCGGGGATTGCGAATGGGGCACGACATGGGATTTTGTTCAAGAATGCGGCGCAGTTGGAAGCAATCGGGCAAGTAAAAGCGATCGCCTTTGACAAGACTGGAACCCTGACGACGGGCAAACTTCAAGTCGTCCAAGTCATGGCGGTGGAAAATTCAGACAAGTTGCTACAAGTGGCGGCTGCTTTAGAAAGTTTGTCCGAACATCCGATCGGGGCGGCGATCGTCCGAGCTGCCCAGAAACAAGGCTGGGAATGGACTGAAGCCGTCAATGTTCGAGCACACACTGGGCAGGGGATTACGGGAGTAGTCAAGGGGAAGGTAGCGGTAGTCGGTAAAGCTGCCTTTGTTCGATCGCAAGTAGATAGTTGTCCCGATGCTCTGATTGAGCAGAGCCAAAAGTGGGAAGAAGAGGGCAAAACTGTTGTCTGGGTTGCTCATGCCCAGAGTATTCTGGGGATTATCGCCGTTGCTGATACTGTCAGAGCCACAGCCGCTCGATCGATGGTTCAATTGAGACGGCTAGGGATCGAGCAAATTATAATGTTGACGGGCGATAACGAGCGTACCGCAGAGAGTATTGGGTGGGAACTTGGGATCGATCGAGTATACGCCCAATTGCTACCCGAAGCTAAACTTGAAGTAATTCGTCAGCTCCAGCAACAATACCCCTCAGTGGCGATGGTTGGCGATGGGATTAATGATGCTCCTGCTCTGGCTCAGGCATCTGTAGGCATTGCGATGGGAACAGCGGGAAGTGATGTGGCACTAGAAACAGCAGATGTGGTGTTAATGGCCGATCGATTGGAGCAGCTTGAGTATGCCATTCGGCTGAGTCGTCGCTCTGAGCGGATTGTCAAACAAAATATTGTGTTTGCCCTCAGTTTTATTGTCATATTGCTCATCGCCAATTTTACTGGCAATATGACCCTACCCTTGGGTGTGCTCGGTCATGAAGGGTCAACTGTGTTGGTGATTTTAAGTGGTCTACGGTTGTTGAAAGATTAACGCCTGAATGCTCGCTCCGGCTGTGATGCCGTTACCGATCGCGATTACTCCTATATTTAGCAAAATATACAGACATCCCCCTCAAATCCTCAAGAGATCGATTCATACTGTTGCCTGATTCGATCGTCCCCAAGATCTGCCTGCTTGTTATATCGATCGATCTCTTGTGTCGTGCCAACAAGCTCATTCCCGCTTGGCACGAGCAAGATTTAGGATTGCTAGACTTAATCATGATAAGATATGGTGTTGACTGGAAAACACTAACGTTTTATGCTCATTGCCGAGAGCCGATGGATGTAAGAGCTTACAGGCTAGGAGCAGCTATGCCTGCAATACTCTTGGGTATGCTACCTGCAATTTTCGGAATATTGACAAGTAGTAGTTTGCTTCTGACCTTTGGCTTAATTTTTACCCTGGCAGCAGGTGGGGACATTTTAATATTGTGGTTATTAAGATAAGTTAAAGCTGGTGTATTTGTTGAAGACCATCCAACACGAATAGGCTGTTATATTATCAAGTAACAAGACTAATTTTAGTCCATGCTGTATAACAATGCGCTTGAAGCGGACTGCCGAAATCATTGCTTGAGCTTTGTAATCATTCAAACCTACCTGATGAGTGAGAGCTAATCTCGATCGGCTCCGATGAACGACCGTCAATGGCAAACTCACATGGCTAAATTCGAGTGAGTTGCAGATGTAAAATCCGAAAAGATTTCTTAAAAATAGGCACGACTAAAGATCGAATATATCGCGCCCAGAGGGGCAACCGCGCTGGATAGTTGACAAATTGAGCCAGGGCAAAGATTTCATCTTTGAGGGCGATTCTTGCGCCCCAGGTGGTGACTTCCTGCCCCGAATCGATGCCGGATTTGAATTCAGCATTAGTTTTAGATACTGTATCATGCTGTTTAGATCTTTTAGCACTGCTCCGATTGAGAGCATCAAAGATAAATTCTGAGGGTGTAAGTCGCTCGCTCAAAGCCGTCAGTAGCGATCGATTCTCTGCCTCGGTTAGATACATCGATACTCCTTCCATCAGGATAATTAACGGTCGATCTGACGATCGTTGGCGTTCGCGAAGCGTCTGCCTGCGCAGAAGCCTCTCCTCTGGAGAATCGATGAGATCGATCCAGCTAAAATCGAGAATTGATTTAGGAATAAATTGATATCGATCTGTTTCTTCAAAAAACTTACACCGCAATTCAATTACTTCAGGAAAATCGACTTCATACCACTGCACTCGCCCATTATCAACACGACTAAATCGCGTACACAATCCACAGCCGAGATTAATGACGATCGCGTCTGGATGTTTGGTAAGAAAATCTCGAATCAGCCGATCGAATTCCCTGACTCGAACGACTACGCCTAACTGCGATGCCCAACCTTTTTGATATTTACCAAAGTCATAATCGGTGCGACTTGCAATTTCTACCGCCTTGGGATCTTGGAGCAGACTATCCGCACCGCGTTGTGTTTCGACTACCCGCGCATAGAGAGTAATCATCAGGGTTTCAGCAACACCAGTTAGTTGTTGAGTCGGTTCGAGTTGACTAGTCATAATTAATTTAATTAACCTAACTTTCTATAGTAAAAGATAAATGAGGATGGTTACTATTCTAGATCGATCGACTTAGCATGATTTGTCCCAGCCGGATCTTTTAGATGTCCCAGCCGGATTTTTATCAGTTTGGGCTGAGTTTTAACCCAAGACAGGCTTAATTATCCCTAAATTCAACACTTCTATCCCCAAACAGATAGGGAGTAAAGTCAGCAAGCTAATTAAAAGGATACTTTCAGAACTGATTTGTAAAATTTATAACTTCAATAATTAGCAAGAATGAGAATAATCGTATAGAGATCGACTCAAGATCCTTTCTCCCAAACGGCTTTTTTAGCTGGGCAAAAATTGTAGAAATTTAGCGATGCCCATTGCGATAAGTGCCTGGATTGACACCAAAGTGCTTCTTGTAGGCACGGTGAAAGGAACTCAAGCTAGCATATCCGACAGTCTGAGCGGCGATCTCGACGGAGAGCTGCTTCGTCTCTAATAGCTGTCTGGCTTGCTCCATCCGATATTGATGCAAACAGCCAAAGACAGTGGTAGCGAACACTTGCCGAAATCCCTGCTTGAGTTTGTAGTCATTTAGCCCGACTTGATGAGCGAGGGCGAGTAATGAGGGCGGATGCTGTGAATTTTGCATCAGAATTGCTCGTGCTTGGTAAATACGATCGATATCATCAGATTTCAAACATTTTTGACTCGATCTCGCTTGAATTAGCTTGAGCTGGTTGAGTTGAAATGCGATTAATTCTAGCACCTTACCTTCTAGATATAACTGCTGAGTTGCACCCTGATAGGGGCAATTTAAGATCTGATTTAAGGTCGAGATTGTCTCCGTTGTCGTCGCGCTTTGTTGGCTATTAAAACTATCAAAACCGTGCAGGTATCGCCTGATTTCTGATGGGAATAAGTCTAATTCATCGGCAATGAAAGTTTGAATTAAGTCTGGGGCGATCGCGATGTCTACGATACAGATTGGCTCAAGCACAGGAATTTGGACGGTAGACTCAGCCTCTGCCATCTGAATCGATAGACAAGATCCAGGGCGAATCTCCAGAGTGAGGCGAGATCGATTGAGTACGATCTCAGTCGCCCCAGAGATACAGTAAGATAGTCCAAATAGCGAATACTGAATATTTGACTCGAAGATAATTGTTTCGGTTAGTTGATAATTTTGAACATATAAATCCAACCCATCTCGTAAATGCCAATGGCGAATCAGACTCCTGCCAAACTGTTGAGGGAGACTGAAGGTAGTCTCAAGTCCATTTACTTGATACGGAATGCCTGTTTCAAACTGAAGCTGCTCAAACATCTCCAGTAAATTGTCTAAAGTGATTTTGAGTTTCAACCCAAACCTCCTACCTATTTTGTCAGCCTCTTCGGGGTTCATTTCAGCATAACGACAAAAAATCCGTTCGGGACAAATGAGAGTTAGTCGTATTAGTCTGGTAAAGTAAGCAAAACTTATCAAACTTACCTCTAAGTCAATAAAAACTCATAGATTTTCGGTAGAGTTTCATAGACTGACTTAATTAATTGCGATAAGATCTCAATTAGTAAAGCAAAAACTAGTTGACCTCAATCTTTACTACTGTGAGATATGGCAGTTGCTCATGCGGTTAGGATCTTAAAAATCTTCGCCGAGATCGTGCCTAGGTTCACCTTAGCAATTGCCATATCTACCTTTTGCTAGATTATAAATGATAATTACTGGCAATTAAGGATATTCTTGCATCGATGGCAGTTCTGCTAAGGCAGAGGCTGTGCCAACGGCTCCGCTCACTGCGAGCAGCTCAATTAACCCTAATTAAGTACCAAACCATGTCAAAATTTCAGATTTTCTTCAGTGGTAAAGTCGATCCGCTCGACCAATTAAGATCGACTTTTTCGATCGCTGACAACATCGCAATTTGGCAAGCATACACCAGACAGGGCAATCAGTTCATGAAATTGGCTCTGGCACAGCCACCCAACCCACAAGTCGAGCAAGCACAGTCGGTCTACGATCGAGCGATTGACCTTGCTAAAGAAATGTGGCATCAAGCACAGGCGCAGAACTGCCATCCAGAAACAATTCACATCTACGCCATCTCCTGTCACAATCTTGCCGATTATTATGAAGCTGTCAACCGAAACCCTCATGCTGAAGATTTGCTCTTGGAGGCTTTCGATCGAACTTTGTCCACCATGCAGGATCCCGATCTTGCCCCCGATTTTCAGATGGAAGCTTATCGGAGCTTACACATGGTCTTACAGCAATTAGTTGATTTTTACGATCGCCACCAAAACCCCAACGCCGCGACAAAAATTGTCCTCAAAGCCGGACAGCAAGCTCGACAATTTTTGGATAACCTCAATTTCCCACCGGACTAATTCGATAAGCGCAACGACGATCTCCGTTGAGTAGATGCTCGACTCGATCGATCTGCACATCGCTACCGAGTAATGTCTGAAATACTGCCCCTTCGGAACGGCAAAAAGCAGCACAAGTTTGAGCGGCAATCGCGATCGCACAGTGGTTTTCACTCAGCAACCAGACATCGGTTGATTCTTCGACTGCTTCTGCCATATAGCCCTCATTGGTACGGACTCCAGCCAAAGCTACCACCTTTGCTTGCCAAGTCACGTCTCGATCGAGCAGAGTCGTATATAGCTCGATCTGTCGATGGGTGCGATCGGCAATCAGAGCCTCCAGTCCAGACTCCCCAAACACCGCCACGATCCCTTCCAATAAACCTTGGGTCAATTCGCCATGCCGATCTGGAAAAAGCTCCATCGCCTTGGCAGTCAACCGCCACAGCTTGAGCGGACGACCGACTGGTTGACGCTGCTCTGTATATGTCACCAGCTCTTCGTCCTGCAATACTTGGAGATGCTGGCGAATTGCCATCGGCGATACTTCTAGCTGGGCGGCTAGATCGACTGCTGGCTGTTGTCCTTGAACTTTGAGGAGATTTAAAATCTGCCGTTTGACTTTGACTTTTTCCACCGAACTCAGCTTTACCTATATAAGCCAGAAGAGCGATTGTAAAAACGATCGCTATCCCTAGCCTAACTTAAATTCTGGCATTTATTAAATTATTGCCGTGTAAGTGGGGAGCAACCAGCCAACAATCAGCCCCAGCCAAGCAATTATTGTTGCCATTGAGATTGCTTTGACTCGTTCGCTCAGTGTGGGCAAAGCCCAATCGCTGATGTTTGAGTGGACGATCGTGGGTAAATTAATTGCTGCTAAAAAGCTGACAATTGGCAGCCTGTCGAGTGACAAAATTGGATTTGTATAGTGAAGAGTCATGACCACAATTGCATAAAAAGTAATCCCAACTGTCAGGGTCATTCGTCGATCTTTAGCAACAATTAGCAGAGCACAATTATAACCCAAAACTATCGCTAAATACCAGTAAAAGGCAAGCTCAACATTTCTAGAATTATAGCCGATCGTCATATAGATTAATGCTGTAATTAGCATCATAGAAATTAGCTTTGAGCTTCGCTGCGGTGCTTGAGCACGATCGTCAATTAAAGTTCCTAACATAATTTAGCCTGGGGTAAAATTGGTAATCCGATCGAGACGGGTGTTAAATTAATTGAGAATTGCGGATGAAACCTTTGGCACGAGGCGAGTGAAACGTTGGCGTTAGCCTGCCTTTGGCACGACGTGTCGTTAGACGGTTTTCTCGTGCCAAGCGTTTCACCAAGCAGAGAATGGGGTTGTTAGCGTAGGGTTTAAATCGCCACGCTAACAACAATCCACCTAAAAGCTGAGGGATTTAAACCCCTGCTTCTTGTTAAACCGTCCCAATCTGCTTGAGTCTGAATATAGTGAATATTAGCGAGTTGAAATTGCCAGACGATTATTTACCTCTTGCCAATTAACAGTATTCCACCACTGTTTGAGGTACTCAGCACGGCGGTTTTGATATTTGAGATAATAGGCGTGCTCCCACACGTCGTTACACATGATTGGATAGTGTCCATTAGTCCAAGGACAATCTTGATTGGGGGTATTGACGATCGCCAATTTACCATCAGTTTGGCGAATCAACCACACAAACCCACTCCCAAACTGCTTGGTCCCAGCATCATTAAACTGAGTTTTGAAATTCTCAATGCCACCAAAGGTTTCGTTAATTACAGTCGCGATCTCACCAGTCGGTTCGCCGCCACCATTTGGAGCCATTAGCGTCCAGAACAATGAATGATTAAAGTGTCCGCCACCATTATTACGGACAGGAGTTTTGATTGCATCGGGGAGAGTATCTAAGTTCCGAATTAGATCGTCAATGCTTTGATTTTGGATTTCGGGATAGGGTTGAAGGATATTGTTGAGATTGTTGACATACGCCGCATGATGCAGATCGTGATGGATCGTCATCGTCTGAGTATCGATGTATGGCTCTAGGGCATCATTAGCGTAAGGTAGCGACTGTAGTTGAAAAGTCATATTGCTCTCTCAAGGGATAATCTATTTCGATAGCCAAATATATCATAAGTTATGATAGAAAAAACTATAATAAATGTCTCAATCATGTAACCAATGCTTGCGTTTAGTTAAGAAACTACCTCTAAATCTCATTTAGTGAGTGCTAAATAGTGAGTAAAATCATCGGCAAATCCAGTAGCTAAAATAAGAACTGATGCCTCTGTACAGTCGGTTCGCTGATTTTGAACGATAAAAAATCCGTTTGGGACAAATGAGAGTTAGTCGGATTTGGTAAGATTCGTTTTATACGACGAGCGAACAGATGAAAGGGGTGGCAATCTGGATTCCACCCGGTCAGTTTCCCTTGAATAATTTTCGATTTCTGCTGTCTGGGGCATACGCACTGCCGTTTAAGTTGCGATCGAGCAAAATACTGAAATTTATTTCGCTATCTGACCAAATCGAGGAATTGCATAAAATTAATGTGCCCCAGCCCCATTGGTATTTGTTGATGCTAGGTGTCGATCCTGCCTATTAAAATCAGGGTGTGGGCAGTTCTTTAATGCAGCCGATCTTAGAATGAGCCGATCGAGAAGATATACCTTGTTACCTCGAAACCTCGACAGAGAAAGGCGTTCGCTTTTACCAAAGACATAATTTTGAAATAGTCAAAACACTTGAAACGATCGACTGTGAAATTTCGACTCAAGATTTATACATCCGATTGAGAGCTAGCCATAGAACTTTAGGGCTAGCAACTGTCTATCGGGGATTAGAAGTATTGAGACTGCAAGGATTGGTACAGAGTCGGAGTTCGATTGCCGAAGGCAGGTCTTCAACCAACGAGGGTGAATCTTTATACAGTCTAGTCCAGAAACATCAGCATCACTTCACTTGTCTGCAATGCAGTAAATCGATGAAGATTGATGATTGTCCAGTTTGTAAAATTGAAGCTGAGTTAGAACAAAAACAGTCGATTCAAGTCTTTTATCATACTTTAGAATTCTTTGGTTTATGTACATTTTGTCAAGCTGCAAAAGGTTAACTAGCAAACTGATAGTCTTTCGCTGCTAATAATTGCCAACTGTCATGATTTGCCGATCGCAAGTCTAGCACCGTTTGATGATAGTCAATCAGACTGGGACGATGCCCGACACTGATATAAGTGATGTCTTGGCTTTGCAGCAGCTCGTACAGCCGTCGCTCATTAGTCACATCGAGGGCACTAGTAGCTTCATCGAGGATGACGTATTTCGGCTGATTGAGGAGAATCCGCGCAAAAGCTAATCGCTGTTGCTCGCCTTGGGAGAGAACAGCAGCCCAATCTTTTTCAGCATCGAGTCCACCCATCCGCACTGATAAGTTTTCCAGGTTCACCGTTGTGAGTGCCGATTGGATTTCCTCATCGGTGATATTTTCCCGCAGATTGGGATATTTCAATTGTTCGCGCAATGTACCCAAAAGCATATAGGGCTGCTGAGGGAGGAATAGAGCCTGAGTATGGTCTGGACTTTCGATCGTGCCCGTACCGTTGCGCCACAGCCCAGCAATCGCCCGCAACAGCGAACTTTTCCCGCAGCCACTCGCACCCACTACCAGCAAAGATTCAGATGGAGTTAGCTCGAAGGAGAGATTTTGAAATAGAGTCTGCTCGGCATTGGGAGTATTGAGCGTCAGCCCATCGACTTTAAAATGATCTGAGGGATAATTGACAATCCCAGCACCGACAACCTCTCTAGTCTCCCGTTGCCGAAAGCGTTCGTACAGCATCCCTAGTCGCTCGATACTGGCGGCAAATGAAGAAATACTCTGAATCCGCGTCGGGATAATTGACAGGGCACTGAGCACCATTTGGAAGGCAAATATACCCTGTCCGATCGTCCCAAAATCAACTTGCTTGGCAAAATACAAAGGTGCAACAATTAGGTAAGGTACCAACCGCGCAAAATAGTTGTAAGCATATTGAAAGATATCTAACAGTGCCAGCCAAATTAGCAATAGATCGTAGTTTCTAATCGCTCGACCTAGCCGATCTTCAACTTGACTGAGTTCTAAATTTTCACCTCGATAAAACGCGATCGATTCAGCATTATCGCGGACATGAACCATTCCATAGCGGAAATCACCTTCAAGTCGCAATTGATTGAAGTTAATCTTAATCAGTTTAGTCCCGATCCAGAGTGCGATAATAGTAGCAATAGAAACATAGCCGACCAATCCGATCGTCAGTTGGGTAGAAATACTGTAGAGAATTCCCGTAAAGGCGACTAGATCCAAAACTGAATCAAGGATATCTAAAATCAGATCTAAAATAGTAGTTGTAAATGAATTCACATCTTCAGTCATCCGCTGATCTGGATTATCGATATCTGTATTAGCGGCATTGGAGTCTATTTCATAGTAAGCTCGGTTGCTAAAATAATCCTTTAAAAAAGTATTCGTGAGCCACTCTCGCCAGAACAGAGCTAGTTTTCGCCGCGTATAGCGATAACTAATCAGAATGGGAATCGCGACAACAAGGGTAATCCCATACACCCATAGAAACTCCCAAAATACTTTAGGATCTCTGCCATTGAGGGCATTATCGATAAATCGAAAGACATAGCTAATCAGCACATTCAGACTACTGACGATAAATGCCAAAAATAGCAACAGCCCCAATACTAGCCATTGCTTTTCTCGTCCTTTGAGCTTACGTCGATAAGCATAGAAAATGCCACTACTGGCAATCAGCAAGACCAAAAAGACGTAAGCAGGTAGAAATGTGAGGAGATTTTGAAAGATTTCGATCGAGCTTTTGCCCAGACTAGATAGAAACTTGAGATAGATAATCTCATTTACTAGCCCTGCGAAAAATTTAGGTGAAAACTGAAAGCCAATTAAGGCAAGGGTGACAACAAAAAAGAATGTGAACGAAACAACAAAGACTAGTTGTGTTAGAATTAGAAGTAGAAACTGAATCGAACTTTTTGGTCCTGGTGGGTAGAAGTAAGGTTGGGCAATTTCTACAAATCGCTGCCAAAGCTGGCGATCGAATCGAAATTTAAGCGGCGATTTAGGCTGCGGTACTACCGTCATATCAATTGAAACCAAGTAAAGACATATATAGATTTGACGAGCGCGGAAATCATCCAGACTACTCTTTTAATGAATCTTAATATATCTTGTAAACCATAGATGTTCAGGATTGATAGTTAAGTACTTACTATCATTTATTACTTTGTCAAACCGGAGGTGGTGGAATTCTAGCCAAAATCCCCTGCTGTAAAATTTTTGGTCGCTCCTGTCGCGGGATGATTCCATCAGTACTTGCATGATATTGTTCGCACAGTTGGAGGATTGCATCGGCACTATCTAGCGGCGGTAAATCGCCAAACATCAAGCTCATCTTCCCCGCTCCAGTCAAAGCAATCGCACAAGGTCGTTTGCAAGCACTTAGACACACTAATTCTTCGAGTGCAAAGTCAGCTTTTAAAAACCAATTTTGATATAGCTCATCTAATTGATTAAATAAATACTTACCGCCGCGTTCGCCTAGATAATCGCGCTGAGTCAGTGAAAAAGAGCAAGATTTACAAACATATAAAGCGTGTTTAGTCATAGGTTATTCCGATCCGATCGAATCATAAAGGACGTTGCTAAATCCAGATCTGATTTATTTTTTAATCAACACCTGAAATTAAGGGTAGGGGCAATTCATGAATTGCCCCTACCCTTAATTTCAGGTGCATTTCATCTCAATTTAGCAACGCCTCAAAAAGAACTCTTGTCTTTTATTACCTGTTTCATTTTTTCTTGCAGATCTTCAAGATTAAGCACTCCCAAATCTCCGCCTTTTCTAGTTCTAATGCTCAAAGTTTGGGTTTCCATCTCCTTCATCCCAATTACGCCCACCACTGGAATTTTCTCTAGTTCTGCCGTGCGAATCATCTTACCCAGTCGTTCATGACTACGATCTAATTCTACCCGAAAACCAGCTTGTTTTAGAGTAGTTATGATGAGATCGCAATATTCGCGCACTTCCTCAGTTACAGGCAATAGCCGCAGTTGAATCGGTACCAACCACAGGGGGAAATTCCCCGCATAGTTTTCAATCAAAATCCCAAAGAACCTCTCCAAAGAGCCAAAGATTGCCCGATGAATCATAATCGGTCGCTTTCTGGTATTGTCCGCCGCCACATATTCCATCTCAAACCGTTCGGGTAGATTAAAGTCTACCTGAATTGTCGAACATTGCCAGAGTCGTCCGATCGCATCTTTGATTTTCAGGTCGATTTTGGGGCCATAAAAAGCACCACCACCTTCATCGATACTATAGTTCCAACCCTTCGCATTTAGGGCTTCAACTAATGCAGTTGTCGCCAATTCCCAAACCTCATCTGCTCCTACTGACTTTTCAGGGCGAGTGGATAGATTTATCTCATAATCATTAAATCCAAAGTCAGATAAAATCTGCTCCGTTAGATTTAAAACTCTCAAAATTTCAGCCGCAATTTGGTCGGGTAAACAAAATACATGAGCATCATCTTGAGTAAAGCCTCTCACACGCATCAACCCGTGTAAAGCACCCGATCGCTCATACCGATAAACCGTTCCCAACTCCGCCCACCGCAAGGGCAATTCTCGATAAGAATGCAGCTCATGTTTGTATGTCAAAACATGAAATGGACAATTCATCGGCTTAATTTGATAAGCTCTTTCATCCACATCCATCGAGTCAAACATACTCTCTTGATAGAAGTCAAAATGTCCCGATGTTTTCCACAAATCTAGGTTAGCAATGTGGGGTGTATAGAGTAATTCATACTCTGAATCTAAATGTGCTTTGCGCCAATAATCCTCGATGATGTAGCGAATTTTTGCCCCTCGTGGATGCCAAAATACTAATCCACCACCTGCATCTTCTTGGATACTAAATAGTTTTAATTCTTGCCCTAGTTTACGATGATCGCGTTTGAGTGCTTCTTCTTTTTGAGTTAGATATGCTGCTAGTTGTTCGGGTGTTTCCCAAGCCGTACCATAGATTCGTTGCAACATCGGTTTAGTTTCATCCCCTCGCCAATAAGCCCCTGCCAGACTTTCTAATCCAAAGCTATTTGGGTCGATTTCACCTGTAGAATTGACATGAGGGCCAGCACACAAGTCCCACCAAGTAGCTTGAGGTGGAATAATTACTGGTAATAATAAAGAGGGTTCTACTTCAATATCAGACTTTGTTACTTTACCTGTATCGGGGCTACCAATAAAATAACGAGTAATAATCTCGCCATCGGGGATACTATCGAGAATTTCTAGTTTGTATGGTTCCCCTAAACTAGCAATTTCAGACTTAATATCATCTTTGCTCACCACTTCCCTGACGATCGGTAAGTTAGCTTTAATAATTCGCCGCATTTCCTTCATAATCTTGGGAAAATTATCGATAGTAAAGGTGACAGGACTATCAAAATCATAAAAGAAGCCTGTTTCCGTCACGGGGCCGATGGCTACTTTTGTGCCTGGATATAGCTTCTGGACTGCCATCGCCATGATATGGGCGCAGGTATGGCGGATGAGAGCTAGTTTTTGGGTGTCTTGCGGTTCTAACTGGCGATTCTCTTTCTGCGCAGGCAGACGCTTCGAGAACAGAGAGGCTTTTGCCTCAGCAAAAGCTTCGCCAACGCCAACGGGTTGAGTTAGAGAACTGACCATGCTGTTTTAGAATGATAATCATTATCATTCTAACCTAAGTAGAGTACTGGTGCAGTCTTTTCAATGCGTTGGCGTAGTCTACTGGAGGTAATCGCAGTGTAGTTCTAGCTCCCGATCGATTAATTCTGTCGGTTCTCCTGTTCTTCCCAATGGATGAATAATAATATTTATTCCTCTCTGACGTGTGAGCAAATCCATCGACAACCTGAGTAGTTGCTATAATTTTGTCAGCGACATCGACACCAAATTCATAATTTCCCCTATGTCTATTTCCCGTCGTCATTTCCTGACACTGGCTGGGGCAAGTGCTACCAGTAGCTTTGTCTTAGCTGGATTAGAGAGTCTGTATCAGCCATCTGCGGCAATATCGGCAGTCAAATCGCCAAAAGTTAGAGGTTACGGTGCGTTAGTCAAAGATCCCAACGGAATTTTAGATTTACCTGCGGGATTTAGGTACAAAATCGTTTCTCAGAGCGGTAAACAGATGAGCGATGGAAGCATCGCCGCGAGTAATTTCGATGGCATGGCTGCTTTTGCCGGGAAAAACGGTTCGACAATTTTAGTTCGCAATCACGAACTTCGGCTGAGTGATAAGTCGCGGGTAATCGCTGCACTCGATCGCATGTACGATCCCAATTGTAAGGGCGGCACTACAACTCTCACGATCGACCGAAATCGTCAGCTAACTAAAGAATATGTATCCTTAGCAGGGACTAGCGTCAACTGTTCGGGTGGTACAACGCCTTGGGGTACATGGATTAGTTGCGAGGAAAATATTGCGATGCCAGGGATGGCAGACACGAGTAAAGGGGTTGTAACCAAACCTCACGGCTATAATTTTGAAGTACCGATAAATAGCCAAACGCCAGTTTTACCAGTACCTTTGGTAGCAATGGGCAGATTTCGCCACGAAGCGATTTCGATCGATCCGCGCACTGGCATTGTCTATCAAACCGAAGACGATCCGATCGGCTTATTCTATCGCTTTATTCCCAAGCAGCCTGGAAAATTAGCCGCAGGCGGCACACTTGAAGCTCTCAAAATTGTCGGCAAACCTCAAGTCAATACCAAACAAAACTTCCCACTTCGGCAGAAATTCGCCGTAGAATGGGTGCGAATTGAAGAACCAAATCCGCTCGAAAATACAGTCCGTAAGGAAGGCTTTAGCAAAGGTGCCGCTCAATTTATGCGCGGGGAAGGTATCTGTCATGTCAATGGTTCTTTTTACTTTACCTGTACCCAAGGTGGTAATGTTTTGGCAAATCTGCCTGTATCGCCAGGGCAAGAAGCTAGAGGTAACGGCCAAATCTGGAAATACACCCCTGGAAAAACTGCTAAAGGTGGTTCTATCGAACTATTTTTAGAACCAAATGACGATAATATTATCGACATGCCCGATAATATTACCCTCGCACCTAACGGTCATTTAATTGCTTGTGAAGATGGCAAAGGCGAACAAAGATTAATTGGCATTACCCCACAAGGTGGAACTTATACTTTCGCCCGCAATGCCAGAGATAATAGCGAACTTGCCGGAGCATGTTTTGCTCCAAATGGTCGCACGATGTTTGTCAATATCTACGATCCAGGGCTTACTCTAGCCGTCTGGGGCAATTGGTCCCAAGTATAATTATCGATAATAATCCATCTGCGATCGTCCTTCCCTCGAGTCTGTGAGCATGAGCATCGATCTAATTTGGATCGATGCTCATTTCCAGCGACTGCGGATGTCACCTAGTTATTTTCCTGTATAAGGTAGAGAGGAGTGGTGTAACACGATCCGCAGCTTACCGTTATCATCTTTAACATACTGCCAAGTTTTATCAACTGTTGTTACCTTCCCTTCTTTATTGGTTATCATCACATTGCCCATCGTAGTAGCAGTATTGCCAGAAATAAAGACCGCCGAATTCTCGACCTTTACTTTTCTCCAGCCCTTCAACGCGAAACCTTTATCCTTTGGAAAGGCGGGATCCCCCCCGACAAAGTAAGCTAAAGCTCCAGCACGGGTAGTCCGAAAAGTCTGTGGAGCGACAGTAAGTGTGGGCTTGAACAGAACAGGGCCAAATTGATAACCGTAGGCTGCGTCAATTACATTACCAGCTAGGGCTTTTGCCGATTGGATACCCCTTGTGTCGTATGTTGTGGAAATAGCCACCAATGCTTCCCCCCAAGCTTTTTGGGCAGCCAAGACTTCACTCTCGGAGATCGATCTGTTGACAACCGATCCTTTCAGAATTGAAGGAGCCAACACTGAGCTACGAGAGTCGGCAATGGATGACTGGACAACAACAAAAGTACCAGAGATAAGTGTAGCGGCGAACAGTATAGAGGTACTAACTTTTAAGAGATTCATTAATAGATATTAAAATTTTCATTAGTGATAATATCATAAATTGTGGATCGAAATCTGTAAAATATCATTTTAAATTAGTATGATATTTAAAAAGTTTCTAAATATAGCAACCGCCAGGGTTGTTAGACTATGACAGAAATTGAAAAACGTCCTAACGATATTGACTGACTACTGCCATAGCAATCATATTTGACTTGTGAACATGTCCATATCATGATATGGATATGTTCACACCCTTATCGAAAACACAAGCTTGCAAAGGATTTAGGATTGCCGATCGTTTTAGAGCGCAATGTTATCTGGAAATATTTTGTATCGAAAGTCACAATCGATCGTCCGAACTAACTTTAATTTCAGGATTTTTTTAGATGGAGATCCAACTAACTCACATCTTGCATCAAAACAAAGTTACTAACATTTTGGTGAATAGTGAATAGTGGTCGGTTCTAGCCACTGTTCACTATTCACCAACCACTTGTATTAGTATTTTAGTTCTGGTGTAAGATGTGAGCTAAAGCCTTTTTTAGGTCTCAATTCCACTCGCGATCGCCGATATCCAAGTTACACTTATTACTTACTTGGACTGAGCTTCGATCTGCCGATTAAAATCGTCCCTAGTATCGCATAACCCGCGCAAGCGGGTTAGACAGATTAGGCGAACTTCTCATGACTAGCTGCGGTTTTAACCGCTGACTATTTTGAGGCTGTTTTATTACGCTGCCTACTTAGCGTCAGGGTTCTTGCAGTACTCGGAGATACCTTGAGTAATCGAGCGTTCGGGAGTGAAGATTTTCCGAGATTTACGCAACTCTTCATAGAGGATCGTAGATTTCTTCTCTTTGATAGCAATTAGCAATCGTTGGTTAATTTCTGTCGCACCCCGATACATCGCCACAAATTGACCTTTGTATACTTTCAATTTTTCATCATCAACATTGACTGACTCCATGTCTTTTGCTGCTTTACCAAAGGTTGTCACCAACTTTTCGATTGTTGGTATATCTCCCTTAGTACCACCCGCAGTGATCGTTTTGGTATCTGTTACCGTTTGATTGACCACTTTTATCACATCAGCGCACTGAGATAATTTACCACCACTACACCCGACGGTCAAAAAACCAATCGAAATTGTCATCCAAACAATCCCAACTTGCCGCACTCCAAATTTCATCAAACCTACCTCTCATCACACACACACCAAACGCCCTTCATCTTAACTTATGTAGACAGGCGATCGATCGATCGACTGGAAAACTTTAATTGTCACTACCCCAATCGCTCTCTCCGTAAAGATGATAGCATTTGAATATTTTGACTGAATTGGTCTTAGGGCAAAAGATTACCCTCTAAAATTAATCGTCGATACATAATAGATGTAGTCATGCTGACAGATTATCTACATTAGGCTCCATTAATTAAAATTTAACCATGAATAAAGTCTTAATTGTCAGTACAGTTATCGCTGGGATGTGGGGAAACATCTCCGCTGCAAAAGTGCCAGCTATTGCCGCAGATAGCCCCGCAACAGCCTCATCAACAGCAGCAACAGCTACAACATCAAAATTAGAAGTATCAAACGCTGGAGTCGAACCTCGCCGGGAATTGAGATTTCGCCCAGTAGTTAATAGCAAGCAAACTATGACGATGACGATGGGGATGTCGATGGGAATGTCGATGGGCGAGATGACGATGCCCAAAATGAGTCTGCCTAAAGTGGTACTCAAGATCGATCTGAATGTGACAAGAGTAGATCCATCAGGGGATATCCACTATACTTTTGCCTATAGTGATATTCAAGCGATCGCGGATAAGGATACACCACCGGAATCGATCGCGGCGATGCAAAAAAGCTTTAAGAGTTTGGTCGGCTATAAGGGCGATATGGTAGTCACCAACATGGGTCAACTCAAAAGTAAAAATATGAGCATTCCCAAAGATGTAGACCCTATGCTCAAAAAAACCCTGGAGCAACTGAGCAAATCGATGGAGCAAGTCTCTACTCCTCTACCGAGGCAGATGTTGGGGTTGGGGGCAAAATGGCGGGTGACAAATTCTGTGAAGGTGTCGAATATTCAGATGAATCAGTCGGCTAGCTATGAGGTGGTGAAGATGGACGATCGCGGCATCACGATCCAAACTAAGATTAATCAATCTGCACCATCCCAAAATTTCCAAGTCCCAGGGATGGATGCGAAAGCGAAGGTCAGACTCAATTCGCTGATTTCTACTGGTGAGGGTAAATATGTGTTGCGATTTGATTCGCTGTTGCCTGTTGAGGGTCGATTGTTGTTAAATACTGATACGAATATGTCGGTTCAAACCGATGCTAAGGAGGTGCCGATGAATGTGCTGAGTAAGGTGGATATCGATCTTACTTTAGTTGGTAAATAACGTTCTCAGGATTTTCTGTTCTTAGATGCTCAGATCCGTTGGCATTTTTTGTGGTAATAGAACAAGGGAGTCTGGGGGTTCCGACCCCCAGACCCCCCGTCGGTTGGGGGAAGTGTTCCCCCCCCCGTTGGCGTAGCCTCTGCCTGCGCAGAACCCCCCCTCAAAGCATAGGTTGTTTGAGACGGTGGGTTTGGTGTGCGGCAGGCTTTGTTGGTGTGTGGGAGGGGGAGATCTTTGAGGGATGCTAACCACCAGGGTGGTTAGGACATCATGAAGATTGTTCGTCAGCGTTGCTGAATTGAGGTATGAAATGCGCCTGAAATTTAGGGTAGGGGCAATTTATGAATTGCCTCTACCCTAAATTTCAGCGTTGATTAAAAAATAAATCATATCTAGATTCAGCAATCCCGATTGTTCGTCTTCGGCAAAGCGGCTGAAATGCAAAGTATAAATTAAAAAAATTAGGGGATAGGGATTGTGGATTTTTTCATCCACTACCCCTATCCCCTATCGGTTCATCCCTCACCCTACATTACGCAGGGGCAAATTGAGGCTTTTCGGGTACGACTGTGTACTCGGCGACGATTTGACGGAATTCGCCACCATCCATGGTTTCTTTTTCGATCAGTAGATCTACTAGACGATCGATCAGAGTGCGATTTTCGCGCATGATTTTGAGAGCTTCTTCGTGGCACTCTACAACGATCTTGCGGACTTCGCGATCGATTTGAGCTGCAACTTCATCGGAATATTCCGAACGCGCACCCCAGTTACCACCGAGGAATACTTCGCCAGACTGACTCTCTAGGGATAGAGGGCCGAGTTTGGACATCCCAAACCGTGTTACCATTTGGCGAGCCATTGAGGTGACTTGTTGCAAGTCGCCACCAGCACCAGTAGTTACTTCTGCATCACCGAAGATGACTTCCTCAGCCGCACGTCCGCCTAGAGCACCGGAAATCCGCGCGCGAAGTTGGGAGCGAGAAATTAGGGATTGGTCTTCACCAGGGGTGAACCAAGTCAAACCAGCAGCTTGTCCGCGTGGGATGAGTGTAACTTTTTGAAGCGGATCGTGAGCGGGAATTAGGGTAGCGACGATCGCATGTCCTACTTCATGGTAGGCGACTAAGCGTTTCATCTTACTATCGACGAGGGGAGTACCTTCCATCCCGGCGATGACTCGATCGACGGCATCATCAATTTCTAACATACTAATCGCATCTTTGCGACGACGAGCGGTCATAATTGCTGCTTCATTGAGCAAGTTTGCCAAGTCCGCACCACTGAAACCAGGAGTACGACGAGCGATGACTTCGAGGGAAATGTCTTCGCCTAATTTTTTGTTCCGAGCGTGAACATTGAGGATTTCAATCCGACCATTGATATCGGGTGGATCTACTTGGACTTGACGATCGAACCGACCGGGGCGTAATAGAGCAGAGTCTAGCACGTCAGGACGGTTAGTCGCGGCAATAATAATAATCCCTGTATTCCCCTCAAAACCATCCATCTCGGTGAGCATTTGGTTGAGAGTTTGTTCGCGCTCATCGTTACCACCACCGATACCCGCACCACGTTGACGACCAACTGCGTCAATTTCATCGATGAAGATGATACAAGGAGCGTTTTCTTTGGCTTTTTTGAACAAATCGCGGACGCGAGATGCACCGACACCGACGAACATTTCGACGAATTCCGAGCCGGAGATACTAAAGAATGGTACGCCTGCTTCGCCTGCGATCGCTTTTGCGAGTAGAGTTTTACCAGTACCAGGAGGGCCGACTAAGAGGACACCTTTAGGAATTTTGGCACCAACAGCGGTGAATTTCTCAGGTTGTTTCAAGAAAGTTACTACTTCTTGGAGTTCTTCTTTAGCTTCAGCAATCCCAGCTACATCGTCAAACATCACGCCAGTTTTGGCATCCATTTGGAATTTTGCTTTGGATTTACCAAAGTTCATGGCTTGTCCTGGGCCACCAGGCATATTATTAGAACGACGGAATAGTAAGAATAGACCGCTGATGAGTAAAGCTGGGAAAACTAGATTTCCGAGGAAACCCCAGACTGCACCGTCATTCCGCATGGGGTGACTGTCGAAGGAAATATTTGCATCGCGCAATTTGGCGATTAGTTCGGGGGAGGTGTTTGGTAAGTCTACCCGCAAACGTTGCATCCGATTTTCTAATTCTGGGTCGGTTGCTTCGACGATCGCTGTTCTACCACCATCGTACAGGTCAACTGCTCTGACTCGATCGGCATCTAGATACTCTAGGAATCTGCCATAGGTCATCCGAGTGCTGGCGGTATTTTTGCCAACTTCAGCAGTAACGGGTGCAAAGGCACTCTGCCACACGAAGAAGCCAATTATCAGCAGGGGAACCGTCCACAGTACGGCTAGTTTCCACGAAAACTTCATAATCTTGTTTACCTTTGGATAGGGGAGGAATAAAAGGACAGTTATATTTAAGCTGCTTTGCTATAGATTTTTTTAAAATTCACGAAAACATATCTTAATTAAATTTAACGTAATTCTCAGATTTCGCAAAGGGGATTTGGGTAGGGGGGGGAGGGGGGGACTGGGGGACTGGGGGACTGGGGGACTGGGGGAAATAGTCGAACATCAATCAGCGTAAAGGTTTTATCTGACAAAGATCGACTTTTATATTTTATTTCTAAGTTTACCTTTTCTCGTCCCCCTCGTCCCCTCATCTCCCCGTCTCCTCGTCCCCCCGTCCCCTCATCTCCCCGTCCCCCCGTCTCCCCATCCCTCAACAAACTCAAGTAGGATTGTCATGTGGGTAAGATGCTAGATGGAGGAAACAATGGCTGGGAATAAAAGTCCAGATGAGTGGTACCAAGCGCATTGTCAAGAATTGAAGGAGTATGTCGGTGAGTGGATTGCTTATTCCAAAGATGGGGTAATCTCTCACGATCGAGACTATCTCAAAATGATCGATAGAGTTAAGTTAGCACCACTGGAATATATCATCGAGCGGATCTATGAGAATGAGTTTGTCGAGCCAGTTAAGTTTTATCCAGTCAGATTTAGAACCGTTAAAGCTAGTAATTGGCAACCAAAATATTTAGTTACTCTCAGTTTTACACATACTCGACAACTAAAAATACTAGTTGATTCTGGTGCCGATTTTTGTTTGATGCCCAAACAGTTAGGCATAGATTTGGGCTATGAGCTAGGCATGGAGGAGGTTATGTCTAAAGCTGAAGGGGTTGGTGGAGAGGTGGATTATGTATTGAGGAGAGTGGATATAGCGATCGACGGTCACATTTTCACTGCCCCGATTGCTTGGCTGCAAACTGATGATGCGGTGGAATGTTTGTTAGGGCGAGAGATAATTTTTGATAAGTTCGATATTGAATTCAAACAACGCGATCGTCAAATTCTCTTTAAATATCGGGATGATTAAATCACGACAAGTTTTCTTGAGACGGTTTCCCGATTCTCTCAACAACATCCGCATCCCACACACCAACAAAGCGGTCGCACATCCAACCCACCGTCTCCAACCACCTATGCTTTGAGGGGGGGTTCTGCGCAGGCAGAGGCTACGCCAACGGGGGGGGACATTCCCCCACCCGACGGGGGGTCTGGGGGTCGGAACCCCCAGACTCCCTTGTTCTCTTAGCACAAGAAATGCCAACGGATCTGGCACAAGAAACGATCGATCTACTAGAAAAACTCCCCACGGGCAATCTTCACCACCTTACCGCCGATGCTAATCGCTTGGGTAGACTCTGAGGTATGCTGGGCGCGGAGATAGAGCAGAGAGGCTCTACCAAGTTCGATCCCTTGTTCGACGGTGATGTCTAGATTGGGGGTGTCGAAATATTTATGTTTGAGCAGATAGGCGGCGAGACAGCCATTGGCACTACCTGTGGCGGGATCTTCGGGAATGCCAAAACATTCGGTAAAGACGCGAACGTGGAGCTGTCTGGCGGGGTTGACGGTTTCAGCACAAAAGATGAGAATTGCTTGGGCGGGTAAATCGGCAACTGTGCGATCGTACAAATCCAGATTTAATTTAGCTTTGGCGACTGCGGCGAGACTATTTAGGGGCACAATGATAAAGGGTAGACCAGTTGAGACGGGTTCGATCGGATAACGCCCATCGATATCGCTGACATCCACACCGATAACTGGAGCTAGAACATCGGCTGAGAGTGTGTCATAGAATTTGGGCTGCTGTTGGTGCATCCAGAGGATATCTGGTTCGCCATTGAGATAATTTAGATCTACCGGAATTTGACCGACTTGGTAGTTGAGATTAATTCGTTGGTGTAGCCTCCGCTTTGCGGAATCGATCGGTTCTCTAATCAACTCCTGCTGAATGGCAAATGCCGTCCCTAGGGTCGGATGTCCGGCAAATGGTAATTCTGTCGTCGGCGTGAAAATGCGGGTATTGTAGCCCCCATTAACTGGCTCTGAGGATGTAACGAAGGTGGTTTCGGAGAAATTGATTTCACGGGCGATTTGCTGCATCTCTGCTGTTGTCAGATCTCCAGCATCTAGACAGACAGCTAGTTGATTGCCAGTATATTTTTCGGTTGCAAAGACATCGAGGATGAGGAAGGGCATGGGGAGAGGGGGAGAGGGGACGGGGGGACGGGGGGACGGGGGGACGGGGGGGACGGGGGGACGGGGGGACGGGGGGACGAGGGGATGGGGG
>JANOPX010000144.1:0-2444 GCA_031422115.1 Chamaesiphon sp. VAR_4_metabat_408 | reverse complement strand
AGCTTTTCTAATTGCCAACTCATGACTGACCTGCTAACTTCCCAACGCTGTACCAAAATCAGCAAATATCTATCTAAACATCTCCGTCATCAGCCAGAGCGAATTGGATTGGAACTATTGCCAGGTGGATGGGTTGAAGTCAATCAACTATTGGCAGCTACAGCCCAGAATGGATTTGATATTAGTCTATCCGAGCTAGCACAGGTCGTCGCCAGCAGCGATAAGCAACGTTTTTCATTCGATGATTCTGGCAATTTAATTCGCGCCAATCAGGGACATTCTACCGAGATAGACTTACAGCTCCCCGTGCGGACTCCCCCCGCCACTCTTTACCACGGAACTCACACCAAAGCAGTCACCGAAATTTTAAAGACAGGACTGCAAAAAATGTCCCGTCAACACGTTCATCTCACCACCAATCTGAGTGTCGCCCATGAGGTGGGTGGACGACGGGGTAAGAGTATTATCATCGGCGTGAATGCGATCCTGATGGAAAGCAACGGGCATAACTTTTATTGCACCGACAATGATGTGTGGCTAGTTGACCATGTACCACCAGAATATCTCAAACTATTAATGGCGTAATTGGTGAATGGTGAATAGTGGATGGTGGTTTAGTGGTTTCGCAATCAATAGTTCTGTCCCCCAGTCTCCTAGTCCCCCCAGTCTCCCAAAATAGTAACTTACATCGAGTACTAATCCTCACATTTAGGACGAGCAAAAATACCTGGATATGGTTCTGGTGAAAATACGGCTTGTGGATCGGTGAGTAGATATCGATCGCAGATATCGAACAATTCTACTTCCGTTTTTGCTCTTCGCATCTCCCGCAGAAAATCACCCGAACCATCCACACTTTGCCCAATGTAGTTAAGATACATTTTCAGACGGCTAACCCGCGATTTTTCTGGTACATTTTGCGCGGCGGGCATCCGATATAATCGATCGATATACTCCCGCACCTGCTCTAGCGTCACCACTGAAATGGTTTCGCCTGCTAATGCCTGCCGAATTTGGCTAAAAATCCACGGATTGCGAATTGCGGATCTCCCAATCATTACCCCCGCTGCCTGGGTCTGTGATAGCACCGCCAGCGCGGTTGATGCTGAACTCACATTTCCATTTGCCAGCACCGGACAGCGCAACCTTGCCACCGCCTGAGCGATCGAATCGTAATGGACAATCCCGTGATATGCTTCCTTCACAGTACGACCATGTAAACTGAGCAAGTCGATATCATGCTTATCGATCAGACTGAGGACTCGATCAAATTCACTCGTATCCTCAAATCCAATCCGCATCTTGACTGTCAATCGCCCAGACACATTCGCTCTCAGCTCCCCCAAGATTCGATCGATCTTATCAGGATCCCGCAATAATCCACCACCCACATTCTTGCGATAAATTCGGGGCGCAGGACAACCCATATTCAGATCGATTCCCGCCACCGGATAGTGAGTTAATAACTTAGCAATCCGCACCAAATCGGGAATACTTTCACCAATCATCTGAGCAAAGATCGGCTTACCAGTGGTGTTTTCAACGATCGATCTGAGAATTGGCTTATCCAATCTCGAAGTCTCATGTACCCGAAAATATTCAGTGAAAAAGTAATCGGGACAGCCATATTCAGCAATCACATTCATGAAGGCTAGATCCGTCACATCCTGCATCGGTGCCAATGCTGTGACGGCACCTAATCCCAGCGACAAAGGTTGCGGTGCTGAGATCGGCTGATGAGAAGCGATGCTAACTGGAAGTGACATAATCAAGATAATTTTTCTAAGTACCGCTGTCTACGCTTGTAAAGATGATTCCTTCTGGCTCAAAAACAGCAATATAGGTATTATTATTGTTGCGCTGATAAATTTTAGGTTTTGACTGAAGTTTCCACCTTTGCTCATTTTTGGGAATTAAATTGTATCCCCAATTAAGATTAATTGGCTGTACTCGGAGCTGCATTTCCGCTGTCCACAACTTTAGATTGGATGGCGATGTTTTGATGATAGCTTGAATCCTCCAGTCAGACGGCTCAGGTGGAATGCCAGAATTATCATGATAAACGATGTGAAACTCAGTAGTCTCGATCGGAGTCGGTAATTTAAGATATTTAGCGATGAATTCGATTTTCTGTCGATCGGAATTAAATTTTGAACTAGAAGTATCTGTTGTCAGTGAGGATTCAGAGCAGCTAACTAAGGCTAAACTAGCGATCGAGACTATCCATATATTTATAATTCTAAAAGTCATGTTTTTCTAGATAGTTAGCGATAACTCTAACCTCAAAGGATTTGCCAGATTGCTGTGGTAGCCAGCCAATCAATAATGCTTGTTCGATCCACAGTCTCACATCAGCAGGCATAACTGGATTGATTGCCGCTAGTGAAATTAATCCGGCTAGGTGCAGTCGATCGGTGATAATTATTAATGTCGAACCATCTGCT
>JANOPX010000143.1:0-17996 GCA_031422115.1 Chamaesiphon sp. VAR_4_metabat_408 | reverse complement strand
CCCCCCGTCCCCCAGTCCCCTGTATAAAATACAACCAAAAATAATTAGCATATTGCAAAAAGCTTTACAGATTTTTCTGTAGAAAAATGGTATTTGTATGAAGCTTGCCCGCTTAAAACGAGGGATTTCATGACTACCGATTACCTACAGCAGACCAAAGGTCAACGACTGACGCAGCTACAAAAACGCATCCAGGCTTATTACGAGCAGTTGGAGTGTCAAGAAAATGCCTTCCTCACCTGCACTGCGATTGAAAGATCCACCATTAAGCAGCAGCTCGAAAGTCTCACCCAAGAAATGATTCCAGCCATAAGGGACTACTGGCAATACTGGGGGGGGACTGGTGCGCGAGAATTGGAAATTAGCGATTTGGAAGCGGAAGTCATCAAGGCTGAGATAATTGGCGAGATCGAGATGTTGAGATTTCAGCGTGGGGTGGAGCATCACGGTGAGGCGATAAAGTTACTCGACAAGCTCCAACAGGGATTAACTGAGCCAGTACCAGCAGGGGGTAAACTCAAAGGAATTATTCCCCTCCTCCCAGAATTTTTGGCGTGGGATTTGGAGTTGGAAACTGAAGGCTTATTGCGCCGTGTATTTCCGATTTTTTCCAGTTTGGAGGGGAAACTAACTAAAGATATTAGTGGCGATCGCGGGCGAGAATCAATTTTCCAGGGGCAAAGCTATGCTGAAGATGGTTCCCATCTAGTTCCAGCCCCAAGGCAACTATTCGGGGCGAATCAAATTCGCCACATTCCGGCTTGGGTGGGGCGAGACAAATTATTAGTCCAACTATATATCCACTGCGTTAATGGGCGTAAAGTTATCCTCCTATCGGGCGAAAGTGGCATCGGCAAGACGAGTTTGGCGGTGAAGCTGATGGAGGCTTGCGGTGTAGATTTGTCTAGCGATACACTTCCCCCGACTTGCTCCTACGACAATGCCCTCTATTGCGAGGTAAATGCTGATGGGTTTGATTTCCTCGTCGCTCAGTTTTTGAGTGCCTTTGGGATGGCTGCAAGTCGGTTTGGGGCGACTCCAGCACAGATCGTCGAGCTGATTTTGACCAAGCTTTCTCAAGCCCGGTGGTTAATCGTCATCGATAAGTTAGAACTTTTGCTAGATCCAGATACTGGTAAATCGAAGTCCCCAGAGGTGGGCGAGTTGCTCCATCACTTGGCTTATAGCGTCCACAAATCCCAGATTATCATTACCAGTCAGACATTGCCCACGGATTTACTCGATCGAGGGGGCAAAAAAGTCGATCGCAATTTCATTCACGCTGAAGCAATTCGGGGCATATCAAATTTGGATAGCGTGCAATTACTCCACACTCTGGGGGTAAAAGATAGCCAAAAAGATACTGAATGGATTGCTGGCATCGTTGGGGGGAATATTGTCATCCTCCAGCTATTAGCCGATTATGCACGGGATAATCCAGGTAAATTGCGTCAAGCACCAAATCTGGTAGTCAAGGATGTCATGCCGATCGTTCAAGCACAGTTGGCACTACAGCCACCAGATGCCCAAGAATTATTGCGGCGGATGTCAGTATTACGCCACAGCTTGAATCTGAAGTCACTAACTACTCTGCGCTTGTTTCAGGCAGATGGGAAGCAAGCTGAGTATACTCCTGCCGCCGAGCAAGCTACCGCAACTTTCCTCGCTGAGTTGGTCGAGATAGGCTTAGTAGAGTACGCTCAGGATGCAATTACTAAGGAGCATATCTGTGGCGTACATGGATCGATCGGCATCGCATTACAAACTATGTGTAGTTCGGCAGATTTAGCTCAGTTGTGGGCATATGCCGCCAGACTATATGGTTCTTTCGATCGCCCACCAGTTTTTCGCAGTTTGGAAGATTGGCGACTGGTGTTGGAAGAGTGGCATTTCTTCTGGCTATTAGGTAAATATGAAGTCATCGCTCAGATGGCGATCGACTCTTTATTACCCCAGTTAGGGCGATGGGGTTATTCGAGTTTACAACGGGACTGGTGCGATCGGATCTTACCCCACAGCAAAGGTACCAATTACCGCTACTGCTTGGAAACTTTGGGCTGTATTTGTCGAGATGCTGGGGGATGGGATGAGGCAGAAACTTATTTTCGGCTCTCCCTCACCGATGCCGAGCAATCGGGCGGATTGAGCGAAATTGCCTCAGCTAGCAGCAAGATTGGCTCCATCGCCAAGCATCGACGCAACTGGAATGAAGCTGAAGCACTGTATAAAAAAGCTCTCAGACTCCAAACCGAACTCGGAGATCGCGCCGGGATGACATCTTCCTGGGGTTGTCTGGGGGATATCGCCCGTCAGCTCGGCTACTGGGATCGATCGGCAGCATTCTTTCAAAAATCCCTCAAACTCCGTACCGAACTCGGCGATCGCGCTGGCATCGCTAGCTGCTGGAGCTGTCTGGGCGACATCGCTCGCAATCAGGGCAACTGGAATGAAGCTGAAGGACTATTTCTCAAATCCCTCAAACTCCATACAGATATCGGCGATCGAGCAGGGATCGCCACCAATTGGAGCTGTCTGGGTGACATCGCCCAGCACCGGGGCAACTGGGATGAAGCTGAAGCACTCTATCAACGATCGCTCAAAATTCGCACCGCATTAGTCGATCGAGTGGGCATGGCAACCAATTGGAGCTGTCTAGGCGACATCGCCCAGCATCGCGGCAACTGGGATGAAGCTGAAGCACTATTTCAACGATCGCTCAAACTCCGTACCGAACTCGGCGATAGTGCAGGCATGGCAACTACTTGGAGTTGTCTGGGCGACATCGCTCACCATCGCGGCAACTGGGTGGAAGCCGAAGCACTGTTGCTCAAATCCCTCAAACTCCGTACCGAACTCGGCGATAGTGCAGGCATGGCAAGCAATTGGGATGTCATGGGCGATATCGCTCGCAATCGCAGCAACTGGGATGAAGCTGATGCTCTCTACCGCAAATCGCTCAAACTCCGCACTGAACTCGGCGATCGCGTCGGCATGGCAAGCAATTGGAGTCACCTCGGCAATATCGCCCGCAATCGGGGCAACTGGAGTGAAGCCGAATCACTCTACCAAAAATCCCTCCAACTCCACGTCGAACTTGGCGATGGTGTAGGCATGGCAACCGCTTGGGGCGTGCTCGGCGATATCGCTTGGAATCGGGGACAGTGGGATGAAGCTGAAAAACTATTTCACAAAGCTCTCAAACTCCGCACCGAATTGGGCGATCGATCTGCCATGGCAACCAATTGGGATGTATTGGGATCGATCGCTCGCAATCGCGGCAACTGGGATGAAGCTGAAACCCTATTTCACAAAGCTCTCAAACTTCGCACCGAATTGGGCGATCGATCGGGCATGGCAACCAATTGGAGCGTACTGGGAGATATCGCCCGCCATCGGGAAAATTGGGCAGAAGCTGAGGCACTCTATCGCAAATCCCTCAGACTCCATACCGAAATCAGCGACGGCACAGGCATGGCAACCAATTGGGGCGATCTTGGCGACATCGCCCGCCATCGGGGCGATTTGAATGAAGCCGAATCACTCTATCGCAAATCGCTCAAACTCCATACTGAAATCGGTAATGGCGCAGGCATGGCAAGAAAATGGAGCAATCTCGGCGATATCGCCCGCCATCGCGGGCACTGGGATGAAGCTGAAGCACTCTACCAAAAGTGCCTCCGACTCAATGCCGAACTCGGTAATGATGCAGGCATGGCAAGCAATTGGGGCGATCTTGGTAAAAATGAGTTGGAGCGCGGCAATCTCACTGCGGCGAAAACATTCCTCACCAAAGCACTCACCGCCAAGGAAAGTCTCAAAATGTTCGATAGCATCGCCGAAACTAACTGGGATTTGGCGCAATTGTATCGCGCTCAAGGGGATAATAAACGCGCTCAATTACATTACTCCACCGCTCAAAATCTCTATACCCAACTCGGTGCTAAAGGAGATTTAGCCAAAATCGAAACCGCCTGGATGAATAACCCCCAACCAACCACCCCAACAGGCTGGCACGGCATCGTCAACCGCTATTTCCCCACCGCTCCCCGCGAAAAGGTGTAATTTAGATGGGTAAATAAATCACCCAAGACACCCGAATTATTCAATGATTCGGGTGTCTGATGAATTATTTTGTTAGCATCAGAGTAGTAGTTACCTAACTACTGTCGATCTTCAAAGACTATTTATTGAAGGGTGTTTAGACATGTCAAGAAAATATAGTACGCCTGGTTATCATCCGATTAAGAAAATAAAAGTTGTACTCAAAGGACTGAATTCTGCTGTCATCACAGATTTTAGTGTTGCGTACAAACTAGTATTGTCGGTTCCAATTTTAATCATTGCCTGTATGCTTTATCGATGGATCGATCTGAGCATTATTCTATTAGCAACTGGCATGATGTTATTCGCTGAACTATTTAATAGTGCGATCGAAATATTATGCGATTTTGTAGAACCGCAACACAATCTTCAGATTGGCAAGATCAAAGATATTGCCGCCGCCGCAACGGGAATCGCGATCTTCGTCTGGGCGGCAATCCTGATTTTAGAAGGCATCCAGTTCTTGACAATTAGATAGAATCGATCGGGTTGAGGGTTGAATGATTTACCTCAACCTGAGTAGGATGGGCACTGCCTAGCATGTTCATGCTACCATCCCAGACAGAATAAAAATTTATGCAGGTTTTTAGTTATACAAGTGTGAGTGTTTTTAAGGATGTCAGATCTGAAACTAAGGAGCGCAAGAAGGTTTTAAAGCTTGCTAGGGCGCGTCAGATTCAGCTAATATTTGTCACTGACTTATCTCAATGGGGGCGATCTGTCTCAGATTTGGCTCAGACAGTTGAAGAATTGCAGAATAATGGTGTTTCTTTACGATGTCTAGACAAATTTAATTGCGACCCACAAAATTTTCAAGGACATATTGTTGTTAGTATGATAAATTTACTTAGTAAATTTGACGATGAGTTATTGTCAGAACAGAGAAAATTTGAGCGATCTTTTGGAAATATATTTAGTAATACTACCTGGTTTGTACTTAAAATTTTTATTAATATTTTATTTGCAATGATGAGTGCAGTTTTGCTTCTGAAACAAGAGACAGTAATCAATGGTTTATATTGTACAATAGCATCTGTTTTCATTTCTAATCTCTTTAACTCATTTGATTCACTGATGGTACCTAAGCACAAAAGATAAGGATAGTGCGGGGATGGCAACCAATTGGGGCGATCTCGGTGAAAATGATTTACGCTCCGCTCCAATCATTCAAATAAGCAAAGCTCATCACCCTCAGTAGGGGAGAGCCAAAGGGTGTTAATTAAGGTGAGATTCCCTAACTTATCGATCGAATATAAGTCCCCCCGATTACCTCCACCACTGGCTAGCAGACTACCATCGGCAAGGGGTAGCAATGCGAGTGCGCCGATACCCCCTGCACTGAGGGGAATATCCTTAACGTCGAAAATAACCGCAGACTAGCAGCAATAGGATTCAGTCTGAAGTAACTGCTATGTGTGTGCTTATCGCGATCTAGTGAAATGACGCAACTTAGTCAATGGTATAGTAAGATTGTTTTTATAGGCGATTACCATGACTAAAACAGCACATCCTTTCACCCCTGACTGGGCTTCACCTCCTGGTGAGACTATTGCGGATCTGTTAGAAGAGCGGGATTGGACGCAAACTCAACTAGCCGACAGGTTGGGTTGTACAGAAGAACAAGTGCGACAGTTAATTGATGGCGAAATAGCAATTTCGGACGAGACAGCAAGCAAATTGGCGGAAATATTGGGTAGCACTGTGGATTTTTGGTTGAAGTTGGAAGCTATTTATCGCACTCAATTAGCAACAATCACGGGGATGAGTTCTCTGAATGGAACAGTTGCCCGTTAGTGTAAGATTTGGGGCATATTTGAGCGATCTGTTAGATCGATCGGTCTCATGGGTACCATAGCTAGGTAGTATCTTACCCAAGAACTGGCATGACTTTTGTAACAACCGAATTGTATGAAATTATTTCTATTGTAGGAGATATCATATTTATGGGTGACGACGAAAATCCACAGATTGATATCCAAACTGGTGGTGAAGCCAATCCAGACGGCGATCGATCTGAAGCGACTACAGCCTATTGTCAGCTATCCTGTGCCGTCAAAAATGGCCACATCGAGATCGAAGTTCACCCCAGAGCTGGCAAAATTTCTTACTATGGAGCGACTGAGGGAGTCTTGCAAGAAGTAGACTTTACCTACGAGAGTATTGGCGATCGATCGGGTTCATTCCAATTAGCTCTGCGAAAAATCTTGAAAACCGATCGAGAAAACAACATTATCGCCCGACTCGAACGAATATACGACCTCTCCTAACTCTCCACCCCCCAGAAATGTTAACCTAAAGGTAGGCACGTTATTAAGGCGCGAATTTTAGGCAGCCTTTGGTATGAAAAAAGTTGTTGTTGGACTCTCCGGTGGGGTAGATAGTTCTGTTGCTGCTGCATTGTTGTGCGAGCAAGGTTATGATGTCCTCGGTTTGACTCTGTGGTTGATGCGGGGTAAAGGTCAATGCTGCTCTGAAGGAATGGTAGATGCAGCCAAGATCTGCGAACAATTGGGCATCACCCATCAGATTGTCGATAGTCGCGATACTTTCGAGCAGTATATCATCGATTATTTGGTCAGTGGGTATGAGGCGGGGGTGACACCATTGCCCTGTTCCCAGTGCAACAAGGCGGTCAAATTTGGGCCGATGGTAAAGTACGCCAAAGAAGTATTAGGCAGCGATTATATCGCCACTGGGCACTATGCCCGGATTACCTACGACGAGCAGCTCCAACGCCATCAATTGCGTCGAGCGATCGACAAATCCAAGGATCAAACATATTTCCTCTACGACTTGGAGCAAGATATCCTCGCCGCCACAGTATTTCCCCTCGGCGACACCCTCAAAACCCAAACGCGGGAACTCGCAGCCAAACTCAACCTCTCCACAGCAGACAAACCCGAAAGTCAGGATCTCTGTCTGGTCGAAAAACATGGCTCGATGAAAACCTTCCTCGACCAGTATATCAACGAACGACCTGGGGAAATTGTCAATACCCAAGGCGATATTCTCGGCAAACATACAGGCATCCATCATTATACGATCGGTCAACGCCGAGGCATCGGTCTTGCCGCACCCGAACCCCTCTATGTGGTTTCCCTTGATGCCATCAAAAATCGGGTAGTAGTCGGTTCTCGCGCCGAAACTCACAGTAGTGAATGTACGGTAGATCGTCTCAATTGGGTATCTATCCCTGAACCCATCGCCCCAATTCGCGCCGAAGTTCAGGTGAGATATCGCTCTGAAGCTGTACCAGTGAGTGTCATCCCCCTCGAAGGTGGGCGCGTCAAGCTCGTATTTGACGAACCCCAATTTGGGATTACCCCCGGACAAGCCGCCGTCTGGTACGATGGCGATATTCTCCTCGGTGGTGGGATCATCGAGCCGAACGTTGACAATAAATAGGCGTTCCAGACTTATCTCTGCGCCCGAATCTACAATCCTTGGTAGCGTTACAACCGGAACTCAGTGGCAGTTTCTCAAACTGACAGGACAAGTTTTGACCATCGATCCGACAGAGTATTCACTCGACCCGTTCGCGGAGCGTACCGGAGGTAATCGACCGGATTCTTGGTATTCTCAAGTGGATGGTGAGCGGAATTGATTAATCTACCTACCGATGAAACTTATTCCCACATCTAGTGCTTCGATTAGTACGACGTATTAAATACATAGCTACCATGCCTATAGACACATAGGCCCTATCTTAAACGGCAAGTTTGAAACCCGCACTATTTTTATGTCCGCCACCGCCATAAAGTTTGGCGATTTCCGAGCAATCAAAATCAGGTTGAGAGCGCAGAGAATAAGAAATACTCGACTTACCTCTGAGCCAACTAGCAACAACGGGATAATCTGGATATTCTTCCAGCATTTTGTGGCATAGTTCGGAAACTATATCATAATTAGTGCAATTGATGAGGGGAATTGTAGAGCCAGTTATCCACTCTCCAGTCGAAGCTTGATAGGGTGGTAAACTATCTAGATAGACATGTTTTAACATCCCTTTAATCTCCTTCGTTTGATATCGAAGGATCGTCTCCCCATCTTGCTCCAACTGCTTTAAACCTTCAGGAGTTAGTAATTTGCTCCATCGATCGAACTCGTGGGGTAATAGTTGCAATCCCGCGCCAATTTTAGCAGTATTTTCTAATTTCCAGTGCCATAAATCGCGGTCTTGAATATAGCGAAATAAGTCGGGAATTTCGCGATCGGGATGAAAGTATTCCCAGCTAATCATCGCCCCCGATCGATTCATGTCAAATAGGGCACCACGCAATCCTAACAAGGCTTCTTGAGCTGTTTTATGGTGGTCTAATGTAATCACCCGGACATGCTGTTTCAATAGTTCTTCCATTACTTGCCTGGGGTAACTAAAGTCTAAAATATAAACCTCAGAACTTGGCTCCATTTCTGGTGGATCTTGTTGATGTTTGACACCAATATATTCAGAACTATCCCCAAACTTCAAATAAGCAGCAAGGGCACTCCCAAATCCATCCGGGCAGTTATCATGGTAAAGGGTATAAATTTTTGACATAATTCAATATTATCATATCCTCACGCTTACGTCGATTTTCTAAAGAGAGGCTACGCCAACGAAGATAAGTAGCTAGGCGGAAATATTTACTAGACAAAGATTGTATTAACCTTAGATGGTGGACTGGGCGGGTGACAAAGGCCAGCAGCAGTGCCCACCCTACATGATATCTTATATTTAATTAACTAAATTCCCCGCCTAAACTCCCAATTATTAATTGTTAATTAATTTAACTAAAACTTTGCCCTCACCGTAAACTCATAATCCCCACCAGCTTCAAGTTGATAGTCCCATTTTTTCAAAAATCTACCCAAAGCATCTTGAATCAAAGCTCTTCCGAGTGCGGGTTCGACGATTAATTCGTCTTGGCGAAAACACCATTGAAATTCCCAGATAAATTCGGCGGCATTGACTTCTCCAGCAATTTTGCCCGATTGCCATGAATATTGAGTAACACGTACGCGAGCGGTGGTTTCTGGTAGGTGAGGTTTTGTCATGATGGCGTAAGTGGCGTAAGTGGCGCGTACGAACGAGATAAAGGCTGTAGAACCTTAGTGGAGAACAGTTTACCCATTTAACCCTTTAACATAACAAATCGACCTTGTGAGTGCCAATACCACCTAGATGTTAAAGTATCAGGATATGGATTAAACGCGATCGGCAGCAATTCTAGATCGATCGTGGATATGATTTAGTCCGATCGCCAGACGGATCCAGACAAATTTAAACCGTCGCCATGCTAGGTAAAGCAGGATCGAAATATAATACCATCAATCGATCGGCACGCAATCCGATCGACTCATAAGTACGTCCTTGTCTGTCGCTAAACTCGACTTCAAATGCCTCTCCATTTGCTAATATTTCTACCACTGTACCAACTTGTCCCTGACATAAATTATATTCACGCAGATCGACAGTCAAGGCTACTACATCCAAAAGATTAATGCTCATTATCTGCTCGGATTTATAAAGGGTAACAGGTAGTTAACTTGGATATTTCCGAATCTTGTTCGACGATCCAACCGCTCCGTAAAACTGCACTTTTATCTTGCCAAACTCATCTCGTCCCTTCTGTTATAATAAAGTAAGTCGATTAAACGCTGTAGGAACTAAGTCTATGACGCTTGTTGTCAACCTAAGTCCAGAATTAGAAGAGCAGTTAAGAGAAAAGGCTGTTCGCCAAGGTCAAGATATCAATACTGTTGTATCTGAACTCTTAGCAAGCATCTTGAAAGAGGAAGCAGAAGATTCTGCGGAAGCAGTAAAAGGTATTCAGCAGGGATTGGATGATTTTTCGACAGGGAAATTTCGCTCCTTCGATGAATATGCTCATCAGCAGCGTCAAAAGTATAATCTACCTGCATGAAATATCGGATTGAAATCTCCAGCGTCGCCGAAGCTGAGATAGATGGGTCATTTTTAAATTTATCTCAGCTTTCCTCTCCAGTCAAAGCAAGTCAGTGGTATGGCGGATTGCTTGAAGCAATTGAATCTTTGTCGTTGATGCCAAATCGTTGCTCTTTGGCAAGAGAGAATAAATATTTTAGCCAGGAAATTCGACAACTGCTTTATGGGAAAGGGCGCACTTCATATCGGATTCTATTCGCTATTTTAGAGATCGGCGAAGTACATACAGTTCGGATTCTTCATGTCCGCCACTCTTCACAACAATCGATCGGTGAGGAACCAGAAAAAATTGATGAAAGCTCATAACTCGATTGGCGAGAGGTCAGATCCCCGACTTCTTGAGAGAAGTCGGGGATCTGCGGTAATTCTAGAAAGTCTAATTTCTAAGCATTTTCAGTATAGATAAGAAAAATTACCGATCGTGCGCCATCACCTAATTTATTTAGTCGCTACCGCGTAATTTATCTAAAACACTGCGATCTTCCAGAGTAGAAGTATCGCCAGACACCTCTTTTCCTGCGGCTAAATCGCGTAATAATCGCCGCATAATTTTACCCGATCGAGTTTTGGGTAATGCTTCGGTAAAGATAATTTCACCAGGACGAGCGATCGCCCCAATTTCGGTACCTACATGTTTTTTCAACTCTTTGATTAACTCTTCACTAGCTGCATGACTGCTATTTAAAGTCACAAAAGCAACGATTTCTTCACCTTTAATCTCATCCGGTTTGCCCACAACAGCAGCTTCAGCGACAGCGGGATGGGAGACGAGGGCAGACTCTAGCTCCATCGTGCCCAGACGGTGCCCAGAGACGTTGAGAACGTCGTCAATTCGTCCCATGACCCAAAAGTATCCATCGGCATCCTGACGCGCTCCATCCCCGGCAAAGTACATGTATTTGCCATCGACAGGGGCGATGTGTTCCCAGTAGGTTTTGCGGAAACGTTCGTCGTCGCCGTATACTGTTCGCATCATTCCCGGCCAAGGGTATTTTACCGCTAAGTAGCCGCCACTATTGGCGGGGAGAGTCTTCCCATCGAGATCGACGATTTCGGCGATGATGCCAGGGAATGTGCGGGTGGCGGAGCCTGGTTTGGTGGGAATTGCGCCAGGAAGTGGGGTTATCATGATGCCGCCAGTTTCAGTTTGCCACCAGGTATCGACGATCGGACATTTTTCTTTGCCGATGACGCGGTGGTACCACATCCAGGCTTCGGGGTTGATGGGTTCGCCGACGGTACCCAGGAGGCGGAGGGAGGAGAGATTGCGGGCGTTGGGTAGTTCTTCGCCCATTTTCATGAAGACGCGAATGGCGGTGGGGGCGGTGTAGAAGATGGTTACGCCATATTTTTCGATGATATCCCAGGTACAGCCAGGTTTGGAGGGGCGCGTCACGCCTTCATACATGACTGTGGTCGCGCCGTTGGATAATGGGCCATAGACGATATAACTATGTCCAGTAATCCAACCAACGTCGGCGGTACACCAGTAGACATCAGTATCATTGAGATCGAAGATCCATTTGGTGGTGATGTGGCTATAGAGATTGTAGCCGCCTGTGGTGTGGACTACGCCTTTTGGTTTGCCCGTACTGCCGGAGGTGTAGAGGACAAATAACATGTCTTCGGCATCCATTTCAACGGCGGGACATTCGGCGGAGACGGTGGTTTGGATTTGATGCCACCAGACATCTCGTCCCTCAATCATCTCGATTTCTTGCTTTGTCCGCTGTACTACTAGTACACTTTGAACGGTGGGACAAGCGTTATTTTCCAGAGCTTTATCGACTTGGATTTTCAAAGGTACGATCGCATCTTTGCGCCAGCCACCATCGGCAGTAATTACAGCCTTAGCATTACCATTTGAGAGTCTATCCCGCAGCGCGTCGGCACTAAAGCCACCAAAGACGACGGTATGAACTGCCCCAATTCTCGCACATGCTAACATGGCGATCGCGGCTTCAGGTATCATCGGCATATAAATTCCGACTAAATCCCCCTTAGCTACACCCATCTGTTTGAGGGCATTTGCCATCTGACAGACTTCCCGATGCAACTGTGCATAAGTCAGGGTGCGGGAGTCACCTGGTTCGCCTTCCCAAATTAGGGCGGCTTTGTTCTTGCGCCAAGTGGTGAGATGTCGATCGAGACAATTGTACGAGATGTTGATCTTACCACCCGTAAACCACTTGGCAAACGGGGGCTGCCAATCCAAGACTGTTTCCCATTTTTTGAACCAGTGCAGTTCGCTTTCAGCCAGTTCTGCCCAAAACTGTTCGGGATTGGCTTTGGCGCGAGCATAGAGAGCTTCATATTCTGCCAAACTCTTAATCTGAGCGGCTTGGGAAAACTCTGCTGAGGGGCTAAATAGTCGCTCTTCGTGGAGCGTAGATTCGATCGAGATGTCAGACATGGTAGGAGCGCAAGATTGGTTGTCAATTATTATGTTGTTAATTATCCCCCAGTTAGCGGGACAATTTGCGAATGGCGATCGAGGTAGGAACGATTTAACACCCGTTATCAATTTTTGCTAGGATCGAGTTAATAAACTATCCACTAACTGAGTATGAGTCCGGTTGAACGAATGACGATCGCTAAGATCCACACCTTACCAGCAGACTTGCAGCAGCAAATATTAGCATTTGCCGAATTTGTAGAACTTAGAGCTAAGTCTAATTTAGCTACCAATACTCAAGCATCAACGGATTTAACCGCAGGTAACAAAAGACAGGGATTCGGTCTTTGGAAAGGAGCCATTAATATTCATGATGATTTTGACGAGCCATTGTCAGATTTTGAGGAATACATGTAATGAGAGTGCTGATAGACACCCACGCACTACTTTGGTATCTTCAAGGCGATCCTAACCTGAGCAATCTAGCACTGACGACGATCGAAAACAAAGATAATGATGTATTTGTCAGTATTATAAGCCTTTGGGAAATTGCGATTAAATTAGGATTGGGTAAACTTGAACTTCAACGCCCCTTTGAAAATCTAGAAGCCGATCTACAACGATTAGGTATTAAAATTCTGCCTATTGGCTTTACTGAGCTTGATATTTATCGTTCATTACCACTACATCACCGCGATCCATTCGATCGGATTTTGATAGCACAATCGATCGGTAATTCTCTAATCATTATCACCCGTGATACTATGTTTGAGCTATACTCAATTCAAGTGATGTGGTAATTACTATGCTGAATATTTGAACATATTGTGTTACTTTACATGTTGTCGATTGCCAAACAATAGATAGTTACAGATTGATTGTTAGACAATTTTAGCCTAGTCAAAGCCAGCTATGAATAATTGGATCGATCTTATTCAACATTTGATATCTTTCCGCAGAGAAATCGGATATCCTATCGATGATATATTCTTACCTGGATTAAGCCGAGAATATATTCTAGAAAAAACTTTAAATTATCCTTTCTATTTTCCAGAAGAACTTATAGAACTATACATGTGGCATAACGGCACTAAAGATAAAGAATTTGAATTTTCAACATTCCCATTATTTAGAGATGTGCCCTGGTTGAGTCTAGAGAATGCTATCCGCATCTATGAAAACGTGACGACACTATTCCCTAATGAAGAAACTGGATTAGATTTTGACAAAATGTTTCCATTTGCTGGAATAGATGGCTTTTTCTATTTAATGAGTTATCCAGGACAAAATATCTGTTCTGATGTAGATCTTCCAATAGTTACCATAGGCATAGGAATTACTGATGTGTACTATACATCATTCACCTCTATGTTGAATATGGTCAATGAGTGTTTTGAGTTTGGAGAACATGATGAACATGGATATCATATTGAAGAAAAACTTGAATGCAGAATTGGATACAAATACAATCCAGAGATTACAACTTGGAGATATGAACCTTTTACAGTAGAAAATTCCAATATTAAGACTGGCTATCGATTTTCTAGTGGTGCGATATTTGGGGTGGCTATTATCTTGATTCTTATGTTTTCTGGTCTACCGATAGACCTAAACTATATTCAAATAGGAATGGGGTTAACACTGATTATACTGTGTGGATTAATGTCAATAATTTTGAGTGAGATAATGACAGGAATATTTAGATAATCGATCGAGATCTCTGGTATTACTGGGCGCGAGGATAAAATTCATGAGAGAGTATGCCAACGGAGATAGCTACATCTCAAAGCCAATGAATCTTACAGTAAGATCGATCGTTGGTGTAGTTTACTGGAGCCGATCGCTACCGAGATTGTCGCAACCGAGAGCTAGATATACTCATCTATAATCCTAGTAAGGAGGGTGGGTTTTGTTTGAAATAGCTAGAATCGATCGACGTTTATCTGCATAAACCCACCCCTACAGATCCTTGTTTTCATAAACTTATGGTAAGCAACGGCGAAACCCGTGAAAAATTACGACTAATAAGAAAAATAGATTTCGCAAACAAACTAAATAGACTGGCAATGATGGCGGAGATTGCTTATTCTTTCGATCGGTGCTGTAGTCTCTTTCATTGAGAATCGTTATAGCTAATCTCGCTCCTAATTTTTCGAGATAATTAATATTGCAAGGGAATTCTGCTAAATTGGCTAGCCAATCTGTTGGGATGCCTATTTTACCAACTCTACTACCAACAATTCCCCCGACGATCGCCGCAGTGGTATCGGTATCGCCGCCACATTTGATTACTGCTAATATTGCGTCGCGATAATTCTCAGGGTGAGATAACCAGGCATGTATAGCGATCGGTACTGTTTGATAAACATAACCACTAATACCTCGCTTCCAGCCCATATTAATGGCAAATTCTGGCGTTGTTTCATGAGCCTTGACACTAACGATCGCTAGATCGATTAAGGCTAGAAATTCTGTTGCGGTTGGTGGGAGTAGTTTGGATAGAAGATCGAAATATTCATCATAATTTATCGATCGATCTGTGCTGGATAAATACGCCGCTAAACCTACCGCAATTGCCCCGAATTCGGCTTTAGGATCCCGATGGGTAATGCGAGTCGAACACTGAACCATTTCTACCATCAATTGCGGTCGATCGCCATAACAAACACCAATAATCGCACTTCGCATCGCCGCACCATTACCCGCAGAATAGACACCACTATGATGAGGCGAAAATCCCAGCCACAACTTACAGATCGATTTCAATGTGGCAAATCCAACTCCAGCAGGCAATCGTACCAGCCACCACCGCAATCTTCCAGCTAGATTGCGAGTAAAAATATCCGTATTTCCCGCAGCAACAATTAATGATTGAGCTACCATGCAGGTATGTTCGGTATCATCAGAAACCATCCCTTTACCGAATACTAAATGATGTCGATTCTCCAAAGGAGAGGCTCTCGCCAACGGGATGGGGAAATAATCGCCGCTGACGTTGAGGTGATAATCCCTCATATGGCAAACCCAAGGCATCACCAACAGCGGTACCGAGTAAACAACCGACTATTGCTGTTGAGCTTGGGGGTGTCATATCATTAAAAGTCCTGGGGCTAATTCAACTTAGATTACCCACTTTAGTCTCGATCGATATCAGTTCGATCGATAACTATCCACGATCGATTACCAGCATTGTAGGGTGGGCAGACAAACTCGTGCGAAGCAATAACTTTGGAGCGCGGCTTAATCAGGGATATTAATATTGAGTGATGATATCGTTATACAAAGGTCGAGTTTGATAAAGGCGATCGTTATTTATTGGCTCGATCGAAGATAGATATCGATCGATCGGATCGATCGGATCTTTATCGATCGATTATTTATTGGTAAATTACAATCGATCTTTTAACTATCTTGTAACTGAGCTTGCAGGATTTGTAATTGCTCGATCGATACTCCTGTTGTTTCAGAAATAACTTCTAAAGGAATATTTTTGCGTAGTAAGTTAACAGCAATCTCTTCCTGCTGTTGCTGCTTGCCCTCCTGCTTGGCAGCTTGAATTTGTTCCAAATATAAAGGTGATAACTGCATAATTAAATCCCGATCCTCCGGTAGGATAATAGTTCTTGCTTCCAAAGTCACCTTCAAATTACCCAATAACTCTAGGGTATTCTGACGGTAAGGGTGCCCATTAGGTAATTGTGCTACCTCTTCAATCGCTCGCCTTTGCACCCCTTCCTTACCTAATATTCTAAACCATAGAGTCTCTGGAGTCCTCGGCAAACGATGAATGACGACAATTCCCGTTTTCTGTGCTGATGGTAGCAAATATACGCCCTCACCTCTGTCAGCATCTAACGTAGCCCCTAGACTAATTAAAATATTATCCGATAAAGTCGGTGTCAGAATCCATAGTGTAGGTAAAACATCATCTTTAGGCTCTAGCTGCTTATCCCGTTTTGCCGCGCGATAGATATCGGCATGTAAATCGTAGAGTTTAGACATACACGCTCTAATTTGGGGCACAGAGACAGAATTCCGAAATGGCTCGATAACTGCTGGAGTAGTAGTGCATTTACCGAGCAAACCTAAATCGGTATAATCGAGATTGCGATCTGATGGGATGAAATAGACATCAACTTCCCTAACTTCAGCCGCAATTTTATAAGCTGGATCGACTTGACCAAAGGGTGAAAGTAAGGCTTCTAAAAAACCCTTGGCAAATTCATCATAGGGAAATTTCGTCATCTAGAGCAATCTTTAAATATGGTGACAGTATTGCATATTCGCCAGTAATTACCATCGATGAGCTGAAAATCCGCACTAACTTTCGAGATTGAATAGTAGGAGGCAACCCGATCGATCTATAGTAGTGAACAGTTCTCCAAGACATCGCCGCCCCTTTCTCTATGGCTGTAAGTAAACTTTCTCTCGGTTCGGTTCGGCAACTGCTACAAGAACGCCGCAACCTGCTTTCCACCCAACTATTGATTTTGGGGATAATTATCACGACGAGTTTTGTAGCGATCGCCATCTTTGCTCCATTATTGCAGGCGATCGGTCTACTGCAAGACCCGCAAGATTTATTGGGTAGCTCCATGCCTCCTTACAACCCGATTAATGAGGCTCCTTCTTGGAAGCATTGGTTTGGGACGAGTCGGGAGGGTTATGATGTGTTCGCGCGGACGCTGTTTGGCACCCAGGCGGCTCTACAGGTGGTGATCTTGGCAACGCTGATGAGTTTGCTGATTGGGGTGCCGTTGGGCATGGTGAGTGGCTATTTGGGCGGCAATCTCGATCGAGTCTTACTATTCCTGATGGACACGATTTATACCTTACCTGGGCTATTGCTCTCGGTGACGTTGGCATTTATCGTCGGGAAGGGGGTATTTAATGCGGCGATCGCCTTGAGTATTTCCTACATTCCGCAGTATTATCGGGTGGTGCGAAATCAAACCGCCAGTTTGAAGACGCAGATGTTTGTCGAAGCCGCTCAAGCGATGGGCGCGACTACCCCGCACATTCTGCGAAAATATCTATTTGGGAATGTCGTTCAAAGTGTGCCTGTTTTATTTACCCTCAATGCTGCTGATGCGATTTTAGTATTGGGTGGTTTGGGCTTTCTGGGTTTGGGTTTACCTGACGAAGTAGCTGAATGGGGACACGATCTCAAGCAAGCTCTACCCGCACTTTCGACGGGGATTTGGTGGACGACTTTATTTCCGGGGATGGCTCTGACGCTGATGGTGACGGGTTTGTCGTTATTGGGTGAGGGCTTGAGTGAGTTTGTCAATCCGAGGGATAGACAGAGGTAGGGGAGTTGGCTAGACTTCCTTCGAGGTTGATTTACCCCCCAACCCCCCCTTGGAAAGGCTATCCATTACCCACAGATTGTGTAACAATTATTACAAGAAGTTATGTGGCGATTTAGCAAGGGTTTGGAAGGGTTCGGGTTCGACAGGTAGGGGCCATTAATGAAATTCCCCTACCAGTCGAAACCCCAACCCACAAACCATGTAAGATCTGTGGGTAATGCATAGCCGTGGTAAGGGGGGG
>JANOPX010000142.1:0-19634 GCA_031422115.1 Chamaesiphon sp. VAR_4_metabat_408 | reverse complement strand
AGCCGAATATCGGCGGGAATCATATCTCCGGCTGAGAGAAATACAATATCTCCAGGTACCAATAATTTGACGGGAATTTCTGTTCCGGCGATGCCTTGTTGCTCTTTTTGGATGGTAGCTTTAGTATTACCTTGGCGACTCACTGCGGCGGTGATACTAACCATTTCTCGCAGCTTTTCGGCGGCTTTATTCGACTGAAATTCTTGAGAAAAGCGCAATAATCCTCCGAAAATCACCATAATCGTAATGATGAGAGCGGCTGTCGGACTTCCGGTTAATAGTGAAACGATCGCCAGTACGATTAGTAACAGTGAGAGGGGATTTGTCACCGTTTTCAGCAGTTGGACATACCACTTGCTCGGCTTTTCGCGGGCGATTTCATTTAGCCCTGATTTAGCTAACCGTCGCTTGGCTTCGGTTTCAGTCAGCCCTGCCAGTGAAGTGTCAAATAATTGTAGAACTCCATCCACATCCTTTTGAGCGATATCGATAAGTGCATTGGATGAATCTACAGAATTGGCATTCCGGCTGGAATTATTCATAAAGTAGTTTAATTTAGGTGATTAAATTGTCCGAAATTCTAAAGTTATTAAGTACTGCGATCGATCTTAGATTAATACTGTGAAGATCTCGTGAGGTAGTTCTATATTGAAGTAGTGAATTGTGAATAATCAAGAGCGAGAATAATGGCTCAACTAATTTTGGTTCGGCATGGTCAGAGCCTCTGGAACGCCCTCAACAAGCGGACACCGCTGCTAAGTACGGCAGCGAACAGGTGCAAAAGTGGCGCAGATCTTACAGTGTCCGACCTCCAGGTGGCGAGAGTTTGGAGGATACTCAACGGCGGGTAGTTGCTTATTTTAACAGCCGGATTTTGCCCCATTTGCTCGCAGGTGATAATGTCTTAATTGCCGCACATGGTAACTCGTTGCGTTGGCGGAGCCTCTCATGAGAGAGAATCGATTATCATGCTCCTCGACAATTTAACTCCAGATGAAGTGACAGCACTAGAACTAGCAACGGGTGTACCGATCGTGTATGAGCTGGATGCTGCTGGAAAATCGATTGCTGGCGCAGACGGCAAGCCGTTCGGCAAAAAGATTCTCAACGACTGGCTTTGTATAATCAGCTTCAGATCGATCGTGATGATGCTTATTCTTACTACAATGCTTTGTTAAATAGTCTTAACAGCTTTTGTGATGCACTCGAACTGAAGTCTAAACATCAATGAATAAGAGTTTGGATGAGTAAAATCAGTAGGTGAGCTATGGATTTATGGCTGCGTACAAATTTGCTCGTGGGCAGTGCCCACCCTACTGGCTCGACACGACTAAAAATGTGGGTAAAGCGATCGTCAAAGTATTACTAATTGCTACTTTCATGTCTTAAATGCCCACAGTTTTAGTCGTGTCGTCCCACTACTGGCTCAAAACTAATCGAATGCTTTAGATAACGATACCAGTCTGATATTTCCATCAGGCTGGTATTTTTGGAAGTAGTAAAATTATTACTGACGGTTCGCTCATTTTTAGGGAGGGTAGTCAGATTGGGATGAAAGGCAGGTATAAATGTCACTTGGAAAGTTCAATAATTGCAAAATCTTGTGTTGGAGAGAATTAAGAGTAGTCAATTCTCTATAGATTTCTGCTCCAACAGCAAAGACAGTAACTGTAATTTCTTTGAAATTCGCCAGGAGTCTTTCTGTTGTTGGTTGCGCTGTTGCTCGTTTGGGATTACCCGAATAAATTCCTTCTAATTTACTTCTATCTAATTCTAAAGCTTGCCTTACTTGAAATTCAACTAAAGTCAATAGCCTTAATCCGATTGATAATAATCGCATCAATCCCTTGATATGATCTTCACGTTGTAAAAACATTGGTCTGAGTGAGAGTGGCTGTCCCTTCAGTCTTCCAAAGCAATGCTCAATTAAATATTCCTGGCGATAAGCAACTACGGCATCAGCAAGAGACAGCTCTTTTTTTGGATGATTTGTGGCATATATCTGCCAACCTAATAGCTCCATTTGCTGCTCAACTTGGTCAAGATCGATATTGAATTCTACTTGATAAGTACGTTTTTCAATTACACCAGCAGGTCGCTCTAGATATTTACGTTGATGTGTTTGCGTCACATCTTCTGTAAAGCTTAAATTAAATAAAGGCTGAACCCGATTGTTAGTAATTATTTGCTCTGCTACTTGAATAAAATCTTGAAAGTCCTTGAATGGCTTCTTTCCTCGTCGAGTTTGATTTAGTAATTCTAAACTTTGCTTAGTCTTATCGATCCGGCTCTGAAGAGCTTGCTTCTGGCTCTGTCCATGAGCAATGGAGTAAACAATCAATCTCCTTTCTGACCAGATTTTTTCTGATTTCCCCTCTTTTAGGCTACAAGAATATAGTTGTTCATAGCCCTTGGCAATTACAACTGTTTTACCATTAGCATAGTCGTAACTGATGTCTTCTAGCTCTATTCCTTTCTTTTTTATATCTGAAACATATTTCTTTAATTCTTCTGCTTTCACTTGATTTTTCGACAAAGGGCACAAGTAATAATCACCGCCAGCTTGAATAAAATACCTTGTGCCGATACTTCCCATTTTGCAATCTCCTATATATAACAGCCCTCTTTTTCCAATTGTTTTTCTGACCTGTATTATGGCTGGCTCATACAAGGGATCGTCTGCACTATTTCCAGCGATAATTTCACTGCTGGGCGGGTGACCCGCCTAGCTTGCTATTGGCAACCCTAATGGGTCTAGTGTTGCCATCATTAGTTTAAGCTGTGGTAAATCAGGTCGGTGGTCTTTACTATGTCCATATCTAAATAGACCTTCTTTATTCTCCTGATGAAACCCACTAACTGATGTACTATCTAATCTGACTCTTTCTGTCTTTAAATCATAAACTTGTAGTTGTCTCTGACTTAAATCTTTCTCAAAATTAATCCAGGATTCATCCTTACTCAAATTGAATACAACACTTTCTAATCTGTCATCACTGAGATCTAACGCTCGAACTTCTTGTCCTAAAATTACGCTCAAACTTTCAATCCTTTTTTCTGCCCATGACTGCACTTGGTTCATCCGGTGATCTGCTTGCGATAAAATATGGCTCAACCAGACGACGGCAACCTGTCCTAAACTCAGACCTTGCCAATTCCCGTGGGTCGGGAAATGCTGCTCCAGCAGTTCTTGAACACCCATTCGTTCGAGCTGGGCTAGTAGTAAGGGCATATCATCAACTCGTTCAGTCTTGAGGATTGTAGGCTTATTCATTTCCTCACTTTACCCCAATCTTTCTACCCCTCTCCTAAATGAGCGAACCGTCAGTAATAAATCGAGAATACTTGGAATCGTACAGCTAGTCTGGAACTGCTCTACATGGGTCGATTTAGCCGGATCTGATACACTTTCGAGTTCGCGCCGCGATAGTACAATGCGATCGCCTTTAAATACCCGCTTCTTATGGTGTGGCACAAGTACAGCCCCCGTGCGAATTTTGGGGCCGCCTAAGTCCATCATGATTTTACATGGGGTTCCGGTTTCTTGTTCGGCGCGGCGGATATTATCGATCGCGCCTTGCCAGATTTCAGGAGTATCATGAGCGCAATTAATCCGCATACAGTTTGCGCCGCGTTGGATAAAACTTCGCACCAGCTCATAGTTGGTGGCAGCTTCAGTATCCAGCGTGACCATAATTCTGACTCGACGATGGGGTGATGAGACACCGAATAGTTCTTCCGTGTGCTGCTGTAGTAATCGTTGGCGTAGCCTCTCGGAACGAGAATCGCCCTCAAAGAAGAATTCGACGGGTGGACGCTGGAAATGCAGATCGGATTTAGAGCCACAAATGACTTCTAAAGTGGCAATTACCGCATCGAGATTGGGCATTACCCGCCCTTCAATCCGACCTAATGAAGATAAACCCCAAGGCATTAGTGCAGACTGAAGTGAGCGAAGATCGTGCTGACGTAAAGCCAGATATTCAGCCAAATTCACGGCACTATCAATAAACGCCGTCCGCTGAATGTGCGGATTCCACTCGTCAAAAGTGGCTTTTCCTTCGCTTTCGACAGTCTGGCGAAGTGCTTGCAATGTCGATAATAAACCCTGGGTAGTGGATAGATTGAGTGATTCAGTACTAGGTTTGGAAATTTGACTAACCATCGAAAAATCAGGAGATCGTTCAACTTTAACAATACTGTACAAAGATGAGGAATCTGTGAGGGAGACAAGGGTTCGGCAGAGCCGACGCTACAAAGGACGGTAGACATATAAAACATTAATAATATTGGCAAAGGGCTGAAGGGGTAACGATCGCCCCTTCAGAATAAGTTCTCCATTTTTTGGACTAAATTGTGCCGAATAATTATAATTGTGCCGATCGTTCCGGCGACGAGCAATCCAAAATCTTCTTTAATCCCAAAACTCAATGCCGCCGAAGTTCCAACGATCGACCACAGAACTGGAACGATCGATAAACTCAATGAAATTTTCCGATCTGCCCACAGGAGCAAACCAAATGTGAAAATAGTTGTCGGGCAAGGTGTCCCAAACGTAGGTGTTGACGGGAAGATTCGCCCCAGCGCATAGCCGATTAACGGATAAATCACCAGCGCATAAGCAATAAATACCGCGCCGAGAATGCCGTCAAATCTTCGGCTAGCACGAAAACTCAATCTATTTCTTACTACGCCTTCGTATAGAAATAACAAACCTTGAATAATGAACAATGTCCCGAACAGATATGCAGGTGGACTGATTGCTGTAAAGAAAATTAAATGATAAACAATCCCCGTCCATAGCCAGAAAAAACCAAGCAAGAATGAAATAAGTTTACCCGCAAATGGTTTTCGACTTGCTGCTAGGAAAACTGCGGCAATTGCAACTAGAATTAGTGCAAACTGAAACGGATATATAGCTCGATTATACCTCTCGAAAATCTGAAGAAATTGTTCGGTGGTGAAAGGAATTTTAGCAATTATCATTTTAAAACTATTGGACTATCTTCAAGCTCTAATTAAGTTTTATCTTTTACTCTTGTACCTAATATTATTAATCCGACATAAATAATTATGGCTATTAGATCGGACAAAGTATCGGCAAGACCATTGATATTTTTAAATAATGTGCTCCCAAAAACAACTCCCCAGCGAGCAATTATCATAACTGCGATCGACCAAGCCGTAAATTTGACTTTTGACAAATCCTTGTAAAATGCCATTATAAGAAATGAGACGCCAAACCCAAAATTTTCAGCCGTAATAATATGCCAAACATAAAATAATGTCGTTTTTGTAGCCAGATCGATGTTGCTTGCATCAATTATAGGCAAGACAGTAGTTTGCCCATTCCAAGCATGTGTGAAAGAGAAAAGAATTGAGAGAATTCCTGCTATTAGATAGTAGTAGTTTTTAATCACTAACTTATTTATTATCATATTATTCATGTAATTTCTATATCTTTAAAGTACTATAGAGCGAAAAGTCTGCTTATTTTCTCGACAAATTTGCTGAATAATATTGCGTCCCGACATGGCAACCACTGGAACACTTCCACCTGGTTCGACCCATTGACCAATCGCATAAAAATTCCACAGTTTCGGTAATGTTTTGGGCAAACCTTTAATTGATAATGGCAGGGTTTGTTTGGTCAGGAGCCAACCACAACTCGATCCTTGCCAGTTGCCTGTATAACGCTCGTAGGTCAGCGGTGTAGCGACATCTACAAACTCAATATCATCCTTAATTCCAGGATAGAATTGCTCTAATAGATCGATGAGAATGTGTGATTCTTGAATTTCCTCTGCATCGTAGATCGAACGACCATAAATGCGTTGCCAATAGTCATAATTAGTCGTCAACACAACCATCAGCACAGATTTTCCCAGTGGTGCTAGCGAGGGGTCGAAGCAATAGTGTTTGACCCCAATCTCATACCGCTTTTCCCCTGCAATTACGACAGGTTCGTCGAGCAAATGAGTAGTCCAATGTGGTTCGGCAGATAGATCGCGATTTACGCCCAGTGATACCTGTAGTTGAGAATGAATCGGTAAATGTCCATCGTAATAATGTTGGATCTCGCGGGGGACATATTGCGAATCTATTAAACCAAACAGCGTATTGTGACCATCACAGGCGGAAATCACTCGATTACCTACGGTAGGCTGTGCGCCAACGGCAAAATATTCTTCATTGTTATATAACCGCACCCCAACCGCCTGATGTTTCTCGATTAAAATCTTTTCTACTTGCGACTGATAGTGAATTTCACCGCCTAATTCTAGATAGCGATCCGCAATCTTTTCGGCAAATTGCAGCGATCCACCTAGCGGAAATCCAGCATTTTTGGTGTGCATATAGGCGAGTAAAGACATCCCCACCATCACCGGAATATCTTCCCAAGCAAACATCTGGGGAATGGCGCGGCGCAGAAAGGGATCTTGAAACTTCTTGGCAAACTCTGCTGCTGAAATGTTTCCCCATTGCGCCAGTGGGCAGACAAATGGTAGCATTTTCCGCGCCAACTTTCCCCAGTCGCCCAGTTGCATCGATGCTTTGGGCTGCTGTTGAAGTAGTGACAAATCGAAGCGAGTAAAAGTACGAATCCCCGCACAGAACTCGCTAATTAATCGCCGATCCTCGTTCCGTTCGCGAAGCGTCTCGTTCCGAGAAGAGGCTACGCCAACGATTGGCGATAGTTCTTTTAAATGCTGCTCTAATCGATCGGGATTACTGTAAACAATTAAAGTTTTCCCGTCGGGTTCGCTCACCCGCAACAATTCATCGTGATGGACAAATTGTTGCTGCGGTACAACGCCAAGTTCCTCCCAGAGTTGGTAAAAAGGCTGTCCTCGTGCAGAGCCAAACAAATAATGAATACAACCATCAAAAATAAACCCCTGTCGTTGCCATGACGTACACAGCCCACCCGATCGATCGTGCATCTCAAAGATCTGAGTTTGATACCCATTCATCTGAGCATAGCAACCTGCCGCTAGCCCAGCAATTCCCGCGCCAATAATGATAATAGTGTCACCGCATTTATGCTTCATCATGAAGATTTTCTAGATGTTTTTATAACTTGGAAAATCGATCGCCAGGTTAGACTGTCGAGCTAACTAGTATGTTACTAGTGGTGTTTTGCCAAAGCAGGTTGGCGATGCTAACTGCTTCAATATGAAGTCAGCAACATCGGCGCGTGAGATTTTTCCTGCCGTAACACCAGACAAATTATCGATAACCCGATATTTTCCGGTTCGGGAACCATCAGTCAAGAATCCTGGACGAATAATCAGCCATTCCACATTACTAGCCTTGACGATCGATTCCGCGCGATCCTTATCTGCATAACTGCTTCCCAGCAACAGCGGATTGATAATGCGATCGTAAAAAAAGCCACCATGACCCTTACTATCACCAGCACCAATGCCAGTAATTAAGATTAGTTTTTGGCTTGATTCCGTTTCCATTGCGTCAAGAATATTTTGAATTCCTCGCGAGAAGACATCGACGGGTTTTCTGGTCGGTGGAATGCCGATGCAAACGCAAATTGCCTCCTGTCCAGCGATTATCGTTCCGTTCGCGTAGCGTCTCGTTCCGAGAATAGGCTTCTGCGCAGGCAGAGGCTACGCCAACGCCAACGCTATAGCCACAGAGGATGGGTCGAGAATATCACCTTTGATAACATTCAATCCAGGGATGCTGATGTTCAACTTGGCGGGATCTCGCACTAAAGCAGTGACTTCGTGGCCTTCTTCAATGGCAGCTTTTAACAGCTCGGCACCGATTCCCCGCGATGCTCCAATAATTGCAATTCTCATATTAAACGTAACTACCTGAATTAATTGTTTGTCCGAGTTTCCAACGCGATCGCCAGACGTTGCAGAACTTGACGGCGATTTACGATCGGATGCGGCGGTCTTTTCGGCATGAATTGACTCCTCGAAATTTACTTTGTGTAATTATTTAGAATCTAGATCGTTGGCGTAGCCTACCGTAGGTAATCGGTTGAGGAACTCGTGAGGAGTAATTACTTTTTAACTACAAGGTCTACCGATAGATTGCATCATCGATCGTCGCTCGGAAAAATTCGCCCTCCGACTCAAACCGTTCTGAGCCAAAGTACCAGCCAATCCGTAGACGGGTTGGAATGGTGTAGCCGCAGAATGTGCGATCGTCTTCTAAAGTTCCACCGAAGTCCACATCACGGAACTCAGTACCGTCTGGATTGCCCCAGCGTGGTAATTTGAAGGTCTTGAGACGACCTGTTTGGTCGATCGTGAAATCTAGTTCAGCTTTCTCGCCTTGCACCACAAAACTGGAATGCAAATTGGAGTCTAGCGGCGATAACTCCGTGCTTGTAAATGAAACGTCATCGCGATAAAAGACAGACGGTAAACACAATGACTCTGATTCAAGGCGACCGATCGAAGACCGTGTAATATCCGCACCATTCGCCGTCATCACAGGGAATAATCCTAATATTTTCCACTGCATCGCACCGATCCCGTCGATGACCCGATCGGATCCGACAATGGGTAAGAATCCATTCATCCAGGCTGTAGCACTCCAAATCAGTCCATGCTCCCAGCAAATGACTTGCTCGGCTGTGAATGGAATCCACTTTTTCAATTTGATTTCGCCGTGCATTTTCAAGCGCACCGCAGCGGCGATCTTTGTTCCAGGTGCAATTGCATGTTCGAGATACCGTGTTGCTGATTCTGGCAAGTGAGAGAGTTTATCTGAATTGAATACCAGCTCGGTAGGTGTCGCCGAATCCCAAAGTGCATCGAGAGAAATTGATTTAGTCATAGCTATCTCCAGTATTTTGATGATATTTTTAGCGAATTTATAATGTTTGTGCTGTTTTTAGTGTTGAATTATGCTGAACGATTATCGTTCCGTTCGCGTAGCGTCTCGTTCCGAGAATAGGCTTCGCCAACGCAGCAGTTCCCATCGTTGCCGCTACGAGCAATCCGAAATCTTCTTTGACTCCAAAGTTCAGAGCGGCTGAAGTTCCGACGATCGAATTTCAATCCACCAGGCTTGAAGGCAAGCATTGAGAGCATCAGTCCAAATCACGAATAGCGGTAATGACCGCAGCATAGTAAATATTCAGATGATTTGCAAAATCTCTTTGACAGTGTTGGCAGTATTTTTGCTACGGTCTACAGCCATAAGTATATTAGAAATCCAAGATCGATGAAACTATCAAAATGTAGATTTTAGCTGCTAATTTATAACTGTAATCTCTTCCTATTTAGAGAGGTAAAACAAGCAGATTAAACTCCGCAAAATTTTAAAAATATAATTCAGTCATCGATCGCATAGCGTCCGCTTTGCGGAATCGAGATCTCGGCTAACTAATGCTTGAATAATTGTTGAGTTACTTCGATCGTCTACAAACCGATACTAGTAGCGACTAATGCCAGTACGATAATTAGAGCTGACAGCCAGATCGCCAGATTTGAAGTTTTCATGTTGTTTGAGTAATGACTTCAGAATCTCGTCTGAACATGATGGCAAGCAGCAACATTGACATGGGAGCTGTAATCCCCCAAGGAACTGCGATCGGAAGTAGCTGCTCCGAAAAGTTTGGATAGAAATAAACAAACACAATTAAAGGTGTAACCAGACTATGTGCTAAAAACGAATATCTGACCCACCTTTGAAATCCCTGCTTCTCAAATACAGGAATAGCAAATAAGGTTGCAAATCCCATAAATATATATCCAATCGCATCAAAGTCCCAGAAGAGAGAGTGCGGAGTTTGTTTTAGGATCGGGATCTCATCTGAAGCTCCTTGAAGTGTCATCGGAATTACTGTTGCTAGTTGAACGACATAATTAGCTGTGACGAAGGCTACATACAAGACTGTAAAAATCAGAGCCGCATGACTCCAGAATTTTTTCTCAGGTGGAGCTAGATAGTGAAGTGCCAGCATTTCTAGCAAGAAAGGTATTACTATGCAAAGAGAAGAACCATAAATTAAAATTTCATCCAATGGGTAACTGAGAACACCAAAAAGCTGTAATATTTGAACGGTCATAAATGCAACTGTTGAAGTAAATGCAATAAGCCCCGACCAAAACCCAACTTTGTATATTGTTTTATTCATGGTTTCTAGCATTGTTGAGTTACTTTGATTATCGGATCGATATCGTGGTGCGATCGGATAGAAACTGCCAAGACGGTTAGGACATATTAGATCCCCGACTTCTTGGAGAAGTCGGGGATCTAGCATTAGATTTGTCAACCAGATAACTTGGATTTTAGATCTCAAAAATCTTTAATTTTGGTGTCAAATCTTAGCATGGTTTACACCGTATAATTATAATTGAAACTATCTGGTAAATAAATCATCCAACAGATAGATTTTTAGCGATCGTTTTCCAAGTGCAATCTCCTCCTACTGATAGATGCACTTGAACTGAAGTCCAAATATCAATGAATAGGGAATCAGTAGGGTAGGCTTCGTGTAAGTTTGCTCGTGGACATTATCTACCATGTATTTTGGGGATAAGTGAGATTGTTATTTTGATTGTTTATATTTAGAATAAATCTCTTAATCTTGCAACCATCTCCGTTCTAGCGGAAACTTCCAACTTTCTAAACATCCGCTTCAAAGCTTGTTTGACAGAATTTTGAGTAATCCATAACTCTGCTCCAATTTCTGTATTTGTCAATCCTTTCGCGACGAGCATCGCAATCTGAATTTCGCGAGGTGTGAGACGTTGAATAATTGGATCTCGAATGGGATTGGATTGTTGACGTAACTCCGCTAACTTCGTCGAAAAATGACTACAAGCTGCACCTAAACTAGCTAAATCACTCCAGTTAAATGCAGATGTATTGTCACCAACTCGTGCAAAATTCACCGTCCCAATTAATTGTCCATTACCGACAATCGCACCAGTCATGATATGTTCGTGATTATACTCAGAGCAACATCTTTGATACAGCTCGCTCTGTTTCCAGCCACCTGGAGGTAATACTAATTCTTCATGTGCTGGAGCATGATATTGAATCACGTAATTGAGAACTGGATCGACCGATTTACCAAATCGTTGATATCGATCGACAAAATCATCAGAAACACCTCGAACATCGACACTTTCTGCGTAATTTTCATCGCCTAAGAGATAAATCCCCCAGCGTTGTACGCCAAAAGATTCGCTCACTCCATCCATAAACCTAGATCGCAAGGATTGCTCTGTAGGAGCGGTGGAGAGAGATTGAAATAGAGGATGCAGGGAATAAATCATGATAATGCTGAAAGTGTACCCACTTGAGGACTATCCAAGTTTAAAGCCTCGGTCTACGATCGAACCAGGATCGAAAAATTCAGAGCGTTAAAAATATGACTCCACTACACATTGGCTTTTTGGTTTATCCTGGTGTCATCCAACTGGATGTGACGGCGGCTTATCAAGTTCTCTCATTTCCACCAAATACACAGGTACATCTCATCTGGAAAACATTGGACTCGATCGAAAGTAATGAAGGTTTAATCATTACACCGACAGTCACACCAGCAACTTGCCCCCCATTGGATGTAATTTGTGTTCCAGGTGGTGGGAGCGGACAAATCGAAATTATGCAGGATACTGAAATCCTGAACTTTTTGAAACAGCAGGCGCAAACAGCCCAGTATGTAACTAGTGTATGTACGGGTTCGCTGATTTTGGCTGCGGCTGGTTTATTACAGGGTTACAAAGCCACTTGTCATTGGGCATTTCGGGAGCAATTGGCAATGCTGGGAGTCGAAGTAATAGATCGGCGAGTGGTAATCGACAGGAATCGCATCACTGGTGCTGGGGTGACTTCAGGCATTGATTTTGGGTTAACGCTGGTAGGATTGCTATGTGGAGAGGGTGTAGCAAAAATGAACCAACTGATGATGGAATATCACCCTGAGCCACCTTTTAATGCAGGTATACCGGAAACAGCAGGTAGCGCAGTTGTGGAGCAGTTGATGCAGTTTGGCAAGCCTCTGGTGGATGCCTTCTTGGTGCAAACTCAGGCGGTATCGATCCAACTGAATCTAGAACAAGCTCAGAATATTCGATCGTGATAGCAGGAGTTATCCCTGTAGGCAAAGAGAATCGTTGCGCTTAGTTAGATTTAGCTAAAATATAGGTATAACCGTCCTTCCCATTCTCACAGTAGGTCTTGACGATGCAAGCCATTCATGACTTCACCCTGGGCGGCTGCTGGTGTATCGCGTACATCGGCAACGGTAAAAAGACCGAGTAATGATACGTGTAAGCTGCCTGCTCCTAACGCATAGGCATCATGAACGAAGGCACTTACGCCTGGAGCCATCTGAATCCGCGCATCCCAATCAAATCCCGAACGTTGAGTCGTCACAATTTGAGTGGCAGTAAACGGACTCCACTTCGCTGCCGTTTCACTCATGTTGAATATTCCCTGCTGAGAAAGATTGACCGCCGCCACGATCGATTGTCCCTCTTTCAGCACAATCGCTGCACCGGAGTTGGTAAGCCTTCAAGCTCCTTTAGATCGTATGTTTTGGGACTAATAGTTTGCTTCCCATTGGTTAACCGATCGCGCAATCGGTCGGTCTCTAACTGCCACTGATATTTACCATAAAGACTCGCTATTCCAAACAAAACAATGATTGATACAGTAATAATTACGATCGATTTTATCCACATAATATTGACCTAGAGTTGTTGATTTAGGATTCGATAGAGTGTGACGATCGAATAATTTATCGATCGTCATGAAAGTACATCAGAGACTTTTATATTTCACGATTTTATGCTTACATAGGCTTTGAAAGTCAGAAAGATGCCGATTTGCTGAAGCAACGCTCGCGCGAACGCCAGCAGAACGAGTTCTAGCACTAACAGAGCCGTGGTGTTTTGAGCACCCTGCTGGTAAAGTCCTGTCGCAAACATCCGAAACAGTCCACCGAAAATGGCAAACCAACCTATCAGTGTTACCAGTACTGTCCAGTCGCCCATCCAACGATTGTGAGCGCGGACGATCGCCAAACCAGCAACAAAGAGCAATGTGCCTGAAAGGTAAACTATGGGGGCAATTTGGGTGTCATAGAGATGAGGCTGGATAAATTCGGATTCGGATATGGTCATGACAATTAGAGTCGGGCCGACCAATCCGGCGATATGTTTTGAGTTTGTCACTTTAACTCCTTTTAGATCGGTCTACCGATAGATTGCATCATCGATTCGGCATAGCCAAGGCTATGTCAACGAGATTACTTCAGTTTTCTCGGCTCTTTCTTTGATACCCAACATACATTTGTTCATCATAATAATGTCTCCAACATCATAGAAAATATAATAAATAATCCAGGGAAAGCTGAAATCATATTTTGTTCTCAATCTAGTTATTAGCCTAGTATTACCAGCTTCGGTTTGCTGCAAGAACCAGCACCATGTGCCATTTCCTTTTCTATCCCACCATAAGATATATTCAGATTCTCGATAATCTTTCACCCACATTCCATTCTTTTGATTGGGTGTAAATGGAACGAAGTAATCTTGTTCGATTCTTTGATATTTTGGGATGATGTCTCTCGAACTCGGCACGTTGGCATTGTCGATCGAATCGATACTATAAAAGCCCGCCCTTCCAGAGCCAATTTGAATTATCCATTTCCATACTTCAGCAGGTGGAGCTTCGATCGATACTGCTCTTGTGGCAACGAAATTAGGCTTTTGAACGATATCGTCACCAGACATAGCGCATTTGACTTCATCATCTGTCGCGCCCCAGCGAAGTTGCCAGGGGCGTAAGATTTTTAGATAGAAAATCACGAAAATAGTGACAAAAGTGAATAGTTTCATTTCATTAAAAACTCCGTTGATGATAGATAACTGTGTGTGTGGTGTGAGCGATAACAAAAATAACCGCTGGCACAATATAAAAAATCGGACGATAGTGTAAACGTTTCGTGAAATAGAATTTCTCACCCATCAAGCCCAGCCCAATCGTCCAAAATATATTGGTGTAAGCTGATGCTGCAAAACCGAGCGTGCTCTTACTCCAACTACTGTTAGGAAAAAAATTCTGAGTCCCGTAGCACAGGTAATAAATTGCGACTCCAGCCAAATACAGAGCTAACCCTCGTTTTTGAGTTGTGGTGGATATGCCAATCGAAAAAAATGCGGGCATCGCAAATACCAAAATTCGCCCAATGCTTTCGATATTTAGTAATACATTTGGGATACCTTCATTGAATTGGGCTGGTGTTAAGGCATTTGGGAGCAAGGTCATCAGACTCAGACTAAAGAGCAGCACGGCTTTACAGGAGCGGACTTTAGTCCTACTGGTCGGGTGACCCGCCCAGTTGCCAGTATGCGCTGTGGCTTAACACTAGTAATCTCACAGCAAACATGCTAGGATGTGAACATGGAAAAAGCCTATCGCTACCGTTTCTATCCCACAGCCGAGCAAGAATCACTCTTGCGCCGGACGATGGGCTGTGCGCGGCTAGTGTATAACAAGGCTTTAGCCGCTCGAACTGAAGCTTGGTATAAGCATCAAGAGCGAGTTGGCTATAGTCAGACTTCCTCCATGCTGACAAGTTGGAAACAGCAAGAAGATCTTGAGTTTCTGAACGAAGTTAGCTGTGTTCCGCTTCAGCAGGGACTCAGACACCTCCAAACAGCGTTCACTAATTTCTTTGCTGGTCGGGCGAAATATCCCAACTTTAAGAAGAAACATAATGGCGGTAGTGCCGAATTTACTAAGTCTGCTTTCCGGTGGAGAGATGGACAAGTATTTCTGGCTAAATGCGCTGAGGCTCTGCCAATTCGCTGGAGTAGAAAAATTCCCGATGGCTGCACACCATCGACTATTACTGTCAAATTGACAGCCGCTGGTCGCTGGTTCGTATCTTTGCTGGTGGATGACCATACGGTTAAACCACTCCCCAAGACCGATAAAGCTATCGGTTTGGATGTCGGGATAACCAGTCTGATTGCCACCAGTAACGGCGATAAGATTGCTAATCCCAAGCACTTTAAGCAGCTTCGTAAGAAGTTGAAAAGAGTACAAAAAGCTCTCTCTCGCAAGCAAAAGGGGAGTAACAATCGACACAAAGCACGGCTGCAAGTGGCTAAAGTCCATGCCGCTATTACCGATGCTAGAAAAGACTTTTTGCATAAGCTGACGACTCAACTGGTACGCGCGAACCAAACGATAGTGGTTGAGGATCTGGCTATCAAAAACATGGTGAAAAACCATAAACTTGCCCTTGCCATTAGCGATGCGAGTTGGGGCGAATTGATTCGCCAACTTGCCTATAAATGCGAATGGTATGGGCGAGAACTGATTAAGATCGACCGCTGGTTTCCTAGCTCTAAAAGGTGTGGGAATTGTGGGCATATAGTCGATAAATTACCTTTAAATATTCGGGAGTGGGAGTGTCCTAAATGCAAGACAACCCACGACCGAGATATCAATGCAGCACATAATATTTTGGCGGCAGGGCTTGCCGTGTCAGTCTGTGGAGCGAACATAAGACCGGAGAGAGAATCCTCTTCAAACGGGCAGTTGCGTGAAACCCGTAGCGAAAAGTGCTGATGGTCGGGTCACCCGCCCAGTGGTCTTGGGGTTTCCCAACTGGGCGGGTGACAAAGGCCAGACAAGTAAAGCACCTTTTCAAGACAAGGGAAAGAAACAGAAAACCTAGTGGCGACGCTAGGGAATCATTGCCCTTTAGGGCGGTGAGTAGTCAAAGAGCGTCTCCTTTGGAGAATCGTTGCGTCGATTCATGATTGTTCTCCTATAAGTTATAGTTAAGACCGAATTTTCAGGTGTTTTAAATGTCCATCGATCCATTTATCGAGTGGGAAGCCAACAGCCAAATAACCCGTGGAAATTAAGAATCCGCCCATCCATGCGTTGTGAAAAACGTAAGCTCCGAACAAAGCACCAACGATTCCAACTAATGCCATAGCGACGAAGACGACGAGTGATACCCACCAGTAATTTGCTGTGGCATGAGAGATTTGCCGACATGCGGGGCAGCGATAATTTCCCCACGGTGCAGCCCAATATCGCCGCCAGGTGACGGAAAAAGCAGTTTGGCAATGTCCGATCGCCCCCACAACCGCCGATGGAATGGCAAAAATTGCCAGCCAGTGCGACATCACTAACCCAGAAATAGCGTCTCCCAGCCAAACTGGATCGGGACAACGAAAGCCAACAGCTTCCGCCGAACAACCGAAGCGTTTAGCCAAACCAAATGCGCCCCAAGTCACGAGTAATGGCGAAATTCCATAGAAGACGCAAACACTCAGCAAAAACAAGTGCCAACGGGTGGAAAGTCGGCGGAAAAATGCGATTGCGGCGTTGGCGTTCGCGTAGCGTCTGCCTTCGCAGAAGCCTATTCTCGGAACGAGACGCTACGCGAACGGAACGATAATCGCGGGACCAACTAATAAAAATACATAAATCAACGACATGTAAACCATGAGTTTTCCTAGATTAGGGTTCTCAATTTAGTTGCTTAACTGTTCATCAATTTAACGATCCGCAATTGTTTGCCACTCTTGAATCGCAGTGGAAGGAATTTGTAACTCAACTGCGGAGCCAGTGAGCATCGGTAAAGTTAGCTGAAGGGAAATTTTAGACTGCAACTGTGGTAAAACGGGTTGAATGTCATATTCACTAACGTTAGCTAAAGCCGTTGCGCCCTGAGAAATTTCATTAGTAACATCTTTTGCGATCGAGATTTGCCCCGTTGATGTGGTCAGGATTAGAGATTTAGTGTGGTCTAATTCCACCGCACCAAGAAAGCCTACCAGCCGCAGGGAAACCATCTCACTACCGTCGGGACGGACGCGCTTGAAGGCGACTACCTGCCAAGATTTTCCGGTGCGATCGCGCAGGTTTTGGCGGGACTGGTAGAGCATCTGTCCTGGAGCTTCTTCAATTTGGGTTACAGCAGCAAGGGCGGATAGGGGACTGAAAATCACTAACAAAATGCAGATCGAAGCAGCTAGTAGCCACCGGATCGGGCGAATTTTAGATCTGCTAGAACAGATAGTCTGAATTAATCTCTTAAATATCATAGTTTTCTCCTAAAATAGCTTGAATACTCCTAACACCAGGATTGTTCTTCTGGAGGATTGTGCAGTAACTCGCGAATATTAGCTTCGATAACTCGATAGCCCACATTGCCATTGAGCCGCTGCCGTCCTTCATTGAAAATCAGCGTAGGGCTGACCGTAACTGTATGTTCTTTCACTAAGTCAAAATCTTTAGAAAGTTGGGCGTATACCTCACCACTATCGATCTGAGCTTGAATTTCGGCGACGGACAATCCTAATTTTTCGGCAATTTCAAATTGCACCTGTCGATCTGAAACGTTTGCCAATTCGGTAAAAAATGCCTCCCTAAATGCCCAGATTGCTTTTTCAAATACCTGCTCAGATCGATCTACTAAACCCTTAGCTTCTAGTAGTTGAATTGCATGAAGAAACAGATGACAGGATGTAGATGAAGGCGGTGTAACTTTCGTCAAAATGTCAGGATGAACGGTAATGTGGTCGAATTTTTTGGCGACATCTAGAACGTGATTACTGTATCCTGTCAATCCGCCTCTATCTTGCCAACGGGTTTCTAGTTTTTCACGAGCCGTACCGAAGACGGAAACAAAGTGGTGTTCGATTTCAACCTGGTCTTGAAAGGTTGTTTTCAATTCATTGAGCCGAATTTGAGCAATATAAGCCCAAATACAAAGTACATCAGAAAAGTAAAAAATCCGAATAGGTTTCATTCTTATTCTTGTTAGTTATAGAGTGAGTATAAATATCTGTATTGACCTAAGATATCATTTTATAGTTTGCTTTAATAGTTCAAACCAGAGCAAGCTAATTAATCCCCCACCCAAACAAATAGCTAGATCGATTCTCCAGGGGAGACGCTCCGCGAACGAGTGTAAAAATGAGAAGCTAAACAAGTTACGCAAGAACGGAACGTAAAGTACGATCGCCATAAAAAACACTCCTCCACCAATTACCCACCACAGAGCTGGATTGGGAGACTTCAGGATTTTTAGACTCAGGCGTGAGGTCGAACTTTCACTCAAAATTAGTCCTAAATTAGCTATAATCAACGTCGTGAATGTCAATGCACGGACATCTAATTCACCTTGCTTGCGGTAGGTCGCGATCGCGAAGACTGTCAGAATAATTACTAAGATTCCGCCCCCTTGCAGCAACGCTAAACCTAAAGTTTTCTTGCCGAATAATGGCTCTTTGGGATTGCGAGGTGGACGCTTCATGACATTTGCTTCAGCGGGTTCGGCTTCTAGGACGATTCTCCAAGGGAGAGGCTTCTGCGCAGGCAGAGGCTTCTGCGCAGGCAGAGGCTTCGCCAACGCCAACGCCAACGAGCAAGCTGGATCGATAATTAGATGTAGAAAGGCAACATGAATTGGTAGTAAGACTAATGGCAATTTAAACAACACAGGAATCAAAGACATCCCCGCGATCGGAATATGAATTGCAATCAGATATGACATTGCCTTACGGAGGTTATCAAAAATTCGCCGCCCTAATTTCACCGCTTGAACGATCGATGAAAAATCATCATCTAATAACACCAACGCCGCCGATTCACGGGCAACATCTGTACCGCGTTGCCCCATTGCAATCCCAATTTGGGCGGCTTTGAGTGCAGGGGCATCATTAACACCATCGCCAGTCATGGCAACGACTTCACCCTTATCCTTGAGGGCATTCACGATGCGTAATTTTTGTTCGGGAACGGCGCGGGCAAAGATACTGGTATTTTCAATGCGCTGCTGGAGTTCGGTGTCGCTCATGCGATCTAATTCCGCTCCAGTTATCGTGTCTCCCGTTTCCAATAAGCCCACCTGACGAGCGATCGATTGAGCAGTTTCTGGATAGTCACCTGTAATCATCACCACGCGAATTCCAGCGGTATGACATTCTTGAATCGCCGCTGCAACGGTTGAGCGGACTGGATCTGAAAGTCCGACTAAGCCGAGAAATTGAAACGGGAAATCATGTTGTTTATCCGGTAGATGTTCGGGCGTAAGTACCGGATGTGGTGGCAAAAATGGCGGCGGTGCATCTAATAAAGACGCTTTAGCAACACCTAATACCCGCAATCCTTGCGCCGCCATTTCACTGACTTGGGTTGTGAGAATTTGCTGCTGTTGGGGCGTAAAATGACAGAGATCCGCGATCGCTTCTGGTGCGCCTTTAGCGGCAATTTCATACTGTTTCCCATCTGCTGACTGCCAAACATGAGACATTGCTAATAAATCTGGTGAGAGTGGATATTCTCTCAACAACATCCAATCGTTATGCAAATGTTCGGTACCTGCGAGAGAATAATTACCCAACTCCACTAAATTAGTCGGTTCGTTGGCGTTGGCTTTCATGCTGAGAATCGATCCTTGTTTGCTTAATGCGATTAGCGACCTGTTTGTAAATCTAGTGCATTTGCCTCAAACGGCATAGTTAGTGACATACTCCACACGTCAAGCGAGTACGCTATGACGTGGGCATCTTTGCAGCCCTATTAAGGGTATACAAAATTTCCTTCACGGTACTGTTATCCATAGTTCCTACTACAGAAAGATTCCCATTACGGCGTTTTATACT
>JANOPX010000141.1:0-48331 GCA_031422115.1 Chamaesiphon sp. VAR_4_metabat_408 | reverse complement strand
CATGAGTTCAAATACCTATCGCCTATTCCGATCGCTACGTTAATCTCAGTCTGCCACAATTTGTTCCCAGTCTGACCGAACTGAGAAATAATAATACACAATTACTAGGGGGTAAGGGGTGGTAGGGTGGTAGGGTGGTAGGGTGGTAGAGTGATGGATTAATTCACGACCCTCCTACCCTCCTACCCTCCTACCCTCCTACCCTCCTACCCTCCTACCCTCCTACCCTCCTACCCTCCTACCCCTTACCCCCTTACCGGAGCCTTGGTAATAAACTCCTTCATTCTAGGAGTTTGGATTAATTTACGGGTATCTGCGATTAATTTGTCACCCCACAAATTCTCTTTGAGAAATGGAATAGCTGCATAACGACTGTCGATCGTAAATGCTTTTTCAGCAGTGGTGTATGCTTCGGCTTGTTTGCCTTGGGCAAATAGAGCGGCGGCAATTGCTAGCATAGGTTCAGCGGCTTTGGGGTCGAGAGCGATCGCCCGTTCCCAGCTTTGAATTGCCGCTTTTGTATCGCCTAGTTCATAACTAACTAAGCCGATATTATTAATCGCGGGCCAAAATTTGGGATCTTTTTTTACTGCTTTTTGATATTGGACAACCGCCTCAGCATACTTATTAGTTTTGTAATAAGCATTACCCAGATCGAATAGTGGACTGACAGATTCTGGTTTGATTTTCAATCCAGCTTGGAGGTTTTCGATCGCGATCGCGTAGTTACCTTTCTGGAAATGTGCCGAACCTAGCATGAATAGTACTTCTGGCTCTCCAGGCTTGAGTCCCTTTGCCTGTTGAAGAGCGTCAATGCCCTTATCGTACTTTTGCACCTGCACGTACAAAGTACCCAAAAAGAACCATGCTTCATGATTTTTGGGTGTCAGTTGGGCTGCCAAAGCTACGCGGGGGATAGCTTGTTCGTATTGCTGAAACTGAACCAACCCTGCCCCTTGTCGCAACAAGCTTTTGCTAGTGTCTTCCAAAGATTGGGGATTTTGCTTGAGTGTGTAGGGCAATAGAGCTTGGCTATGGGTAACAGTAGGCAAACTTACTACACTCAAACAGCTAGCGATGAGTAACAAACAGATCCTTTTGGGCACAATAAATTTGGGGCTAGGTAGATAAAATATAATCGATCGTCCGTAGCTCAGAAAGAGTCACAGATACATGGGAGGAGATAGTTAGTTAGTCGGATTTTTAACTAAAATGTGCCCCTGGTGAAGGTTTTACTTATCTCAGTCATTCGTCTCTTATTGAAATTGTATCACTTCGATGCTGGGTAAAATGATGACTTATGACACTAGCAATGTTCCAGAGCCAAGAGCTACAATTATATGTGAACAGAATTAACATTTGTTTTTGAAGATCGGTGGTGCTCGATCTGTGTTGGCAATCGCCTAAACCTGGGGAACAGCCGCCGCACCAGAGCAAGCTGATGCTGAATCAATGAAGATATTGTGTATTGACGGGAACTCATCGATTGCAGCCGCCGTTTGTACAGGTTGAAAGTTTGAATCTAAAATTTTTCTGTCGTAAATCTCTATGCAATTACCGCTCTTAAATAATCTCAAGCATCCCTTACCAGTAATTGTCGGAATTGCAGCAGCGGTTATCGGTATGGCTGGAGTCGGTGCTCTGGCTGTAAATCAGTTTAAACCGACGAATAAAATCGATCTCAATCGTTATACTGCCACTGCCAAGTCTGAAGATCTGACAGATCGCATCACTGCCAGTGGTAGTATCATCCCCTTTCAGACGGCGAATCTCAGCCCCAAGACTTCGGGCAGAGTTTCCCAACTTTTTGTCGAACAGGGCGATCGAGTCCAGCAAGGTGATAAAATCGCTCAGATGGAAAATTCTGAGGTAAGAGCAGCCTATGCCCAAGCTCAAGCCAATCTCCAACAAACTCAAGCCAATCTCAACAAAGCCAAAAATGGCACTCGCCCTGAAGAAATCGCCCAAGCTCAAGCTAGACTAGATCAAGCTCAGGCTAATCTCAACAAAGCCAAGAATGGTAGCCGCCCTGAAGAAACCGCTCAGATCTGGGCAAAATTGGCCCAAGCACAGGCTAATTTCAATCTAGCGAAGTCGATCGCCCCCCAACAAATCGAACAGGCTACAGCCCAGATTTCCTCAGCTACAGCCAAGCTCAATCTCGCCCGTGCTAATGTCGATCGATTTCGATCGCTCAAAGCATCTGGCGCGGTTGCTCAGGATAAACTAGATCAGTCAACTGCTGACTATGAAACAGCTCGCGCCAATCTCCTGGATGCTCAACAAAAACTCCAGCAAATCCGCAATAGTACTCGAGCCGACATCAACCAACGTCAAGCTGTCGTCAATGAGGTGAAACAAGCACTCCGCCAGTCACAACTCGGTAGTCGCAAGGAAGATGTGGCTAGTTTTGCCGCTCAAGTCGCCCAAGCAAAATCTGCGCTCGAACAAGCCGAAAATGGCAGTCGCCCAGAAGAAATCGAGCAATTGACAGCAGCGGTAGCGGTGGCGCGAGCGCAAGTACAGGCGGCGCAAGCTCAATTTCAAGACTCACTAGTAGTCGCGCCTTTTGCTGGATTGATTACTCAACGTTATGCGAGCATCGGTGCTTTTGTGACCCCAACTACTTCGGCTTCTAGTAGTTCGTCAGCCACATCTACTTCGATCGTTGCTTTAGCCAAAGATTTGGAAGTTAAGGCAAAAGTACCTGAAGTAGATATTGGTAAGATTAAACTCGGACAAAAAGTAGAAATTACGGCTGATGCTTACAACGATAAACCTTTTCAAGGTACAGTTCGATTAATCGCTCCAGAAGCTGTGATCGAACAAAATGTTACTTCCTTTGAAGTCAGAGTCCAAATTGATAGCGGCAAAGATGTATTGAAGTCAGGCATGAATGTGAATACAGTCTTTTCGGGCGAGCGCACTAGTAACGCCCTAACTATTCCGACTGTGGCGATTAGTACCAAACGCGGTCAAACTGGTGTTTATGTGCCGAATGAAAATAGCGAACCCAAATTTCAAAATATCACAGTTGGGGCTACAGTTAAAGACAAAATCCAAGTGCTCAAAGGTCTCAAATCTGGCGATCGAGTTTTCATTGATATTCCTAAAGGTTTTAAAGACAAAATGATGGAAAAGTAACAGGTAAAAGATAGAGAAGCAAATCGATCTACTCCCCGATTCCATATTCATCCAAGCCTCTGCCCCGATCGTTAATCCAAAATCCTCATCATGAATTTATTTGAAAGCCTAAATATGGCAGCCACGACCCTCGTCGCTAATAAACTACGAAGTGCTTTAACGATGCTGGGAATAGTGATCGGTAATGCTTCTGTAATTACGATGATTGGGGTAGGTGAAGGTACCCAAACCTTAGCATCAGATCAATTCAAAAATTTAGGGCCAAACACATTATTTATCTTACCTGGTAGTCCCAAAGCTCAGAACATTCGGAGCGGTGGCACCCCGCCAACACTAGTTTTGGGTGATGCTAGAGCGATCGCCCGTCAAGTCCCTTCCGTATCTGGTGTTGCGCCTATTATTCAATCTTCCTTGGTGGTTAGCTACCAAAATGTTACGACTACTTCGATCGTTCAGGGTACCACGAAAGATTTTCCTAGCGTTCGTAATTTTGCAGTTAGTAAAGGGAGATTTGTTGATGCTTTGGATGTAAGAAATGACAAGCAAGTTGCGATGGTGGGTACAGATATTGCCGAGCGGTTGTTTGGGAGTAATAATCCATTAGGCAAGCAGATTCGGATCAATAAATTGAGTTTTGAAGTGGTTGGGGTAATGGAGTCAAAAGGATCTTCATTTGGGAGCAATCAGGATGATGCAATCTTTGTGCCTATTTCGACTATGAGTAAACGGGTAATCGGCAGAACTTCACCTTTTGGGCCACGGCTATCATTGATTTCTGTCGCGGCAAAAGATAGTGAAAGTATGGATGCAGCAGAGTTTCAAATCACCAACTTATTACGCCAGCGGCACAAGATTGTTGATGAAAATGATTTTACCGTCCGCAATCAAAAAGATGCCCTCCAAATTGTCGGGACTATTACTGGTGCTTTAACTCTATTACTGGGTGCGATTGCTGGAATTTCTTTATTCGTTGGTGGCATTGGTGTAATGAATATCATGCTGGTATCTGTCACCGAAAGAACCCAAGAAATCGGACTGCGAAAAGCAATTGGTGCTACCCAAAAAGACATCCTCACTCAATTTACGATCGAAGCAATTATTCTCTCTACCGTCGGCGGAATTATCGGCACGGTAATTGGCGTTGGTAGCATTTTACTGATTGGTAATCTCACCCCTCTCAAAGCAAGTGTTTCACCAACCGCGATTATACTTGCAGTCAGTGTTTCTGGCGGCATCGGACTATTTTTTGGCGTGGTTCCAGCCAGACAAGCAGCAAGACTAGATCCAATCGAAGCACTCAGAAGTATTTAAAAGGGGTCAGGGGTCAGGGATGAGGGGTCTGTAGGGGCTACTAAAGATGTAAAGAGGCTGAATTCGATCCGCAAAATCCAAAATCAAAAACTTGTACCGAGTATAGCCGCAGTATCCAAAATGGAAACGATAAAACCAGTCATCATTCGACTTGAAAATGTCTACAAAACCTATGGGATCGAAGATACTTTAGTCAAAGCATTAGATGATGTCAATTTGACGATCGATGAAGGCGAATACTGCTCGATTATGGGGCCATCTGGTTCGGGAAAATCGACCGCGATGAATATCATCGGTTGTCTAGATAGACCAACTAGCGGACAATATTATCTCGATAGAGCCGATGTATCTACCGTTGGTGATGCCAAATTAGCAGGAACTCGCAACCAGAAATTAGGCTTTGTCTTCCAACAATTTCACCTGCTCGCCCAACTTACCGCTCTAGAAAACGTCATGCTCCCGATGGTATATGGTGGAATACCGGGTAACGAACGAAAAGAACGCGCCGTCATTGCCCTAGAACGAGTCGGCTTGAGCAAGCGGATGGCAAACCGTCCCAATCAACTTTCGGGGGGGCAGCAGCAGCGGGTAGCCATCGCTAGGGCGATCGTCAACCGCCCTAGAGTACTGCTAGCCGACGAGCCGACAGGTGCTTTAGATTCCCGCACCACACAAGAAGTAATGGATATTTTCACCGAGTTAAATGAGACGGGGATTACTATTGTGATGGTGACTCACGAACCCGATGTCGCCAAACAAACCAAGCGAATTGTCTGGTTCAAAGATGGTCAAATCGTCCATTCTCATCTCACTCCCGATGATATTTATCGAGTAGCAATGGCGGGTTGACAATTACTTCTACCTACTTTAACACGAGCGGTTGTTTAGGAGTCCAATACTCATATTGAAACCAAGGCGAACGGTGTTTGTCAGGATATTCATAATATAAACTAATCTTGACTTCTAATCTCAGGATTGGTCGTTTAGTTTTGAGATTCTTTAAAACTCGACTAGGAATAGTTAATGTTTGAGTCTTGTTATCAAAAGTTATCGGTGTACGATCCCCTTTATACTCCTCAGTATTCATCATCATATCATCATAACCATCGCCTTGAATCTCACTATCAATCCTAGTTTTAATCTCCATCTCATTGGGATAAACAGCCCCAATGACGGGAATTTTCAAGTCTTTCGATCGATCTATTGGTGTTTGGGGTAGTTGAAGTTTGATCTTACTTAGATTTAGTTTATCCCGCCTTTCTCCGCCGCGATCGTCAGTGACTACAAATTCTGCATTCCCATTTTCACATGGCAAAAGAAAGGTCGTTTCTTGACCTGGTTTTCCTTTGTTTTGAAATAGCGACTTTCCTTGAAAAGTAAATTCGGCTGGAAAAGTAAGATTAATTCTCTTATTACTATTGCTTTTGAGATTCAAGCGAGGCTCGTCAAATATCATCTCACAAGAATCGATCGATTCTCTCAGCCAATAGTTAGGCACTAGTTCTGATACTTTAATTCCTTGACTACTAATCTCACTTGGTTTCTCATAACAAGCACCACCAGAAAGTAATATAACTGTTAATATACTAGTTGTAAATTGTCGAACCTTTAGCTGTACAGAAGAGCGATTCATAGGTTTGTAATAAAATGAATATTGGCTATTTATAATCTATTGGCGCGACGATATAGCAATCCTAGATTAAAATCTAGATCTCGACTTCCTACTCTTTGCACCCTCTACGCATTTGCGGTTAAAAAATCTTGAAAATTATTTAGGATTGCTATAGTTATCAATCTTACTATTTTAGCTCTTTAATTGACTGCATTACTTGCTGATAACTATCGATATTTTTTAGATCTTGATATAGAGCTGCTGCCCTCTTCCAGTCGGAAATTGCACCCTTTTTATCATCCAACTTAGACTTCGCATTACCTCGATTGAAATAATAATTTGCACCTCTAGACTCGATATTTATAGCGCGATCGTAATCAGATATTGCACCTCGATAGTCCTCCAGATCGAATTTTTCGGCACCGCGACTATTGTAAGCATTAGCATATTTAGGATTAAGCTCAATTGCTTTGTCAAAGTCAGCAATTGCTCCCTTATTATCATCTAATCTGGATTTAGAATTACCTCTATTTAGGTAAGGCTCGGCATTGTTTGGTTCGAGTTCGATGGCGATATTGTAATCGAGTATTGCACCTCGATCGTCTTTCAAGTCATATTTAACAGTACCCCGATTAATATAAGCATTAGTAAATTTGGGATCGATCTGAATTGCTTTATCATAGTCAACAATCGCTCCTACATTATCGCTCAATTTGGATTTAGAATTTCCTCTACCGCAGTAGTAGTCTGCATTTTTTGAGTCTATACTAATAGCTTTGTCATAGTCAACGATCGCTCCTTTATCGTCGCCCAATCTAGATTTGGTATCGCCTCGATCGCGATAAACTTCACCAGACTTGGGATTTAGTTCGATGGTTTTATCAAAGTCAGCAATTGCCCCTCGATCGTCATTTAGATTATACTTAGCAATCCCTCGATTGTGGTAATAATCTCCATCTTTTGGTTTGATATTTATAGCTAAATTATAGTCATCAATTGCAGCTTTATAGTCTCCCAATCTAGATTTAGCAATCCCTCGATTATTATAGACATCGGTCAACTTAGCATTAATTTTTAGGGCTTCATCATAATCAACGATCGCATTTTTATAGTCATTTAAAGCTAATTTTTCATCTCCAGCTATCGCTTTTTCATTATTATTTAGTTTTGCAATACCACGGCTAATACTTATACTTCTTATCATTATTGTTGTTAACTGTATTGAACCTCTTAATGCTGCGGGATCCTTACATGACAATAAGCTTTGAGAGATAATTAAAGCAGCAATAGTAAAAGTTATTTTATTCATTGACAATTATGCCTAAAACTCGTGAATCAATCTAGACAAAATTTAGTAGCTTTTTTACTATTTTAAAATCGTATTTAATTCATTATATATTCCTGTCGATTCGATCGATAGACTCATTAAATTTTTCAAAAGCTTATCCGAACCGGATTGAGAAGTGATGACAATTAAGCATAAGCGAAAGTTTTATTGGGAAACTTTCAATACTATCAATCGTTTGCACTTTCGGCTGCATTTTGTGCTTCTTGCCGCGCTTTTGGACTAGTACCCCAAGAAGTAGAAGTACTGCAAGAACGTATAGACTCTCCAGGAATTCGTTTGGGGCAGTCAGTCTTAGTGCTGGTATTATCACTAGGAGGTGGGATGGGTGAAGATCTGAGCGTCTTATTCCATTCCAACGCAGTCTCCTCCAAATTACCTGATGATTTAATGGGTTCGAGAGTTTCGGCTGTTGCGTGGCTAATAGTAGCGAGTGTCAAAGAAAGGAAAGTTAATCCAGTCAGAAGTAAATTTTTCACGATCGTGGCGGATTGAGTGTTGTTGTAGCAATCGCCAAGTATTCACTCGGCGATCGAGAAATAATAGTTAACTAAACTTTTCTAGAATTCATCTTTGCCAGAAATTTCTGCTTCCATCGTATCGGCAACTAATCCGACGGAGTTAATAATTTTAGCAAGATTTGTATCATTTAATCCTGCATCCACTTTGGCTGTAAATACTGCCAAACTAGTTCCATTTCCCTGAATTATTTCCCAGGCACCAATTTTTTTGTCATGGGATTCTTTCATCATTTTATTACTGAGATTTCCTGATAATTCCCCCTCAACTTTATGAGCGAGAGCATAAACTTCCCGAAACTCCATATTTGTACCTTTGATTTTGCTGGTGTCGGAGTCAATTAATACAACCTGTGTTCTTCCCCCCTTTAACTTGACAATGACTTTAAAAGTCTTATCATTAGTGACTTCAAATTGTACTCCAGCTTTTTCTAGTGCGGCGCGGACTCGTCCATCTTCCTCTTCTGCTGCGGCAATTGCTGGTTGGAGGGCACCCATGACTACAGATACTGTCGCGATCGCTACCAAAGCTAAATTCTTGAGATTCAATGAATTGTTCATGATGTTGCTTTCTAATCGATTGAAGTAATTTTTTGAGACTGGAGCTAGCGTTATTATACTATCTACAAGCGTTTTGTCCTCGATTCCGTATACTTTCTAAATAGTGATAATGTTTTTCATGATGCGAGCATGATTAAGGTTGATATTAGGCTATGAGGATGCGATCGAGATCGCGACTAAGAATAGATGATTGAGATACAATGAGTCGTTTATGGTTCTGCTTGATAAATTTAGCTAATAAATCTATTAAACACGATCGATATCTGAGTTCGGAACAGAGATATTTTAGATTGTATTTAGTTACAATTTATCTAGCATAGATACTTGTCGGCGACCATACCGCAGATGCACCAACCGTAATGCTCATCGGTAGTAAATGAGTGTCAATCGAGTTGTCATTTATTTTGAGTGATACTTTGGTTGCGGCTGCTTCCAAACCCTGCTGGGAAAAAGGGAGGAGAGAACCGATCGATCTGTCGATATTTACCAAGCTTTCAAAGTTGCTTAATTCTGCTTCTATTTCATATCCATCAATTAGGACATGTGCAGATCTTGAATTTGGTATGTGTGATGTATCGATGATGATTTTTGTTAGCAATGTGGGCGAGAGTCAAATTGTGGGATCTAGCGCAGGGTACGATCGTCCATAATATTATTAATACCGATCCATTCGATCGAACGTAATTCTCCTCAAAGCCACAGACTGCCCTGTATGCACAAGTTCGGCTAGAATTCAGTTTTGATGGGTTTACCTCCCAATCCCCCTAGCCCCCCTGCCGTGTACACACATCGTTTCGAGCGGCAGGGGGGCTGCGGGGATCTTCTGGGGTGATGGATAGCAAAATCCTCGCAAAATTTCTCACCAGATCGTGGCACCGTTCCTCAGATTGTAATACAAAATAACTGTTAAACTTTACTAAAGTACCGATCGACCTACCACCCCAAAAATGTCTCGTTTTCAAAAGCTCCTCAACTATCTCAAACCCTACAAATGGCAAACCGCCCAGGGGATATTAGCTCTATTCATCGTCAATGCCTTGAGCGTGTATATTCCACTCTTAATTCGGGAGGGGATAGATAAACTCACAAAATCTTTTACAACTGATTATCTCTCACATTTGGCGATGGCGATCGTTGGATTAGCATCGATTGCTTGGATCGTACGGATGATCTCTAGAATCCTGATTTTTGGGGTGGGAAGACAAGTTCAAGCCACCATGAAGCAGGATATATTCGAGCATATCTTGGAGTTAGAACCAGGTTATTTTGCGACGATGACAGTAGGAGATTTGGTCAATAGATTTACCAGTGATGTCGAAAATGTGATGCGGCTGGTAGGTTTTGCAGTGTTGAGTACGGCAAATATTGTCTTTGCTTACGCCCTCACTCTGCCCTTTATGTTGTACATCAATGTTCGATTGACAGTCTTTGCATTGGCAGTATATCCGCTGATGTTGATTACCGTCCAATTATTTGGCAATCAATTGCGAAATCAACAGGTGACAGTACAGGAAACCCTCTCAGATTTGAGCGAGTCGATTCAAGAGAGTATGAGTGGGATTGCGTCGATCAAAATTTATGCTCAGGAAGAAAACGAACGCAGAGCATTTCGCCAGAAAAATCAAGAATTATTTACCGCCAATCTCAAGTTAGCCGAATTGCGGAATACAATTTTTCCGATTATTCAAGGATTAGCATCGATTAGTTTACTCGTCCTATTATGGCAGGGTGGACTAGCGATCGCTAGTGGAGAGATTACCGTCGGTGGATTTTTATCCCTGACTTTTTATGCCCAAAGTCTGATTTTCCCCACAGCTCTACTCGGCTTTACCATTACCGCTTTTCAACGGGGTGAAGTCAGTATCGATCGAGTCGAAGCAATCCTTCTCAATCAGCCCAAAATTGCCGACACAACCGCTGCAATTCATCCAGATGATAAACTGCGTGGTCGGATCGTTGCGCGAGATTTTAGCTACACTCATCCAGGTGCAGAGACACCCGCGCTGAGTCATCTCAATTTTACGATCGAACCAGGTGAAACCATCGCCATTGTCGGGCCGATCGGATCGGGCAAATCTACCCTCGCAAATGCCTTTCCTCGACTGCTAGAAGTGCCAGCCGATCGACTCTATATTGACGACTACGACATCACCGAGCTGAGTTTGACCGATTTGCGTGGGGCGATCTCTTACGTGCCACAGGAGAGCTTCTTGTTTAGTACGTCGATCGAAAATAATATTCGTTATGGCGAACCCCAAGCCGACAAAAGTCGTGTCGAAACAGCGGCTAAGTTGGGTCAAATTCACACCGAAGTCCTCAACTTTCCCGAACAATACGATACAGTAGTCGGCGAACGCGGCATCACCCTTTCCGGCGGACAACGCCAGCGAACTGCTCTAGCGCGAGCATTACTTATCGACGCACCAATTCTGATTCTCGATGATTCTCTCTCTAGCGTAGACAATCAAACAGCCACCGCCATTCTCCAAAATCTTTCGGAAACAGGCAAAAAAAGAACCGTGATTTTTATCACCCATCAATTATCCGCCGCAGCAACTGCCGATCGCATTTTTGTAATGGATAAAGGGCAAATCGTCCAAACTGGAACTCACCAGGAATTGCTCGATACAGAAGGGCTATATCAATGGTTGTGTAGTCAAAATCAGTTGGAGGAATTGCTACATTAAACTTGGTGCTGGGCGACGATTGTTGCCCAGCAATCGATTAATCAAGTTGATGTCGAGCAATTTTCTTCGCGACAACTTTTGAATTGATAGGGAGATATATATGTTTTATCCCGTTTGCCAAACCAATTATAACGGTTATCGCGAATCTGAAGATAACTGCGATCGCCCAACCACTTCAAACCAGGAATCCACCGATAGAAATCGATCCCAAAACTGACCCCTGGAAGTAATTTACCGATCTGTTCAGCAGCTTCGCTACCCTGCCATCTTTGACTGAGATTATTACTATCTATCAACATCATTCCCTGTTCGCAATCGATCGCACTCACGCCCAATTCAGTTAGTGTTTGTTCATCTTGCATCGGTACATACTGAAATAGTTTGCCGCGATCGAATTCCTCTAATTGCCTCACAAAATTGACGCATAGATTGCAATTGCCGTCGTAAATAGCATAGTAAGACATTGGGGATTTTGGATTTTGGATTTTGGATTTTGGATTTTGGATTTTGGATTTTGGATTATTTCGATCTTTAGGGTAGCCATTATCCAGCATTTATTTATGCTGAAAATTTGAGACTTATAAGTAGGTTGATGCAATTATTTGTAAAATAAGTTATGCCTGAAACCTAGCTGGTGGGCAGTGCTCACCCTACGCAATCTCTTATATTTAATTACTCCTCCACTGAAAGTTACCAGTATTAAATAATACCTGCCTTCCCACAGATCGACAAAGCAGGCTGGAATCACCATCCTCACCGTCTCAAACCACCCTCTTATACGATGGGGAGTTTGAGGGGGTGCGTCCTCGCCCCTCAACGGGGGGTCTGGGGGTCGGAACCCCCAGATCCGGGTTCTGTTAACACTAGAGTCTTAACGGACGACAGAGACTGTTTAGAGATTGTTTGAAACTGAGAAGATCCTCGATCGCGCACCTCCAACCAAATCAAAAGTGCATTAATATCCGCAGGATTCACCCCACCAATCCGACTAGCTTGCCCAATAGTTGCTGGTTGAATTTGCGATAGTTTTTCGCGCGACTCTTTCGACAAAGTGACGATCGCATTATAATCTATCCCTCCAGGCAATTTACGATTTGACTGCTTGCTGACTTGCTTGATTTGATGTTGTTGACGTTGTAGATATCCCGCATATTTCAGCTCAATTTCCGCACCTTCCCGTTCGGCAATATTGAGACTTTCATCACCCAAATCGAACTCAGTCAAATGTGCATAGTGAAAACCAGGACGACGTAATAGTTCGGCAAGGGTAATCGAACCATGAATTATCTCCTGAGTTGCGGCAGTAATTGCTTGCCCCACAGGTTCCAATTCCTTCACGCGAGTACTATGGAGGCGTTCTTTTTCAGCTTGGATATTAGCTTGCTTGGTGACATACAATTCCCAGCGTCTATCATCAATCAGACCAATTTCTCGACCCAAAGGAGTAAGTCTTTCATCAGCATTATCCGATCGCAATAGTAACCGATATTCCGATCGACTAGTCAGCATCCGATAAGGTTCGCGCAAATCTTTGGTACACAAGTCATCAATCAGCGTACCCAAATAACTCTGTTCCCGTGGAAACACAATCATTTCTTTCCCCTTAACAAATCTCGCCGCATTTACCCCCGCAACAAATCCTTGTCCCGCTGCTTCCTCATATCCCGTAGTACCATTAACTTGTCCCGCACAAAATAGACCCTCAATTTTCTTGGTCATCAGGGTAGGATAACATTGAGTTGCGGGGATATAATCATAATCCACCGCATAAGCCGGACGCAACATGACGCACTCTTCCATCCCAATCAGAGTTCGCAACATTTGGACTTGCAAACTTTCAGGCAAACCAGTCGAGAAGCCTTGAATATATAGTTCGGGAATATCTCTTCCTTCCGGCTCGATAAAAATCTGATGGCTCTCTTTGTCAGCAAACCGAACTATTTTATCTTCAATACTCGGACAATAGCGCGGCCCTTTGGAATCAACCCAGCCGCCATATACTGGAGATAGATGGAGATTATCCCGAATCAATTTGTGCGTCTCAGGAGTAGTGCGGGTGAGATGACAGGGAATCTGCTCCTTTTCTACCCACACTTCAGGATCGAAACTAAACCAGCGGACATCATTATCACCTGGCTGGGGTTCCATTTTACTATAATCTACCGATCGCTTATCCACTCGCGCAGGCGTACCAGTTTTAAGCCTGCCAGTCTCAAACCCCAACCGATTAAGGGTTTCCGTCAATCCAGTAGCGGCAAACTCTCCCGCTCTTCCAGCCGACATAGATTTTTTGCCTACCCAAATCGTCCCATTGAGGAATGTCCCAGTAGTCAAAATTACTGCACGACATTGGAACGCTACGCCGAAATAAGTCTCAACGCCGATAACTTCCTCATTTTTGCCCAATACCAAATCTGTCACCATCCCTTCCCGAATGGTGAGATTTTCCTGATTCTCGACAATATTCTTCATCACCGCCGCATATTCGCGCTTGTCAGTTTGAGCGCGTAATGCCCACACAGCAGGCCCTCTAGAAGCGTTCAAGACCCGTTTTTGTAAATACGTGCGATCGGCCATTTTGCCAATTTCACCGCCCAGCGCGTCGATTTCGTGGGTAAGCTGAGACTTGGCTGGGCCACCGACGGCAGGGTTGCAAGGTTGCCAACCAATTTTGTCTAGGTTGAGGGTGAGTAATAGGGTACGACACCCCAATCTAGCGGCAGCTAGTGCAGCTTCACAGCCTGCATGTCCAGCACCAACAACGACGAGATCGAAAGCATCTTGAAATTCAACGGGAGTAGTCATAGCGGTTGGGAAAGGCAAAATCAGATTAGATCTAAATAGTTGCGCGATCGCACTAATCTAGCTAGATCTAGTCTCAACTTCTATTATAACGAAACCTTTCCCCGCATTGGCTCTCCCATAAACGATCTACTTGAGCGATCCTTTCTTGCCTAACCACCTTTGATCTGCAAACGGCTAAAGACTGAACTTTGCGAATCGATTGGTGAGGGGGTTAGATCCAAAGGCTTCTTCGAGAGAAGCCTTTGGATCTGCGGTAATTCTAGAAAGTCCAATTTCTAAGCGTTTTCAGTATAGTCCATCGAACGCGCAAGCAAGACCCCCAAGGTTGGTCGATCTAGCCCTTGCCTTCACTAGTGGGGGCTATTTCGATCGTTACATGTACAGACATTCCTCATTTGAACACTTAATCAAAATCTTATTGACAACAAAAAAGCTCCCCGATCGCATGTATTGCCCTCTCGGAACCCTTCTGTGTCTTTTCTTGGGTCGTTGCCATCTCTGGTGAACCCAGACGGCACGACTCCGCAATTTCAGCTAAATCGGAATGGTCGGAATCGAACCGACGACCCCTGCTTCCCGAAAGCAGTGCGCTACCAAGCTGCGCTACATCCCGTCGATTGTCAAAGGCATATCTAAGTCTAACAAACTTATCCTCCGATCGGATTCGTCTAAAAGTGATATATGGATCGTTTCAGGCATGTGATAATTGGGTGTCGATAATTTCCAATTTCGCTTATTATCCTTGGAGTAGATTGTCATGAATCCATTAATCGGAATGCTTGCAGGTCAATTAGGTGGCCCGGTGATGCAACAAATCAGTCAACAAATCGGCGCGGATGAAGGTACGACTCAATCTGCGGTAGGCATGGCTCTACCCATGATAATGTCAGCGATGGGCGATCGGGCAGGCACCGAAGAAGGTGCTGAGTCTATCCATCAAGCCACTCAGGAGCAGGATGGATCCATTTTGGACAATCTGATGGGTTTTGTTGGTAATGCTGGTGCTGGTGGCGTTGGTGGTGCCTTATTAGGACAGGTTTTGGGTGGTGGTGGTCACAATGCGATCGCCGATACGATTAGCGAGAAAACTGGCATGGATAGCGGTGCTGCCAATCAATTATTAGCAATTTTGATGCCGATCGTCATGAGTGTACTCGGCAAAGTTGGTGGTGGGCAAGATGCCAATGGACTCGCTCAATTAATTGGTGCTGCTAGTGGTAATGGTGACATGCTCGGCATGGCTGCCAAAATGATGGGCGGCGGTGGTGATGATGATAACAATCCACTCGGCGGTTTTGGGAATATTATCGGTAAGATGTTCTAATTTGAGCTGGGGATGGGTCGCCAGAATTTAGAGACATTAAATTATGCTTTCCACCCCCAACTTACAGTAAAATTAAGTACTGCTTGGGGCTGTAGCTCAGAAGGATAGAGCGATCGCCTCCTAAGCGATAGGCCGTGGGTTCGATTCCCGCCAGTCCCGTGTGTGTTGTTTTTTATTGTGCATACCCAAAAACTGTGCTAACTTGACGCTAGCATCTACAGAGGGTGCATATTGGCTCATTTATTCAGTAGTGATTCGATTTTGCTCCCATTATCCCCCAGAGCTGCAAGCGGCATGGCACACAATCATACCTTTCCTCGATCGCCTCAGTATCCAAGTCGTCGCTCCAAATCTCGTCGCCGCTTCCAGCTCTGGAAGGTGTTGGTAACACTCTCGCCTTTACTACTTCCCTTTGCCTGGTTTGGCTATCGGGAGCTAGAAAATACTTGGGTGGAACCTCAAGCAATTTTTGTCTTGGGCGGAGAGACTGGGCGCGAAAAATTTGCCGCTCAATTCGCTCGCGAACATCCAGATCTACCCGTGTGGATTTCTGGTGGCGCACCCAAAGGCTACACCAATCGAGTCTTTGCTAAAGCTGGTGTGAATAAACAGAATTTACATCTGGACTATCAAGCCATCGATACTGTGACCAATTTTACAACATTAGTCGATCGTTTTGAAGCAGAAGGGGTCGATTGTGTATATCTTGTTACATCTGACGATCATATGCAGCGAGCTAGAGTAATTGGTGAGATCGTCTTTGGGAGTAGAGGAATTAGGGTAAAACCAGTTACTTTTGAGAGTCATCGGGACTCAGAACCGACTCGGAAAATCGTTCGCGATGGGATTCGCGCTCTACTATGGTGGGCTACTGGTTATGCTGGTTAGCAGTTATTGGTGTGTTGTGTGAATGGCAACTAACACACCTACGATCTTTCCCTAGCATTTAATCTATGGGCGGTGCGGAGAATTTGACCTGCCAAAATTGCCGCCCCAAACCCATTATCGATATTAACTACCCCAATTCCCGCCGCGCAAGAATTGAGCATGGTGAGCAGAGGTGCGATCCCGCCAAAGCTAGCCCCATAACCGACACTAGTAGGCACCGCAATTACGGGACAATCTGCCAAACCTGCAACTACACTGGGTAACGCGCCTTCCATCCCTGCGACAACGATGAGCACATCAGCATTGTCAATTAGGTGACGATGATGCAATAGTCTTTGGATTCCGGCTACTCCCACATCCCACAATTTTTCGACCTCAAACCCACACAGACTGGCGGTACAGGCTGCTTCTTCAGCTACGGGCAAATCGGCTGTCCCAGCGGTGAGAATTGTAATTCTACCTTCATGTCGGGGAACGGGTTTATCTGGTGTTATGGCGCAGATTTGAGCCATTTGGTAATAGATTAGATCGGGGATGTGTTGATGCAATTGTTCGTAGACGGAGGGGGTAATCCGCGTCGCCATGACGACGGATTGCTTTTGGCGCATGACTTGAATAATTTTGACGATCTGTTCGGGTGTTTTGCCTTGTCCCCAGATTACTTCGGGAAACCCCGTCCGCAGTTGACGCTGGGTATCAATTTTGGCAAAGTCTTCGATCGGTTCGTATGTTAGAGTTTTGAGCTGGAGTAAGGCTGAGTCGAGATCGATCGATCCATCGGCTACGGCGGTGAGAAGGGTTTTGAGTGTATCTGACATGACTGAGGATAAAGGTTAGAGAGTTGTACGCCATCTGTAGGGGCGGGTTTATGCTATCCATGCGTTCGTGCAAGAAATTTTGTTCAAAACCCGCCCTCCTTACTAGAAAAATGTGCTTGTATCTGTCTACACAAAAAAGCCCGCAGGTGCGGACTATAATTATTTAGTTAATTAGGCGTTATTTAGCGTCTGGCTAATTTCTTGGTGATTTTCCGCAAGCGGATGGATAGAGGGGTGACTTCTACTAGTTCATCGCCGCTGATGTATTCTAGTGCGCGTTCTAGGGTCATATCGATCGGTGTTTTGAGCTGTACCAATTCTTCCCCACCAGAGGCGCGGTGGTTGGTGAGTTGTTTGCTCTTGCAAATGTTGAGTTCTAGATCTTGGGGACGGTTGTTTTCACCAACGATCATCCCTTTATAAACCTTAGTTCCAGGTTTGATAAAGAATGTACCACGATCTTCTGCACCCATGAGCGCGTAGTCAGTAGCGGTACCTTCTTCAAAGGAAATTAAGACACCATTCCGACGAGCGGAGATATCTCCACAAGTCGCACGGTATTCGAGGAAACTGTGATTCATAATCCCAGCACCACGAGTCATCCGCATGAATTCACCACGGAAGCCAATCAAACCACGAGCGGGAACGACAAATTCGATGTTGGAACGACCATTCATCCCTACCACCATATCCTGCATTTCACCCTTGCGTTGACCGAGACGTTCAATACAGCTACCGACGGATTCTTCAGGGACATCTAGAGCGAGTAACTCAAATGGTTCGCACTTTTGACCGCTGATTTCACGGTAGATTACTTGAGGCTGAGAGACTTGGAATTCAAATCCTTCGCGGCGCATATTCTCAATCAGAATACCGAGGTGAAGTTCTCCACGCCCAGCTACGGCAAATTTATCAGCTTCGTCGGTTTCATCTACACGGAGGGCGACGTTGGTTTCCAACTCGCGGAATAGTCGGTCGCGAACTTGGCGAGATGTGACCATTTTACCTTCGGTACCAGCAAAGGGCGAATCATTCACGCAGAAAGTCATCTGCAATGTTGGTTCGTCTACTTTGATCATTGGTAGAGCCATTGGCGCATTAGGACAGGTGATGGTTTCGCCGATGTTTGCATCTGCAAATCCTGTCACCGCCACGATATTACCTGCTGTTGCGCTGGCAATTTCTACCCGTTTCAAGCCATCGAAGCCGAGGAGCTTGGTAATACGTCCTTTGGAAATCGTGCCATCTTCTTTCATCAGCGCGGCTTGCTGACCCATAGTAATAGTACCGTTGTGGATCTTGCCAATGACAATCCGACCGAGATAATCAGAATAATCTAGAGTGGTAACTTGCAATTGCAAGGGCTTCTCCGAGTCACCGACTGGAGGTGGAACGTGCTGGAGGATCGCCTCAAACATTGGTACCATGTCTGTACCTTTGGTTTCCATATCATTCTGAGCATAGCCAGAGATACCGGAAGCAAATAGGTGAGGGAAATCGCACTGGTCGTCATCCGCACCGAGTTCGAGGAATAAGTCTAATACTTTATCGACTGCTTTGTGAGGTTCGGCTTGGTCGCGATCGATCTTATTGACGACGACAATCGGGCGCAAACCCTTTTCTAGAGCTTTTTTCAGTACAAAGCGCGTCTGAGGCATCGGCCCTTCATTGGCATCGACAATCAGGATACAACCATCAACCATGCCCAATACGCGCTCGACTTCGCCGCCGAAATCCGCGTGTCCAGGGGTATCGATAATGTTGATTAGGGTTTCTTTGTATTTAACCGCAGTATTTTTGGAGAGAATCGTAATACCGCGTTCGCGTTCGATGTCATTCGAGTCCATTACACAAATAGGCACGTCCTCCCCTTCGCGGAAAACACCGGATTGTTTCAAAAGTGCATCAACAAGGGTAGTTTTACCGTGGTCTACGTGCGCGATGATGGCTACGTTACGAATGGGAATGCTCATAAAATGTGGAGATAGAACTCTATTACGGTCTAAAGCGACGACAGATGATTATTTACAAGTCTTTATAAATTTGTAAATATCTATCAACAATTGTAGCTGGTTGCGGATCTAGTTGCTAGTCGTGGGTAGGCTCAGATCTTGCACTTAACGATCGATCTCACACCATTAGCCTGTAGGGGTGCCCTCCGCGAGGTACCCAATGGTTGAAGAATTAGTAATTCTGCTTGAATCAGATCCAGCCAAAAAAGCACCCGATCCGTTTAGAGATAGGGTGCTTTGGAGCGGTTCCACAGATTAATTAACTTGAGGATTAACCGAAGAAATTTCCAGTGAAATCATGCAGAAATGGGACGTTAGTTAGCAATACATAACCAAATGCTGCTCCACCAACACCACCGATGAGGAAACCGGAATTGAATTCACTCCAACCTTTTTGACCTTGAAGATCCTTGGATTGTTGGGGGACAGTCACACTAGCTAAAGGTGGTGCGGACTGAACGTTGGCATAGAGAGCCAGACAAGCAGAAAGGATGACAACCAACCCAACTGTTGCGGCTAATCCAGCCAAATGAGAGCTATCGGTATTCCGCAATGGGCCGAGTAGAGTGAAGGGGCCGAGTAAGAGATAGCCATGAGCCATTCCTACTTCTAAACCCCGACGGTTGGGTGCTAAACCAGCCCGATAAGCTGGTAGATTACTAATAAAAGCTTTGGTGAGACCAAAAGAATTGATTGGTGTAGCTAAATTGCTAATTTGAGGATCGATGCTGCCGATCGCTTGAGCTTTAGTTGCCATGAAAAACCTCTCGATTTATTAAGGAGGATGGAATTGGAGGAGCGAGAGTGGGATTTTTAGAGCCGATCTCTTGCCTCCAATATTTTATAGAAATTACAATGGGTGGAATAACAAGTCGGGGAAAAAGCGATTGAATTCAATCAAGATACCCGCTGTGAATGTCATCCATACTGCTGCCAAAACTGGAGCACTGGACAAAAATCTGGTAAAGTGTGGCATGGACTATCTCCAAGATATAGATACGATCGGTTGCAACAGAATCAAAAATCGATAATTGGGATCTAATTTAGTCGATATATGTTGATATATCGCCAGAACCCGCACCAAATTTATCGAGGAGAAACTGTAATTTCACTATCTTTAGCAACTAATTTACCAGAGGTGAATTCGCCGATGGCAGCAGCAGGCCAAGCGAAGCCGCCTAACATACAGCTAATTGCTAATGGTACATCGATGACAATTTCTTTTTCTTCGACGTTGGTGCCTTTTTTAATGGCAATGATGTAGGCGCGACCGACCCAACCAATCCAACCCGCAATGTAGAGAAATAGAATGCTGGGGATCAAGAAGTCACCCGCTCGATCGAGTCTTCCATCTACAATCAAGTGTGGCAGTCCTTCTGGGCCGCAGAGTGCTTGAGCGTAACGGGCGAAACGTTTTTTGCCAGATTCGGGATCTGTTGTGGTATTCCGCGCCGATGCTGCACGTTGTTGGAAGGCTGGGGATTCGCTACAACGAACGAGTCCAGCTACTTCTGAAGCGGATGCAGTGGGCGTAAAATTGAACCAGAGACAGATGGCAAAGACAAGAGCCAACAGTTTGTGCATTGTGATTGTTTCCTTTTGTAACCAAATAAAAAGTTTTATTTGCAAAATGCTCGATCGTGTTATCGATCTGCTTTGACAAAAAAACCTATAATAGTTTCCTTAGAGTCTCAGTTAATGGGCGATCGCCGAATATTCCTGAGTTGATATAGGTTAGCGATAATTAACCGATCGACTTACCAGCTTTGCCCGATGGCAGGCTAGACAACTTCGATCGCTCTTATCGTTCACACCTATATTTAATATTTAAAATTAACAGCTAATGACAACAATTTTGTCAATTGAAACAAGTTGTGACGAAACTGCCGTAGCAATTGTTAACAATCGTAAAGTTCACAGTAGTATTATCTCCTCACAAATCCCGATTCATGCCCAATATGGCGGCGTAGTGCCAGAGGTAGCTTCGCGGCAACATTTAGTCACGATTACGGCGGTGATTTCCCAAGCACTAGAGTCCGCTAACCTAGGCTGGGACGAGATTGACGGCATTGCGGCAACTGTCGCACCAGGGCTGGTTGGTGCCCTGATGATTGGGATGACAGCCGCCAAAACTCTGGCAATTCTCCACGCCAAACCCTTTCTCGGCGTTCATCATCTGGAGGGACATATTTACGCTTCCTATCTCAGCTCGCCAGAATTGCAGCCGCCTTTTTTGTGCCTGTTGGTATCTGGCGGACATACCAGTCTGATTCATGTCAAAGATTGCGGCGTGTATACCGAACTCGGAGCCACTCGCGATGATGCGGCGGGTGAAGCGTTTGACAAGGTGGCAAGGTTGTTGAATCTGGGCTATCCAGGTGGGCCTGCAATCGACAGGTTGGCGCGTCAGGGCAATCCTCACCTTTATCCACTTCCAGAGGGCAATATTGGGCTTCCTGGCGGGGGCTTTCATCCCTATGATTCGAGCTTTAGTGGGGTGAAGACGGCGGTGTTGCGATTGGTGCAGAAGTTGCAGGCTGAGGGAGGAGATTTGCCTGTGGCAGATATTGCGGCGAGTTTCCAGCATAGTGTGTCTAAGTCTCTAACGAAAAGAGCGATCGCGGCTGCGGTAGACTATGGGTTGAAAACGATCGTCATTGGTGGGGGTGTCGCGGCAAATAGCGGACTGCGCTCGTATTTACACACAGCGGCAACTAAACAGGGGATTCAGGTTTTATTTCCACCGTTGGAATTTTGTACCGATAATGCCGCTATGATTGGTTGTGCGGCGGCGGAACATCTCCATCTCGGACACATTTCACCCCTGAATTTGGGCGTACAGTCTCGGTTATCGATCGTCGATGTGATGAGCCTGTATGGGGGACGGGGAGAGGGGGACTGGGGGACTTGAAGGTTTGAAGGTTTGGGAAACCGATTTTTTTCCCCTAGTCTCCCCGTCCCCCCGTCCCCCCGTCCCCCCGTCCCCCCCTCTCCCCCTCTCCCCCCTCATCCCTGACCTCTGTAAACTTTTATTGATTCTTGTAAAGAATTACACTAAAGTGATAGCAATAGCAGTAAGGTTTCACGTTTCGGTTTCTAAATCTACTATATTTTAGATATTTACTATGCCATTTACCATCGACTCAGCTCGGAATATTTTTCCCGGTACCCTTAGTGCTGATGCAGTCCCAGCCACGATCGCTCGCTTCGCCCAGCTCAGTGCTGAAGATCAGTTAGCTTGGATCTGGTTCGCTTATTTGCAAATGGGCAAAACTATTACGATCGCCGCGCCTGGAGCTGCTAGTATGCAGCTAGCCGAAAATACTCTCAATGAAATGAAAGCCATGTCTTTTGGCGATCAATCTCAAGTGATGTGCGATATCGCCAATCGTGCCGATACTCCCATCTCACGGATTTATGGAAGCTGGACGGCAAATGTCAAACTAGGCTTCTGGTACAGATTGGGCGAATTGATGGAAGATGGTACCATCGCTCCTATCCCAACTGGTTACTCACTTTCGGCAAATGCAACCGCAGTCTTAACCGCAGTCGAAAATCTGGATGCAGGTCAACAAATCACCGTCTTGCGGAACTGTGTCGTCGGCATGGGTTATGGTGGCGAACAGCCTGGTAGCGCGAATAATGTTGGCGAACCTGTAGTCGTCCCCAAAGAAATCTCCCAGCGTGCGAAAATCGCGATCGAAGGTGTTGATAATACCACTATTATTAGCTACATGAGCAACATGAATGCGAATGACTTCAACGCACTCATCGAACTATTCGCTCCAGATGGTGCTCTACAACCTCCTTTCCAACGGCCAATTGTTGGTAAAGAAGCCGTATTGCGCTTTTTCAACCAAGACTGTCAGAACCTCAAACTCATCCCTGAACGCGGTGTAGTAGAACCAGCTCAAGATGGTTATACCCAAATCAAAGTAACTGGAACAGTCCAAACTCCTTGGTTCGGTGCTGGTGTAGGCATGAACATGGCTTGGCGGTTTTTACTCGGCCCAGACAACAAGATTTTCTTCGTGGGAATTGACCTATTAGCATCTCCTAAAGAATTGTTGAATCTAACTCGTTAGGGGGAATTTTGGATTTTGCGGATGCGCGCTCGTCTGGTTTCCCGACCTAAAAAGCGGCGTTTTTATTCTGGGGTTCCCCCAGAATAAAAAAACGACAAGACAGCGCACCAAGCAGGATTTTGGATTAAAATTCAATTCAAATCCAAATCCAAATCTAAAATTAAACCATTGAAAGATAGACGCTCTCTTCTGGAGAGCGTTTTTTTACGGAGGGGAATAGCGATCGAACAGAATGAATCAAAAAATTGGGATAATGCGATCGGTGGATTAATTGCGATCGCTATAATTAGTATCTGGATTGGTAGCTTGGTATTATTATTGCCGATCGATTTGAGTAAGATTAATTGGGGCTGGCTATTGCTCGGTATATTCGCACGTACCTTTTTACATACGGGCTTATTTATCCTCGCCCATGATGCCATGCACCGGAGTTTATTACCCAGTCATCCGATCTGGAACGATCGCATCGGCGCACTCTCATTATGGTTGTATGCCTGTCTCCCGTATGGGATTTGTCGATCGAATCATGCCAAACACCATCAACATCCAGCTCAAACTGGAGATCCAGACTTTCACGATGGGATTCATACTCACCCACTACAGTGGTATCTCAAGTTTATGAGAGAGTATTTATCACCGCAACAATGCGTCCTCTTCCTAACGGTCATCTGCGGGATGGGATCGATCGCCATTGGACTCTATGACATTTCCCCTATTAATCTAGCCCTGTGGGGGATTCTACCCCTAAGTCTGAGTTCGATCCAGCTATTCATCTTTGGCACCTATTTACCTCATCGACACAGCGAGGGTGAAAATACCCATCACGCTCGGACGATCGACTATCCCCTGTACTTATCCTTCCTGAGCTGCTATCACTTCGGCTACCACTGGGAACATCACGAGTATCCGCGTACACCCTGGTACCGAATTCCGGCAATTTATCTCAAGACTCGATCTTTTGAGCAAAATATGAGTAAATAGTGAATAATAATTAACAAGATAAGAAAAACTTACTATATTTCATGACATCATCCACTATAGCCATGCCACAAACCGAGATTGAATGGTCGGAAACAGAGCAGAAAGTTGCTCGTAGAGCCTTTGACAGAGCTTATGAGAACGAAATCACCACCCTAGTTAGAGTAGTACGCGAACAGACACAAGCGATCGCCAGTTCTCAAGATGTCTGGCAACTCCACGACTTACTCAGCTCCAAGAGACACGAACTCGATGGTAAATATGATTACCGTTACCCAGGCTTGATTTGGGTATTTGCAGAACTAGTTAGAGATGGCTGGATTCAGATTACTGACTTGGAAGGACTAGATCCGGGTAAACTCACCAAGATATCTGTTCTCGCGCGGATGCAGGGATAGAGATTGTCGCCAATGGAAAGCAAGTAACAATCCGAAGCAACAGATCGAAATCTACCGAGCATAAGTAATATTACCCTGCACAATTCTTGATGCAATCTTTACACTAGACTCCTGGATTTCGATCGCCAACATGTTTGGCATCCCTATGCAGCCATGCCCAATCTACTCCCAGTATTTCCAGTACAATCAGCACAGGGCGTACACAATCATTTTGGGCGACTGATTCATACCATGCCGCCATATATTTCAACCATCAGAATTAACCGCGATTACTGGTGCTATTCACCAAATTGTCGCTGAGATTTAGTAATATCTTCTTTTGCCACTTTTGCCATCTTTGAGCTTGGCTTGCTGTTCGGGAGTAAGAATTTCAGTGAATTGTAATTGACTAGATTGACGAATAGTTCTGATTTTTTCTTTTTGCTCGGCGGTCAAATTTAAGCTTTTCCAGCCGCCACCCATTGCTTGACGACGCTCTCGATAAGTTTTTGCTTGAGCTTGTTGTTCGGGTGTGAGGATAGCATCCATTTCAGCGCGACTAGATGCGCGCAGTTGCTCGATTTTTTCTTTTTGCTCGGGCGTGATGTTGAATTTTTCCCAGCCACCCTTACCGCGTCTACCGCCACCTTCCTTCATCTGAGCTTGTTGTTCGGGAGTGAGGATTGCCTTAAACTCTTCCTTCTTGGCTTCACGAATGTCTTTGAGCTTGGTCTTTTGTTCTGGGGTCAAATTCATCCGCCCTTCACCTGATTTTCTGGCTTGGCGTTGAGATTTGAGTTGTTGGAGTTTGTCTCGTTGTTCGGGAGTGAGGACTTCATTCATCTGAGCGCGAGCATCAGTTCTCAGTTGCTCCATTTTGGTCTTTTGTTCTGGAGTGAGATTGAGGTTGTCCATGTGCCTCCTGCCATGATGGTGAGCAACTCGTGCGTCGTGATGACGGTGGTTGGTATCATTCCCATCAGCAAGTGCTGGTGAAGCAAGAACGACGAGTAGAGGTAGTAATGCTAGTTTATTCATCACGGTGGAATCGGGGTTGTTTGATTTTGATGTAGCTATCTTATTATTTTTCAATAAATTTGCATATCCAGCTAAAGTCACGATTACTTCTCGGCGGGGCTACACCAACGATTGTTCTAGATTACCTACCTTCGGTCATGGCTCCAAGCTACTCAAACCATGACTAAGGTAACGCTCCATTTCACCCAATTGAAGTTATGTTAGAAGAGTCATAGAAAGGGTATCGATACAGCACTCTCTAGACTTATCATCCCGCGATCTTATCCACATTCCCATGCGTCACCCCCTAAGACTATTACTGTATATTGAGTGGATTTTATTCGCAGTGGTGATGGCGATAGAAGTATCCCCTCAGAGGCAATCATTAGATCCCCCTGCTGCATGGCTGAATATTGGAATTGTGGTGTTGTTGGCGGTGATGGGGTTGCGCTTACCAACGTCCAAGAAGTTGTCGATTAGGGTTATTTATACCATCAGTCAAATTGTCCTTATTTTAGTCGCATCTTATCTAGGAATGCGTCCAGCGAATTTGCTCTATATCATCGTAGTGACTCGGAGCTATCTAATTTTTGGGCGACAATATCGATTGTGGATTACTTGCGGTATATTTGCGTTATTTTTGGCGACGATGCAAATATTTCCCCGTCACCGAGATCGTGATTCACCAATGCGCTCACCGACGACTTCAGTTGCTCCAGCTAGAGATAGGGAAGCTAGCCCTAATTTCACACCCGAACCATCACAAAGAGAGCGTCGTGGCGATAGAACTGGATTTCGCTGGGGTTTTGTGTTCTTATTCGGCGGAATCTTGATCAGTCTCCAGCTACTAGTAGATCGAGTTTTGGCAGAGCAGCTCGCCAAAGAGGAACTAGCTATTGCCAATCAACGCATCCGTAGTTATGCCCTCAGAGCGCAGGAAATGGGCAGCCTACAGGAGCGAAATCGCATCGCTAGGGAAATCCATGATTCACTCGGACATTCCCTCACAGCCCTCAATCTTCATCTAGAGATGGCTCTCAAACTCGCCCACATTCAACCCGAAAAATCTCGTGAAGTCCTCACGGAAGCAAAAAGACTCGGTTCTGTCGCGCTCAAAGATGTCCGTCAATCTGTCTCTACCTTGCGCTCCGATCCTCTCCAAGCGCAAGATCTCCCCGCTGCGATTCAAAAATTGACGGATGAATTTAAAGTATCTAACCAGATTGAAACTTTTTGCGGTTTGGATATCCCACCTCATATACCTCAAGATATCGCGACTAGTCTCTATCGAATCGTTCAAGAGGCATTGACAAATATCAGTAAATATGCTCAAGCTACGGAAGCGATCGTCGAAATTCATACCCGACTCAATGAACTAGAATTGCGCGTCATCGACAATGGGCGTGGCTTTATTCCGACTAATAATACCACCGGATTCGGTCTTCAAGGGATGCGCGAACGAGTACTATCATTACATGGCAAATTTGAGATTATCAGTACACCCCAAAGTGGTTGTCAAATTGTCGCAATTATTCCATTTGTGAGAGATGAGGGGTCAGGAGTGGGAGGGTAGTAGGATGGGAGGGTAGTAGGGTAGTAGGGTAAAAGTTTAACATGCAGTCCCCCCGTCTCCCAGTCCCCCCGTCTCCCAGTCCCCCCGTCCCCTGAACCCCTGACCCCTGACCCCTGACCCCTGAAACATGATTAACATCCTCCTCGTAGACGACCAAAATTTGATCCGCCAGGGATTAAAAGCTTTATTAGAACTCGAAGCAGATTTACAGATAATTGGTGAAGCTGAAAATGGTCAAATTGCGATCGATCTTGCCAGAGAACTTCAACCGAATGTGATTTTGATGGATATTCGGATGCCAATTATGGATGGAGTGATGGCGACTAAGGAGATTTGTCGGCAATTTCCTGATGTGAATATTTTGATTCTGACTACATTTGATGATGACAAATATGTATCGGCGGCGATCGAATATGGTGCTAAAGGTTATCTACTCAAAGATACCCCATCTGAAGAGATTGCAGCCGCGATTCGGGCGGTCGATCGGGGGTATACTCATCTAGCACCAGGGATGATGGAAAAGATCATTGCTGGTCGAGTAAATGAGCCTGAAATTGCTTTACCAACCGAACTCGCAGATCTAACCCCGCGAGAATTGGAAGTCTTGAAACTGATTGCAGCAGGTGCCAATAATCGAGAAATAGCGCAGAAATTATATATTTCTGAAGGGACTGTCAAAAATCATGTTACCAATCTTTTGAATAGATTGAATTTGCGCGATCGCACTCAGGCAGCGATATTAGCCAAAACTTATCTATCTATTTAAGTTTTAGCTCTGAAATTTTCAGCTCATCCGATCGATGACAGCGGGTTAAAAAGTAGAATCAATTTCGAGCAGATATTGATTCTACTTTTTAACCCGCCGTCGATCGTCATTACTTGCTGACTTTATCTACACTGCCGCTCAGTTTTGTCAAACTAGCGAGTAGAGCAGTTTTGTCTTTTTTGGCAATTGCCATATTCGCGTCTTCTAGACTTTTTTCGATCGTTTTATATTCAGCAGGCATTTTAGTCTTTACTTTGTCGCCTACAGTCTTCCAAGCCTCGTCAAATTTAGAAAACTCGGTTGTCGCTACATCAAAATTAGCGGCTTCACCTGCTTTCTTTGTTTCACCGATCACTGCTTTCAAAGCTGGGAAACCAGATCCTGTTGCTGTAGTAGTTGCTGGTGGAGCGTCTGTAGCTAATGGTTTGTCTGCTGGAGGTGCAGAGCTTGTTGGTGCTGGTGCTGCTCCTGTAGTTGGAGCAGGTTCTGTAGCTGGTGCAGATCCTGTTGGGGCTGGCTCTCCTGGGGGCGTTGTGGCTGGTTTGTTGCCGCAACTTGCCATACTTAAAACTAATACACTACCACACACTAATTGCCAGATTTTCATAGTCGCTAGGAAATAAAATTTGGGATTGGATGCCGACTCAAAATGGACTAAATAGCCATAGCCCTTAAAGCTACTGAAATTCAAGTATATTGAGACTTATGAACTGACATTCTCAATATACTATATTTGCCAGATTTTGCAAAGCATAAACGATAACAAAAGTCGATTTTAAGTCTAATGTCTATATAGAGTATTGGTGTTTATGCTGTCTCAAAGGTTTGGGGCAGAGGCTACCCTTAATAGGCTCAGGGCAATGCTTGTGACTCGTCAAAGATATTACGATCGAGCTAATACCAACAGTGAGAGTGACTACCACCTGCTACAATTAAAGCTAGCCGCTAATTGAAAATCGATCGATAAGTGATAAATTATAAAATCGTCGATCTCACAGATAAAGATGAGTCTATTGTCTGGGAAATGCTTGTATATGCCGCACAACAGCCAACGATTGAAGATGTCCAAACACAAGATTACCTCGCCCGTTATGCCATGAATTGGGGGCGTGGCGGCGATCGGGGTTTTGTTGCCAAGACTGATGTAAGATCGATCGGTGCTGCTTGGCTGCGGTTATGGTTAAATGATGACAAAGGTTTTGGCTACATTGATGACTCAATCCCCGAATTAGCAATAGCAGTATTACCAGAATATCGCGGGCAAGGAATTGGGACTGAGCTATTAATGAAAGTATTAGAATCGGTACAATTTACTTACCCAGCAATCTCACTGAGTGTTCGCGCCGACAATCCCGTAGTTAATTTATATCAGCGAGCTGGTTTTGCTAAAGTCGATGGGAGCGAAATCATAGTTGAGGGTGTTGTCTCTTCATTTAAGATGATGCGTGAATTTGTCTAGAATATTTACTAGTGCATCGGACGAGCGAGATTTTTGAACTTAGTCAAAGCTGGATCGAATACTAATTTAACGACTCCAGTTGGGCCATTTCGATGTTTGGTGATAATGAGTTCGGTGATATCTCGATCGACTGTATCGGGATTATAATAAGCATCTCGATATAGCATAATAATCAGATCCGCATCTTGCTCGATCGAATTATGTGCAATTATATTATTAGCGACAAAATTATGAAAACATGGCACGGTTAGATCGTATACATCTGATTCTCCATCAAGATCTATCGACACAATTTTATCCCAATAAATATCACTATTTGCGAGTTTATCAATTTCGTTCGATCGGGTAATCAGGGCTATTTTTGATGCTCTCTCTCGACTAATATTGTGTTTGTACAAGCTAGTCCCACAGTACTTATTTCCTAGTTGTGATTGAAACTCTCTCGTTGTCAATCCAGCTTGCCCAATTGCAGGTACAACATACATTCGCCAACAATCTGAAGGAATCACATCACGATTTGTCACAGATCCTTTACTATTGAAATAGTCGGCAATTTGAGATAGTGATTTTTTCTTGTAAGCACCAACAGCACCGACTAGATCGATAAATTGGATTACATCATTCTTGCCGCTCACCTTTACGTGATATCGATCTCTGCCTTTATTCAGTTGAGGAACTTTATGCAGAGTGGCATTAATCTCTAGTCTCAATAAAAGAGATTGAACATGAACGGCTAACTCTCTGCTGCTGGATGAGTAATAAATAATGGGATAACTTTTTCGACTAGTAGTTCCTGTCTCAGGGATATCCCGATTGAAATTAATACAACCGTCAGTACTCCACAAATGACGCAAGAATAGACCAATCGCAGCTTTAGGCTGAGAAAAAACTAGATCTGGGACAAACTTTTCATGAGAACGCAACCCAAATATATTTAAAGTATCTAACCATTGAGAAATAGGGTTCCTGACATTATGTGTTAAACGAAATCCTGCACTTAAATATACTTGATACCAGTCTCGTTCTTTCTGAATTCTAGGAATAATTCGATCGCCAAATATTTCTGTTGCTAAATTTGCCACTATTTGAGCTAAATCTGGTTCTCTCGTAGTATATTGGATACTATGACGTGGTAAAGTACACCCATCACCAATTAAGTGACCGATTAATGCAAGCTCTGCGTCACTCATAGATTGTTCTAGATTAGGATGAGAAATTTTTCTAGGAACTGCTAATCGATCGTCAATTGAGAGTTCTTCCAGTCTTTTCCAACCATGAATAGTTAAAAATTGATGATTTGCTGTTGCTCGAATGACTCTGCCTGACTGTGTTTGTACTTGCCATACTGGCTTGACTCCAGTTGTAAAGGCATGACTTACAACAGCTCGTCGAAGCTGCATATTGGTTTCATCTAGTGCCCATACTCCAAATTCAGATTTACCAACTAAATCACGAATTGGAATCTGAATACCTGTATCAGCCATAGTAATTAAAGTATCACCAGTCAAACAGCCAGATTCTCTCAAATCTGACATCATTGGACGTTTATTATTTCTGGCTTCTACACTTCGACTGAGTTGAGATAAAGCAATTAATGGTACTTGCAATTCCCGTGCCAAACCTTTAAGACTACGAGTAATTTTTGATATTTCTTGGACGCGATTATCTCCGCCGCCTTCCATCAATTGGAGATAATCGATCATAATCAATCCCAACTTACCCCCATTTTCAGCCTGGAGTTTGCGGGCTTGACTCCGCATTTCCATCATCGTCATACTAGCATTATCATCAATAAAAATAGGTAACTCAGAAATGCGATCGACTGCTTTCAATACCGGATCCCATTCATTCGGACTAATTCGCCCAGCTCTCAATCTACTACTATCTACTCCCGCCTCACTCGCAATCAATCTTTGGACTAATTGATCCTTGGACATTTCCAAACTAAATACTAGTACTGGTAGCTGATGTAGCTTTGCCATATTGTAGGCAATATTGAGACTAATAGCAGTATTGTGAACGCAAATATCATTAGCAACGAAATTATGAGTATCAGGAATTGTTAGATCGTAAACTTGTTTGTTGCCAGTAAATTCTATTGCGATAATTTCATCCCAATAGATTTGAGGAGCGGATTCACTAGACTTGTGGGGACATGTCCCCGACTTCTCTGAGAAGTCGGGGATATAATTGTGCGATGGCTTTGGACTTGGATAAGATTTTAACAGTTTCTCAACTACTACTTCTTGCTCTAGTAGTTCAATTTCTGCAATAAATATACGAATCGATCGAGCCTCAATTAGATCGATTCCCCAAATATTTTGCCGATCTTCTTTGTATTCACTGGATCGATTTTGGACATTAACCAGTTGAGTTACGATCCCAAATCTCAATAGTAGATGTTGAACTTGATGCGCTAATTTTTCATTAATTGTTACAAACTTTAATTGTGCTTGCCCGTTTACCCGATCGAGCAACAAATCAAAATTGTTTAGATTTAATAAATATTTGATAAATGATGCGATCGATCTTTTTTGTAGTTTAAATATAAAATCTGGTATAACTTGATAATTCAAGGTGAAATCAACAAATAGCTTAATATCGCACTCCCTAATTAATTTATCGCCAAATACAGGAATAATTCTAGGTACAGCTATTTTATCGCCTACTTGTAAGTGCGATAGCGATCGCCAGCCATCTAATGTTAAAAATGGATGAGTAAGAGTTGTTTCGATCGATCTACCCAAACGGCTTCTCATCCGAAATACTGGCTTAATCCCATCATCCACATATACCGATGGTTTAGTCCAACTAAATCTCCAATTATTATTAAGGGTTAAAAGATCGGCTTGCTGCTGATGATAAAGTTGTTCGATCGTCTGAATCGATCCATCGGCTAGTACGATTTGGGCATCATAAACCAAACATTTTCCCATTGATGGACGACCAGCAATAATGATCAGATCCGATCGCTGAAATCCACTCGTCATTCCATCCAAATCGCTAAAATCACTCGTCAATCCAGGCGGAATAACATTGTCATGCCGATCCTGAATATCTTGATAGGTTGTAGCGACGATTTCCTTAATCGGTGTTAGCCCTATTTTCGGTCTAGACTGGGTTAAATTGAGGATTTGTTGTTCGGATTCATCAAGGATGATTTCGAGGGGTCGATCGGCAGCATAGCCCAACTGAGTGACTTCTGTACCTGCCTTAATCAATTCACGCCGGATATATTTATCCATCACCAATACAGCTAGAGAATCAATATTAACCGCACTAACTGTTCGATCGAGTAGTTGGATTAATTTAGCTTGTCCGCCAATTTTCTCAAGTTGTTTTTGGTCTATCAACCAATCCGTCATCGCAATCAAATCTGTAGGCTTACCTTGTCCATGCAAGGCTAATGCAGCCTTATAAATATCTACATGAACTGGGGTATAAAATGCTTCTGGAATCAGCTTGTCTGATACTCGACTAATCCCTTCCGGATCGAGTAATATCCCGCCCAAAATTGCCTCCTCAACTTCGATATTTTGTGGAGGAGTGAGATTTGTCGATCGAAAATTGGGTGTGTCTGTCATGTGGATTTTGGATTTTGGATTTTGCGACTGAAATCACGCGGAGGTTTCCTCCGCATGTGTTTCAGTCAAGACAGCGGATGTAAGGGAGTGTCCTTTGTTCCCACGGCTCGGGTGACCCGATCCGACGACAGTGGAGCGAAAAGTGCGGTCTTGGGGTTTCCCCAAGTAGAGCACCTTTTCAAGACAGCACACCAAGCGGATTTTGGATTATCGATCTATGGTTGAGATAGGGCACGAGGCTCAACTCAACCTACGCAAATTATTTAATCCTCATGCCCAAGTTTAATATCTACTCACTATTGCTAGATACTATTGTACTAAATTAGGAATTATAGGTACAAAAATAGGCTGCGGGTGCAGCCTGCTTTGACGAGGTAGTTATGTTAGCTAATATTACTTAGCAACAACTTCGATCTCGATGATGACGATGACTTCGGGGTGAAGTTTGAGTTGAGCTTTGTATGCGCCGAGTTGAGCGACATCAGGCATCTCGATATCCCGTTTGTCGATTTCTTGTCCGGTTTTTTCTTTGACGAGTTCGGCGACTTCGGCAGTTGTAACTGTACCAAAGATTGACTCTTTTTCGCCGACTTGTTTGGCGATGGAGAATTTGCCGACTTTATCGATTGCTGCTTTTTGGGTTTCCGCCAATTCTTTTAGTGCTAGGAGACGCAAACGCTCGATCTCGCGACGCTTCTCGGCTTGCTTGAGCAATCCTGGGGTGACATTGGATGCCATTTTCTGGGGGAGGAGGTAGTTTCTAGCGTAGCCAGGAGCCACTTCGACTACATCACCATTTTTGCCCAGTTTACGAATATCTTGGGTTAAAACTAACTGTACGCGCTTTGCCATATCGATTTCTATCTAAGCTTTTTAGGCTATTCTTTCCGTATAGTGTCACAAACCTATCATTCTACCATGGGAGCTGACTATTATGCAGCTCTGCCTTTCTATTACCGATCGAGTTGCTCAACGTCACATCATAATTGGGTATTATAGATGCGATCGGGTTCCCCCATTTAGATTTTGTCGCTCGTTTATTTCCACTTATTAACGGAGCTAATTTGCACTATGAAGACTTTACTCAGTACTATTTCACATCGCCGCATTGCTACTCTGTTAGCTGGATGTTCTGCTTTATTGTCTGTGACAGTGCTTTCAGGTGCTGCGGTTGCTAGGGATCCAATGGTGTTTAAATCCTTGGCGGATTTGGATCGATGTGCTGCCAAGAATAGCTATGATACGGGTGTTTGTCTGGAAGCTCTGCAAAAGTACGCCAAATCCAATCCCAAAGAATCCTTTGCGATCGGCAAACGCGCTCGGTTACAATTCAAGCATTGGGTAGCGTTGCAGTTTTTTGAGCCTGGATTGGGTGCGTCCCCAACTGCCGCACAATGTGCCGATGAAGATGTCAGTTTGGCAGTCGTATCTGGACTTTCCATGCCTGCTGATGCAGCTCCTAATGGGATTGCGCGTCGTCTATTAGGCGGTAAATGCTTTTCCTCGCTACGAATTATGGTGGAGAAAGAGATACTTAGTGCAAATGGTGAGGGCTACTTGCCACAACATGCCTGCCCGATATTTGCAAAAAAAGGTGTCAAGCTCAGTGGCTGCGAGCCGAAAAAACAGGTGAGTGCTGCGCCGATTGTTGAAGAGAAATTGCCAATGGTGAATATTGCGACTGCTAAAGTTGGTATCGTCAAAGTCTACTCAGGCTCTGAAGGAGAGCAAATCGCCATCGCTGATGTAGTTGGAACGCCTGGAGCCTATCTAGTGAGGATTGATGGCGTGCGTAGCTCCATCAATGGTAAGACGATGGTTCACAAAGAGCAACAGTCTGGCGACAGGTTGAACTACTGGACTGAGATTGATGGCAAACGCTGGAATACAGTTGTTGTGCGTGGCGGGAGCTATAAAAATTATACAGTCTATGTTCCTGGTCTTCGCGATCCGATCGGCATGAGCTACAACGAGCAGGCATCAAAAGCATTTACCGCAGCCAGCTTTAAAAAATAGACTATTACACAAGTATTTCAATTCAACTTTGAGGTGAGAATTCAAGCCGAGGATGGGATTGCTCGTGCTGTGGGGTTGATTGGATCGATCGAGTGGCGATTGAATTCGATCGCCACTACAGCCTAAATCGACGGGTTGCAGTCAGGTTTCGATCGACACTTTCGCTATAGCCAAGATACCACTTCAGCCCAGCCCAAACCCTCGCGAATCGCTGTTGGGGTGTCTGTCGTCATATCTAGCACTGTAGAGCCTTCCATGCCTGGATCCGAGCCATCATCGATGATAATATCCACCAATTTTTCGAGTTCGTCAAAGAGCCGCGCTTTTTCTACGCCTAGTGTTGGTTGATAACCATCATCATCCTGAAGGTGTGCGGAGGTGGAAATGACAGGGTTTCCCAGCCTGTCGAGGATAATTTGACAGAGGGTGTGTTTGGGGACTCTAATCCCGGTGGTTTTGCGCTTGGGATCTTGGACGAGTTTGGGGACGAGTTTGGTAGCTGGTAAAATAAAGGTGTATGTGCCGGGGATGAGATGCTTCATCAATCGATAGGCTGGATCTGAGACGGTGGCATAATCAGCTATATTTGATAAAGATTGACACAAGAATGTGAGTGGTTTGTCATTACACATTCGTTTGATTTGACGGACTCGATCGACTCCCAGCTTGGATTTGATGTCGCAACCGATCGCGTAAACTGTATCTGTAGGGTAGAGCATCACCGCTCCATTACCCAGCGCGGTGACAATCTCGTCAATTCGTCTGGTTTGAGGTGTTTCTGAATGAACTTCGTATAGAGTAGCCATAGGGGAGGGGTGAGGGGTCAGGGGTGAGGGGTCAGGTAAGATACCATAGCTTAGACCCGATCCTAGCGATCGCATCATTAATTATCAACCAAAGTTGAGATCGATCGACCTTTTGAGTGAAAATCTATAGAGATCGGCACTCCCAACTCCCAACTCCCAACCCCCAACTCCCAACTCCCCATGAAAATTGCCTATCTAGAATGTCAAACCGGAATTGCTGGTGATATGTGTTTGGGTGCATTGGTAGATGCTGGCGTACCCTTGGCATATTTAATCGAATGTCTCGACAGGCTGGGCATCCAGTCTGAGTATAAATTGCGATCGAACCACGTTCACCACAACGGTCAAATTGCGACGAAGGTACATGTAGATCTCACCGCGATTGAGTCATCCACCGAAAATAAAGTAAAACAGGGACATCATCACCATCATCATGAGCATGATGCTCACCACCATCATCATGATGACGAACATCAACACGAACATGATGCTCATCACCATCATCATGACGAGCATGATGCTCACCACCATCATTACGATACTCCCCAACGGAACCTACCCCAAATCGAAGAACTGATAAATGGGGCAAATTTGCCGCCTAGAGCGTCGCAATGGAGTTTGGATATATTTCGTAGATTGGCGATCGCCGAGGGTGCAGTTCACGGCATAGACCCCGCTGAGGTGCATTTTCACGAGGTAGGGGCAGTGGATGCGATCGTCGATATTGTCGGGACTTGTTTGGGCTTGGATTATCTAGGCATAGAAAAAATTTACTGTTCGCCATTACCTACAGGCGGGGGTACAGTTCGGGCTGCACATGGGATATTACCAGTGCCCGTACCTGCGGTGCTAAAATTATTTTCGGCGCATCAGGTGCCAGTGTATAGCAATGGGATCGATCGAGAATTGGTGACTCCCACTGGTGCAGCGATTGCGGTGACTTTGGCGACAGCATTTGGCGCACCCCCAGTGATGCAATTACAGTCTATCGGTTTGGGTGCAGGGACGATCGAGTTACCCATCCCAAATATTTTACGGCTATGGATTGGTACTCTCTCTGGAGCAACCGCTTCATCTACAGTGCGGGAAGACTGTTTAGAAACCATCCAAGTTTTGACAACCCAAATCGACGATCTCAATCCCCAAGCGATCGGCTACACATTCGAGTTATTATTTCAAGCTGGGGCGGTAGATGTCTTTACTCAACCGATTGGGATGAAAAAATCTCGCCCTGGAATTCTACTCACTGTAATTTGTCCACTCGATCGAATAGTTGAGTGCGAACAAGTTATATTTACAGAAACGAGTACCCTAGGCATTCGCCGTCGAGAAGAAACTCGATCGATCTTACCCAGAGAGATAGAATCTGTCACCACCAAATATGGTACAGTCCGAGTAAAAATCGCCCACAATAACTTGTACGGTGACGATCGCATCATCAATATTCAACCAGAATACGAAGACTGCGCCACACTCGCCCGAACACATCAAGTTCCCTGGAGCGAAGTATACCAAGCAGTGATGGCGGTTAAGTATCTGGCGATTAAAACCGCGCCAATAGAATCAAAGTCTACGAAGGCAGACTAAAATATGAGATACCCCAATCCGTGTAGGCGGATTCTGTTTATGTAGCCGCGCTCGTACAGCGTATCTGTTGCGACAAACTCACTTAATATGGACTCCTTGTGCTAACGAAATCCCTTCGCCCTCACCCCGCCGCCGCCTCCGGCTCCGGCTCCCCTCTGTCTTGTCGTTTTTTTATTCTGGGGGAACCCCGTGACGTAAAAACGCCGCTCCCAAGCTTGGGAGAGGGGTTGGGGGTGAGGGCAATCCGCGTTAAAAACACCTTCCCGCCTCAATGCAAATCCAGCTCCACCCATACACCGTCACCAAACGCTTCGCCCTCACCATCAGCCGAGGTACCAGCAGCCAAAATCAAAACATCGCCATCCAAATCACCGCCGATGGAATCAGTGGCTGGGGAGAAGCAGTACCATTTACCATCGGTACCCAAATCCAATCCTCCGCCCAAATTACCACCGCCTTAGCATCCTTCATCCCCTTTCTATCAAACCTTCATCCCTATCAACGTCAAGCCATCGAGCTAGGGATGGAAAAATTCAAACTACCCTCCGCTGCCAGAGCCGCGATCGATCTAGCATTATATGATTGGTTGGGAAAAAGCATCAATTTACCCCTATGGAAATTATGGGGCTTAGATATATCCAAAATTGTGCCTATTTCCGTCACCGTCGGAATTAATACCCCCGATGGAGCAAGAGAGCGAATTCGCGGCTGGTTAGAAGTCTTCGAGGCGAGGTTTTTAAAAATAAAACTCGGCAATCCCTTGGGAATTGGTGCCGATCGCGAGATGATGATAGCAATTAAAGATGAAATGCCCCAGGCTAAATTAACCGTCGATGCAAATGGCGGCTGGAATCTCGAAGACGCGATCGCCATGAGTCATTGGTTGGCAGATTTGGGCGTAGAATATCTAGAGCAACCCTTGGCGCGAGGAAATGAAGCGCAATTAGTCGCACTCAAACAAGCATCCCCATTACCAATTTTTGTCGATGAGAGTTGTTTCACCAGTCGCGATATTCCTCAGCTTGTCGATAAGGTGGATGGGATTAATATTAAACTGATGAAGTCTGGCGGATTGACAGAAGCAATGCGGATGATTCATACCGCCCGCGCTCATGGTTTGAAAGTGATGTTTGGCTGCTACTCCGATACAGTCATGGCAAATACCGCAGCCGCGCAATTATCACCCCTAGCAGATTATTTAGATTTGGATAGTCATCTAAATCTAATCGACGATCCTTTTATCGGTGCAAAATTAGTTGATGGGCGTTTGTTACCTGGAGATTTATCAGGATTAGGTGTAACAATTAAAGATGGCTTTTTGCCCGATAGCTTTGCCTCAATGCTGAAAGTAGGGTAATACTATTTAATCATTCCACCAGTCGATTCCATCCAACCGAGGCTATGTAAAATAATGACTCAATCGAACGACTCACCTTTAGATGTATTGCCTCAAAAAATCGAAGCGATCTCTGAATTGCTGGCTCTATCTGTCTCAGCATTCGTTGGCGTAGCCTCTCATTTGGAGAATCGACGTATGGAGCAGTTAGAAGTTCAGGCAACAATAGATCGCGAACAAAGAGCGAGTGAGTATCTAAAAATCCAGCAATTACTCGCTGCTACCGCTCAAGCAAATGCGGCTAATAGTCAACAAATTTCTCAACTAATCGAAGTAGAACGTACCCACGAAAGAAGAACTAATTCCATCGTTAAATCAGTTATGGCGATTACTTCAGATGTAAAAGAAACAGTAATCGGCATCAAAACAATCGCCCGTGCGATGGAACGACAAAATCGGGAACTTTCTGATACATTAAGACAACAAAGTCGTGATTTCTTTGATGCACTCGATCGTCATCAAGACCAAATCGATGCCATAATCCATTATTCAGATATAGAAACACTAGAAGATAATTAAACTCAAAATACTCTCTAGAATTTAGTTGATGCAGACTTTATTGTGTCATCGAAATCCCTTGCCCTCACCCCGCCCTCGCCTCCGGCTCCGGCTCCCCTCTGTCTTGTCGTTTTTTTATTCCGGGGGACCCCCGGGATAAAAACGCCGCACCCAAGCTTGGGTGCGGGGTGGGGGGTGAGGGCAAGATTGGTGACTTTTGCAAATCAAATTTGGGATTGTAGCCTCGACTTCTTGATGGAGTCGAGGCTATTGTCTAGCAACAATCCAAAATCCGCTTGGTGTGCTCCACTGTCGTCGTCTCGGGTCACCCGAGCCGTGGGAACCCGAACACTCCCTTACATCCGCAAAATCCAAAATCCAAAATGTCTTAATCTTGATTCTGATACCACCACCAGGTTGCCATCGGAATGACAGTAGCCGCAATCAGGAGTCCAATTACAATAATCAGAAAATTGCTGCGGTTGGCTTCGGTTTCTTCGGCTTTGAGAAAGGTTCTACCAACATCAGGAGTAGCTTGGACTTTTGGTGGCCCAGGATCTACTCCACCTGATAAGATGACTGATAATCGATCGGCCGCATCGCCAAAAGATTGATTGTACTTATTACCATCCCGTAAAGGTACCTGCATGGTTGTATCAGTAATACTCGTCGCAGTAGCATCAGGTAGCAATAATTTTACCTCAGTGCCAGTGCGAACGCCGATCGTATTCGTCAGATCGTCTAGTACAATAAGAGTCTGATTGGCTTGTTCGGCTTCTGTCGGAAACCATTTATCAAACAGTTTATTCGTAAAAGTTTGAATAGTTTCGCCATAATCGAGTCGATGAATCGTCACAAAGCGAACTTCCTTCCCTGTCTGTTTGGCAAGTTGTTCGAGAGTACCTTTGATCTGACCCTTGGTAGATAAACTCAACACATCCGCCTTGTCTACCAACCAAGTCGGTACGCCAGCAGAAACGCTAGGCACCTCATATAGAGCCGTAGCTTGGGCGGGAAGAGTCCAAATCCCAATGGCAAAAATGGTCGCAATCGACAGCAATAACAGTCGATTGGGCAAAGCCCACGCTCCGCGAACGAAATAATAACGAAGATGTGACATAGTATTTAATATCGAGTCCCAGTATCTATTTTAAGTCGATCGTGGATTCACTCAGTCAACAAATTAAAACTCAAGCCCGATCGATCGGTTTTCATGCAGTGGGCATAGCATCGATCGATCCTACTCTAACCCAAATCGCCGCCCAGGGATTGCAATCCTGGTTGAACTTGGGATATCAAGCTGATATGGCGTGGATGTCCGATCCTCGCCGCCAGGATATCCTCAAAGTCATGCCAAACGCCAAATCGGTAATTGCCCTCGCGCTCAACTATTACACCCCCTACCAACGCCCTCAGAGCCGAGCATATGGCAAAGTTGCCCGCTATGCCTGGGGGCGAGACTATCACAAAGTCTTAACCCGAAAACTCAAACAATTAACAGGTTGGTTAACCGATCGATCCCCTGGGCTAGAATCCCGCTATTATGTAGATACAGGCCCAATCCAAGATAAATTCTGGGCGCAAACAGCCGGAATCGGTTGGATTGGCAAAAATGGGAATGTCATCAATCGAGAGTACGGCTCGTGGATATTTTTGGGCGAAATCGTCACTAATTTAGCACTAATTGCAGATTCTCCCCACACCCAACACTGTGGTACCTGCACGCGGTGTATCTCCGCCTGCCCTACAGATGCAATTGCCCAACCATATATAGTCGATGCTAACCGATGTATTGCCTATCATACGATCGAAAACCGCGCCGCCAATCTCCCCCCAGAAATAGCGACTAATCTTCAAGGCTGGGTAGCCGGATGCGATATCTGTCAAGATGTTTGCCCCTGGAATCAACGATTTGCTCAACCCACAGACGTAGTTGATTTTGCACCCAACCCCGAATTACTCGCACCCAAACTCAGCGAATTAGTTACCATCACCGATTCTATTTGGGATACCAGATTGAGAGGTTCAGCATTGCGACGGATCAAACCCGCAATGTGGAGACGAAATGCTGATGCAAATATCCAAAACAACGTTTAAGATCACCGACTCGCCACCGTGAGATCGGATAGGATTAGATTACCGATGTCGCAGCCAAATGTCAACAAAAATCTTTATATTTAAGATCCAGATCGATCGATAATTCAGATTATAATTAAAAACCCCATCCTGGCAACCCCAACATGCAAAGCAACTCCAAGTTAATCGTCTTTGATTTCGATGGTACCCTCGCCGATACCTTGGATGCACTGTTGCGGATTGTCAATCGATTGGCACCTGAATTCAAATACAACCAAATCAGCAACCAACAGGTAGACAGTTTCAAATATCTCAGTCCTTGGGAAATCATTAAGAGTTCCAAAGTTTCCTTGTGGAAATTACCATTCCTGTTGAAACGAGTAAAAGAAGAGTTTCCCAGGGAAGTACGGAACGTCAAACTATTTCCAGGAGTCGTCGAACTATTACTCTCCCTCAAATGTCGCGGCTATCGATTGGGAATTGTCAGTTCCAACTCTGAGGCAAATATTCGATCGCTCCTCAAACAAAATCACCTCGAATATCTATTCGATTTTATTACTACGGCTTCAACTTTTGGCAAAGGAAAAGTCATCGAGCGGATGATGAAAAAATATAATTGCTCCAAATCGGATGCGATCTATATTGGTGATGAAATTCGTGATATCCAAGCCGCTCGATCGATCCAAATTCGGATCGTTGCCGTTGCCTGGGGTTTTAATGCGGCTACAACTTTGATTGACAAACAACCAGATTTACTCATTACCCAACCTAGAGCATTACTCCATGCGCTGGCTTATTTATATCCCGATCTATCTTCACAATTAGCTTGCTTTTAAACGAATAATGAATTTACACAGAGAGCTTTTGCCAGAATACGATCTGAAAAGTTTGAGAGTCAGAAAACTAGGATCTGGACGAAAAAGTTTCGGTAGTGAGATCGTGCGGCTGGAGCCAGATGTCGCGGAGATGTTTCCGAGTGCAGATGCTGTCAATGAGACATTACGATTATTAATTCAAATTGCCCAACGTCAGCCAGGGAAAAAACCTGTTACGCAGATCGAGTAAGACGATCGATCGAGTCTGAACACTCTCTATCAAAGGCGATGCTACAGAGTACAGTTTTGATAGTAAATTACCACTCAGGTAAGTCAAGATAGTAATATAAGATATGGGTTTTATCCAAAACTGACTGTCCTTTAGAGAAAATGCTAATGTGGGTTGAAAGCATCACCATCAGTAATATTAAATGCTTCCAGCAGCAAGAAATTAAGTTTACTCGCAATCCTAAAATTCGTCCTGATAGAGCAAGGCCATATTCTTGGATAACACTACTCGGTGAAAATGGAGTTGGGAAAAGCACAATTCTTCAAGCATTAGCCTTGCTTCTCGCTGGGCCGGAAGCTGCAAAAGAACTGCTCCCTCGCCCTACTGGTTGGGTTCGAGATCCACAATTACTAGGTAAACTTACTGCGATTTTGCACAAAGAAGATATAGATGCAGGAACATTTGGTGAAGACAGACCACGAAAAACCTTTGCGTTATCTTATTTTGTCACTGGTTCCGTAGCAGTTGCAGTTGGTACGACCAAAGACAAGTTACAAATATATACAGAACCTGCACTAGTTGAAGATCCTACAAAAATTTTAAGTTGGCTTCGTGCAAATGCCTTTGCATCTGGGAGTCAAGGATGGTTTGCGGTTGGTTATGGTGCTTTTCGACGACTAACACGTTTGAGTCAAGTTATCATCCCAAGTCTTGAGGTACCAAAACGTTCTAGTAATTTCTTCACCCAATTTAATGAGGATACCTCATTAAGTTCATTTGAGCGATGGATGGTTTATTTAGACTATCGTCTTGCTAAAAATAGTGATGATCTAGAAGCACAGAAAATGAAAAGGGTAGGAGAAGAAGCAATCGTTAAACTTCTCCCTGGAGATGTTAAAGTTGCTGGTGTGACGGCGGAGGGTTTGATTGAATTCTTGGTAGATGGACAAAAAGTACCAACCATCAGTCTGTCAGATGGATTTCGTAGCGTTATTGCACTAGCTGGTGATTTAATCTGGAGATTACTTCAGTCGTTTCCTAACCTGGACGATCCAACACAAGCATCTGGTGTTGTGTTGATTGACGAACTGGATATTCATTTACATCCTTCTTGGCAACGAGACATTGCTGGATTGCTACAGCAAGTATTTCCTAATCTCCAATTTTTTGTTGCCACTCATAGCCCTCTAGTTGCCACTGGGGCAGGTTTAGATGCACTGACTCTCCGTTTAGATATTGTAAATAATCAACTAAAAATCATCGAAATTCCCTATACAGATTTAGCCGCTGATGTTGACCGCACACTCAGAAGTCCAGCTTTTGGTCTTCCATCGACTTACTCACATCCAACCGAGAAAAAAATTCAGCGTTATCACCAACTCAAACGAAAAAATAGCAGTTTAGTTGGCGAGGAAGCTTCGGAGTATGAACAGCTTGAGCTGTTCATGAAGGAGGTGCAGCCATTTGGAGATATTCCAGAGCCTGACAGCCTTGAAGCTCGGATTAATGCTTTGTTGGAGGCTCGCTTGCCTTGATTCCTGTAGCAAGAAGTTCTCAGCCTACTGTGTTGTCTAAAAATGCTATCAAGTGGCTAGACAAACTTACACAACAACAACTCCAGCTTCAAATACTTCAAAATGATCCCAATACAGGAGAATTTCAGATACAAAAAGCAAAAAAATGTGTTGATAATGCACAGAAAAAATATAGGCACGATCAGATTAAGAAGGCGTTAGTGGAGATGTTTCATGGCAAATGTGCTTACTGTGAAAGTAAAATAACAGTTGTGACCTATGGCGCGATCGAACATTTTCGTCCAAAATCTGCATATATAGATTTGACATTTGAGTGGAAAAATCTTCTTCTTTCCTGTGACGTATGTAATGATGCTAGTCATAAAGGTACTAAATTCCCAATTGATGTTAACAGCAATCCCTTGCTAATTGATTCAACTGATGGTATGACCAATCCAAATACACATCTTGAATTTACTTGGGATTCTGTTGCTGGATTGGCTAGTGTTTATGGTCGTGACGATCGAGGTAAAGCTGTCGAAACCATTTTCGATCTTAATGGAATGAAGGGTCGTAAAGAATTAGTTGCTCATCGTAGTAACTATGTTAAAAAATTGTTTGTTTTGCTACGTCTTGCACAAACAGGCGATTCAGAAGCAATTTCCCTACTCATTGAGTCTTGTCATCCTAGTGCTGAATATAGTGCTTTTTCGCTTATTCACATTCATCCATACATTCCTCAATCTTAGCTAGATAATATTCATGACTTTTTCGGCGGACAACTTTTTTGCGCAATAGAGATTAAACCATCACCGATCGCAAGTTCGTTACAATGAGATGCTGTCTGTCAGGGTGAAACTCGATGCATCGTCTCGCTACAATACCGGGTGGTTGGAATCCTGCGGCTGAAGGTGTAATATTCGTTGAACAACAGCCAGCACCGATCGCATTCATCACTGCCGCAGATACTGATATTCAAACATTAGCAGTCGCTACAACGCAGTTATCAGCGGATTTTCCCCAGGTGCGGGTGGTGAATTTGTTGCAGTTGCAGCAGCAATTGACGATCGATACTTATGCTGAGGATGTATTGACGGCGGCGAAGGTGATTATCGTGCGGTTAATTGGGGGTCAATCCTACTGGAGTTATGGGCTAGAAGTCGTCCAGGAGACTGCCAGACAGACGGGAGCGGTGTTAATTGTTCTACCAGGTGATGAGCGTCCCGATCCGACCTTGATGAGCCATTCTACGGCGAGTTTGGCGGATGTCGATCGAGTTTGGCAATACCTCATCGAGGCTGGGGTGGATAATTACCGTCAGCTATTGAATTTTATCGCTTGTCGGTGGTTGGATGTGACGTGTGAATATCGATCGCCCGAAGCTGTACCCCGTGTGGGCATTTATGATGAGACGCGATGGTTGCCGGATGGATTGCCATTACAGGGTGGGGCGGCGATAATTTTCTATCGGGCACATTATCTATCAGGAAATTTAGCCGCGATCGAGGCATTGTGTCAAGCTTTAGTCGATCGAAACCTAACTCCTGTGCCAATTTTTGTGTCTTCGCTCAAAGATCCGGTGGTGCAGAGGGTGTTAACTAGTTATTGTCAGCAGGGTGTGGATGTATTGCTCAATACCACTAGTTTTTCCTTAGCGAGTTTAGATACGGATACACCCCAGGTAGGTTTGTGGGCGACGTTGAATTTGCCTGTTTTTCAGGTGATTTTGAGCGGTGCGGGGAAGGAATTTTGGGAGTCTGGTTGGCAGGGTTTGACACCTCGCGATATGGCGATGAATGTGGCTCTACCAGAGGTGGATGGGCGGATTATTACCCGTGCGATTTCGTTTAAGGCGGTGCAGAATTCTAATTCGGCACTTCAGACGGATGTATTGGTGTATGAGCCTGTCGCCGATCGAGTCGAATTTGTGGCAGAATTAGCTTTAAATTGGAGTAAGCTACGGCAAACAGATGTTGGCGATCGAAAAGTTGCTCTCATCCTCGCAAATTACCCTACTCGTGATGGTAGGTTGGCGAATGGGGTAGGCTTAGATACGCCCCAAAGTTGTGTGGAAATCTTGCACGCTCTGAAGGCTGCGGGTTATCAAGTTGGGGATATTCCGGCTGATAGTGGGGAATTAATTAAGTTATTGACGGCGGGAGTGACTAACGATCCTGAAGGCGATGGATGGCGCAAAGCTAATCAGTCTTTGGATGGTGAGGAGTATTGGGCACATTTTCAGACTTTACCAATGAGTGTACAGCAGGGGATAATCGATCGATGGGGCACAGTTGATGGATTACCCCCCCAACTATACCAGGGAGTAAGCATGGATCTTGCCCCCTCCCCTTGGCAAGGGGAGGGCTGGGGTGGGGTAAAAATCTCCGCTGAAAACCAAGCATTAGTGAATGGCTACAACCCTAGACTACCCCCCCAACCCCCCTTGGAAAGGGGGGCTTTGGACTCTAGCTCCGTACATAGTGGGCTAGGGTACCCACAAGGGGCACCCCTACAGAATCCACCCACCTCCTCATCTCCCCCCCTCTCCATCCCCGGCATCCAATTCGGCAACGTCTTCGTCGGCATCCAACCAGCACGCGGCTACGACAAAGATCCCAACCTCAACTACCACGCACCCGATTTAGTCCCCCCCCATCAATACGTTGCCTTCTATCATTGGATTCGTGCTAATTTCGGCGCAAATGCGATCGTACATGTGGGCAAACATGGCAATCTAGAATGGCTCCCAGGCAAAAGTGTCGCCCTATCCGAAAATTGCTATCCCGAAGCCGTATTTGGAGCCATGCCCCACTTATACCCCTTCATCGTCAACGATCCTGGCGAAGGTTCCCAAGCAAAACGTCGCACCCAAGCCGTAATTCTCGATCATCTCACACCCCCAATGACACGCGCCGAACTCTACGGCGGTTTAAATCAATTAGAAGGCTTAATCGACGAATATTACGAAGCCCAAACCCTAGATCCACAAAGGATGCCCTTAATCCGCGATCGATTAATCACCCTCATCCAAAAAGAAAACCTCCACCAAACCCTCGAAATTGAAATCCCCTCCTCGGAGGGGTACCCGCAGGGGGGGGTGGGTAAAGGATTAGATGTGAATTCCAGCGATGACACAATATCGAGGTTTTTAAATACCGCCGACGGTTATCTTTGCGAACTAAAAGAAGCCCAAATCCGCGATGGTTTGCATATATTTGGGCAGTGTCCCCAGGATACACAATTGCGAGATCTTGTGGTTGCGATCGCCCGCAATCCTAATGCAAATAGACTGGGTTTAACTCGTGCGATCGCTTTAGATTGGGAGCTGGATTTCGATCCTTTAACAGCAGATTTGGGTGCAGAATTGGTTAACTGCGTAGTTCCTAGATTACCCCCCCAACCCCCCTTGGAAAGGGGGGCTTCAAATCTCAGTAGTCTCCCCAAGGATATAAACATGGATCTTGCCCCCTCCCCTTTCCAAGGGGAGGGCTGGGGTGGGGTAAAAATCCCCGCTACACCAGAGAATGAAGAATTAGTAGGATTCGATAACTCTAGATTACCCCCCCAACCCCCCTTGGAAAGGGGGGCTTCAAACCTCAGTAGTCTTCCCAAGGATATAAACATGGATCTTGCCCCCTCCCCTTTCCAAGGGGAGGGCTGGGGTGGGGTAAAAATCCCCGCTACACCCAAACCAATCCGCATCATCGGTGACGCAGTAGAAATCATCGAATTATACGCCGCCGAATTAGTCACCGCCGTAATGACAAATCGAGAAATACAGGTAGGCGAAAATACCCAAGCCGAATTAAATTGGATCGAAACTAAACTCCTTCCCGCACTCCAACAAACCAACCTCGAAATGGTTAACTTATTACGGGGTTTAAACGGCGAATATATCCCCAGCGGTGCATCCGGCGCACCCACCAGAGGAAAACCCGAAGTACTCCCCACAGGGCGAAACTTTTACTCAGTAGATATCCGCGCAGTACCCACCGAAACAGCCTGGAGCATCGGTAGAAAAGCCGCAGAAGTGCTGATCGATCGATATACTCAAGAACATGGCGAATATCCCCAAACCCTCGGCTTATCCATCTGGGGGACATCCACAATGCGTACTGGTGGCGACGATATCGCCCAAGCTCTGGCATTAATCGGCGTACAACCCTTGTGGGATGGAGTCTCGCGGCGAGTCGTAGATTTTGAGATCTTACCCCTATCAGTATTAGCTCGCCCTCGCGTCGATGTCACCTTGCGAATTTCTGGTTTCTTCCGCGACGCTTTCCCCAATCTCATCGATTTATTCGACAGTGCGGTAAAAGCTATCGCCGCATTAGATGAAACCCCCGCCCAAAATCCCTTAGCCGATCGAGTTCAACAAGAAATAACAACTTGGCAACAACAAGGACTAACATTAGATGAAGCGGCAACTCGATCGCAATATCGCATCTTCGGCTCCAAACCTGGTGCCTATGGTGCCGGATTGCAAGGCTTAATCGAATCCCAAAATTGGGAAACCGAAGCAGATTTAGC
>JANOPX010000140.1:0-11031 GCA_031422115.1 Chamaesiphon sp. VAR_4_metabat_408 | reverse complement strand
TTTCAGCTTCAAGGGTGCCGAGCTTGTCGCTGAGTTCTTGGAGGCGATTGTTGGTTTCTTCGTATGCTTCGAGGGCGAGCATGTTAACGGGTTCCATCCCTTCCATCCGCTTTTGGAGCAGGCGGATTTGGGATTGGAGGGCGGATAGGTATTCGTCGGTTTGGGATTCGGCGGGAATTTCGGGGATGGTTTCGGGAAGTTCGGTGCGTTGGATGGCGATTTGGATGATGAGTTGTTCGATTTCGGTTTGGCGTTGTTGTTGGAGTTGGGTGAGTTTTTGTTGCTCCCACTGCAATTCTTGGAGGTTGAGTTGGAGTTGGCGCAAGCTGGTTTCGGCTTTGTCGCGATCTTGTTTGTCGGTACCGAGTTCTTGTTCGAGGATGACTAGGGCTGCTTTGGTGGTGCCGATCGCCGCTACAATTACTTTTATCTGGGTATTAGCATCGGTGAGTTTGCGATCGAGTGTCTCCAATCGTCGTTCGTTTTCGGTGATGCGGCGTTGATGTTCGGCGATTTTTTCGGTTAATATTTCTCTGGATCGATCGATCTGTTGGAGTTTTTGTTCGACTGTGGTTAGGGCTTGTTGGTGTTGTTGAAGTTGGCGTTCTTGGGTTTTGATTTCGACTTGGATAGCTTGCCAATCGCTATGTACGCCGGATTTTTCTAGTTCGGCGAGTTCGGTGTGAAGGTGGTTGAGGATGGCTTCTTGGGTAGGTAGGGCGCGTTCGATTGTGGTAAGATTTGTGACTGTTAGATCGAGGTCTTGTTGATTTTTAAAAACCTGGGTTTGGAGTTGGGTTTGTTGGTTGGTTAGTTGAACGATTTCGCGGTTATTTTGGTCGAAATTGAGTTTTATTTCTCGTTGTTGTTGGCGGGTGTCGCTGACGGCGGTGCTGAGTTGGCGGAGTTCGAGGTTACTCTTATTGACGACTTCGGTGCTGACTTGGAGGATTTGTTCGATTTCGGCTAGGCGTTGTTGGAGGATGCGAACTTCGGCGGATTCACTCGCATCGGCGGTACCAAAGTGGAGGGTGGATCTTTGGGTGATGTTTCCCCCTGTCATTGCGCCACTGGCTTCGATGAGTTCGCCGTCGAGGGTGACGATGCGATTTCGCCCTGGTGCATTTCGCGCTCGATCGAGTTTATCGAATACAATGGTATTGCCAAAGACGTAGTTAAAAATATTTTCGTATTGGCGATCGAATTCAATCAAGTTAACGGCATAGTCGATAAATCCAGTTCTCGATCTAAGTGAGATATTCTCGTTTATCGATTGAGCACTAATTTTATTGAGGGGGAGAAATGTTGCTCTACCGCCGCGCTTTTGTTTGAGCAGTTCGATCGCTCGTGCAGCTACTCCATCATCATCTACAACTAAGTTTCCCAGTCTACCACCTGCGGCAATTTCTAGAGCTAATTGATAAGCTGGTGCTACGGTACCTAATTGAGCGACTAATCCATGAATGCCAGGGATTTTGGCTTCTTGGATAATCTTGGTGGCGAAGGTGCCTTGGGCTTCTTGTTGGACTTGGTTTTGGGCTTCTAATTTATCGACTTGGCGTTGTTTATCGCGTTGTTCTTGTAATAGACGTTTTTGGGTTTCGAGTTGGGTATCGACGTTAGTTTGAACTGCGGTAAGTTTGTTTTCAATTACGGCTAATTCGCCTGTTATTTGAGCTAGTCTAGTTTCTAACTGAATGACATTTGCTTGTTTGCTAGCTAATTCTGGGGTAATAGTTGCTAACTGTTCGGTTTGTTCGGCAATCTTGGCGGTAAGCTGGTTGCGACGTTCGGTGAGTTGGGCTTGCTCGGTACGTTGTTTGCTCAGTGCTTGGAGGGTAACTTCTACCTGGCGACTAATTTGAGTTTGTTCTTCTACCCATGCTGAAGATGCAGATGCGATCGAACTAGCCTTTTCTTTAGTTACTTCTAGTTGATGTTTTGAGGCATCTCGATCGCGAGTTAATTTCGCTAACTCCTGAGTTTCTAATCGCTGTTGTTCCCGATTAGAATTGTCTATTTCTTGCTGATAGTTAGCTAATTGACCCTTAGTCTGAACGCCATCATTCTGGGCAGTCGATCGATCCTTAGTCAATTCTTGCTGCTGTCTGTCGAGTTGATTTTTCTCAGCTTGTTGAGTCGCTAATTCTGCTTGCGCCGCTAACAAACGTTCCTCCCCCAATGCTTTTACCCGCGCATTAAGTCGATCGACTTCTATATTCGTCGCCTTAATATCTCCCTGTAAATTACTAACCTTCCCCTCCAACTCACCCAGCACAGTCTTACCCAAGCCCAATTCTCGCTCTAGATTAGACTGCTTCCGTTGCAAATTCTGCCACTTTAAAACAACCTCCTCCACCGACTTTTCTTGAAACTCAACCCGCAACCGTTGATATTTTTCCGCCTTAATTCGATCCTGAGATAACTTATCGCGTTGCACCACCAATTCTGCGGCAACAATATCACATTTCTCGACCTTTTCCTTCACCTCATCCAGTGTAGCCTTAGCCCGATCGATTTTGCGATCGAAAGCAGCCACCCCAGCCAACTCATCGATAATCTCTCGCCGCTCCTTATTATTCATCGAGATGATGCTCGTCACATCCCCCTGAAGCACCACATTATAGCCTTCAGGATAAATCCGTAGGGTATTGAGCCTTTCGTGCAGCTCGCCGAGATTACACCCCTCTCCATTCATATAATAGCTAGAGGTATAACCCCCCTGAGCATTCACCCGCAAGCGGCGCGTCACCACCCAATCATCCGCCGATTTTGGTGGAGCTGGCTCGACCCCATTATCGCTCTCAACCACCTCAATTTGTGGCGGTTCGCCTGTCTCATCACTGAGATCGAAAGTCACCGTTACAATCGCCTCAGAGCTGCCTTTGGTAGACCTGTCGTGGTTGACTAAATCCGGCAAACGTTCTGCCCGCATCCCCTTGGAGCTAGCCAACCCCAAGCAAAATAACAATGCGTCTAGAATATTCGATTTACCCGAACCATTCGGCCCTGAAACCACCGTAAACCCTGGTAAAATCGGGACTTTGGTAGTACCACCGAAGGATTTGAAATGGGACAGTTCTACCTGTTTGATGTGTACCATAAGTTCTAGATGCGTCCCTTGGCGGCGCGAGTCCGCATTTGCCCAAGAATTAATCTTAGCAGAATCTCGTTCTCGTTGTGTCGCATGGCTCGAATCGTTGGCGTAGCCGCGCCTCGGTAGAGCCGACGCTGCGCGTTGGCGGAGCCTTGCCCTTGGCATTACGAAGCAGGTAATCGCCGATAATGTAAAATAGGCTCGAACAAATTCAAACAAAAATCATTGCCGACATCCAGCCAGATGCTTCAAACGATCGTCCTATCTCAATGGCTATCCAACTGCTATAGACCAATTTACTTGTTTCGATATGACGAAGAGCGGCAAGAGATATTTATTGTTGCTGGAGAGCAAGAAAATATCGAAATTACAATCTACACTGATGGGAAATGGAGGTATGAAATTGTCTAAACCGAACTTTCAAGCGATGACTCTCAACGAATTGAGACAGTACGTTTTGGCTCACAGAGACGATCGAGAAGCGTGGAATGAGTTTGCTGCTCGCCCTCGCCCTAATGCCGTTATTGTATCAGCAGATACACCTGTGGAAGAACAAGAACGGATCGTCAAGGAATTGGTCGATAGAAGTAAATAGTAGCCGTTGCGAGAGATCGACCCAAAGCCGAACGTATATCGATAATAATCTAGGAGCGTATAACAACTAAAGATTTTGGATAGCCATTAACTAAAGTTAAAAATCATTACAGATTTTTGTGAATCAATATGTTATTCATAGTTTGGGAGCAGGTCTAACTTGAAAGACTTGACGATTGTCGATTGACTGTAGAACTGCCCTGCTCTCATAAATAGGGCAGATCGGCAGTTGTAGAATACCTCGGCTGAGATCGGCATAGCCCCAATATCGAGTCAAGAGAAAAATTGATGCTGTGGAGCAGAAAATCGCTCTGGTGACAAGGGCATATTAAGGATAGTGAAAGTTAGTGGGTTCTCAATTGGAAATTACTGATGCAGACTCAGAAGTCATCGAAACGATTATTTGGCGGTGCCCAGATTCCGACAATTCGGGTGTGGGTGGGAAGAGAAGAGCTATTGGCAAAACTTGCCGCAGACTTATCCAACAGCCGTCAAGTATTGGCAATCCATGGGGAAGGCGGAATGGGGAAGACGGCGACGATCGTCAAACTACTCGAACAGTATCGGATCGATCGTTGGCGTAGTCTTTCCAACGCAGAATCGTCATCAATAATTCCCGCGACTTGTCCCTACGATAATGTCTTGTATTGTAAGGCTAACAATTCGGATAGTTTCAATCTGTTCGGCGAACTTTTCAAAGCCTTTGGTTTACCAGCAAATCTTACAGCTTTATCGTCAGAGCAAACGATCGATACGATCGTCAAGAAACTCCAAACTGAGCGGTGGTTGGTAGCGATCGATAATTTGGAAGATTTGCTCGAACCATACACTCGTAGATGTAAATCTCCCGCGATCGGTAGTTTGCTACATGCCTTAGTTTATAGCGAGCATAATTCCAAGATTATCATTATCGGGCAGAAATTGCCCGAACTAGATCTAGCCGATCGAAATACTAAAAAAATCGATCCTCAAAAGATCGATGTAGAAGAGATTTACGGTATATCACCTTCTGCGAGCGTCCAACTACTCGAAGATCTCGGCGCAAGAGATCACCAGATCGATCTAGATTGGATTGCCGATCGAGTTGGTGGCAACATTTTTGCCCTCAAACTTTTAGCCAATTATTCCAAACACCATCCAGGTGTATTGCGACAAAAGCCAGAATTAGTAACCAAAGAAATTATGCCCCTCCTGCGGGCTTATTTGGATTGCCAAAAATCTGCTGCACAAAACTTACTAAAACGGATGTCTGTGCTGCGGCGAAAGGGATTGAATGCCAAAACATTAACAACACTTCGACTACTGCGCCCTTATGGTCGTAGGATGGCATTTAAAAAATTAGCTCGAAAAAACACAGAGATGCTGCTCTCTGAATTTGTCGATTGTGGACTGGTAGAGAAATCGATCGATCCCGCAACTGGAGAAAATATATATGTAATGTACCGATCGGTATCCGAAACATTGCAAACACTATTTCGCCTAGAGTTGCCACAATTGTGGAGTTATGCAGCCCAAATGTATAGTTTCTTCAAATTGCCCAAACAGATGCAGAATTTGGAAGATTGGCAATATAGGTTGGAAAAATTATACTTCTGTTGGTTGTTACGCAAATACGATCTAGTGAGCAGGGTTGTTGTCAGATCTTTATTACCATCACTGCAAAAATGGAATTGTGGGGATTTGCAGCAAGAATGGTGCCAAAGATTAATCCCCCATATTGAAGGAAATAGTTATCAATACTGCGTCCAAACATTAGGCTGTGTTTATCGGGATACAGGTAGGTTGGATGAGGCAGAGCGTTATTTTAAAGATGCACTTGCTTATTCCAAGAGACAAAAATCACTGAGGGAAATGGCTAAATCGATCGGTTTACTGGGAGATGTCGCCCGCTATCGAGGTGAATATGATGAGGCAGATACTCTCTACCGACATTCTCTCCAACTTTTCGTGGAATTAGGCGACAAGTCTAGTATCGCAATTTCTTGGGCTTCTTTGGGCGAAAATGAGCTAGAACAAGGAAATCTTGCATCGGCTGAAACATACCTAAAAAAAGCACTTGTCAGTATGAAAAATCTCAAGATGACATGGCATATCGCAGAGGTTAATTGGGATTTGGCGAAGATTTATTTCGCTAAAAGCGATCGCCAACAAGCACAGATCCATTGTGATATTGCTGCTACTTTATTTCGCAAACTCGGTGCAGACAAAGATTTGGCAAAAATGTCAAATCTAACTTAGAGCAATCCTAACCGTAACCCTCGGTAGGGGCAATTCATGAATTGCCCCTACCGAGGGTTATCGATAATATCCTTACATTTCCCCTGCTGCACGTTCGATCAAGCGTCGGGCGAGTGTCTGGGTACCAGTGTGAGTATAATAATTGGTACTGACATCGATAAATGCACCGAGATAGTCTAATTTGTCGTCACTGATTTCGACAAAGCTGCGGAGATTGCTCACAATTGATTCTGGAGTCAAGCCACGGCTCGATACAAAATCGCTCATCCAGCCGCTAACCGAACCAAAACTTTCGGTAATGAAACCTAATTGCCCGCCAGTATCACCGCCAGGGATTTGGTCTTTAATACCCTTGAAAGTCTGATTTCCATCCAATTCACTCGGACTCATACCACCCATTTTATCCATTACCATACCGATAAAATCTGGCCCTAGGGGAATCAATCCATCAAAACAAATCAATGCCGCCATCCGCATCAGCGATTCACCACCATAGTCACCGAGCGCGGCTAAGAAATCCCCAACGCTATCGCCAGGAATACCATTGATTTGACAAAACGCGACAATTTCAGCTACTAATTTAACGCTGAGATCGATCGTTTGAGCGGTTTCGGCTTTGGGGGTAATGTTGCCCAAAAAGCTCAACATCGAGAAACTTTCGCCAATTTTGCTCGCCATCGCCGCAGCACCGAGAGCTTTGGATCCGGTGTCTACAGTATTGTAGAGCCACATGGCAGTCTGATAACCTTCGCCTTTATCATTATATAAAGCAACTGCCCGTTCGCCGATCGCTTGGATATATTCTGGGTCGTCGGTACCAGTTACAATCTTAATTGTATTATCGAAACCAACGATATTTTGCCATTGCCCTGGTATAACAAAATCGAGGGCATTTAATGACATGACAGTCAATCCCCCAGTTGGGAGATTGTCTACTAGTTCAAAAATTGACTTACTCATAGATAACTCCTGAAAGTGATTGCGAAATAATTATTGAGGATGATATGACCCCGTTCGTCTTCTGGTGAGGTGGGGTGGATTAGTTGTCAGCGGAGAATGTTTGAAACCCTAGTTCTTCGTCCTCAACCGCCCCGCGACTAAAGTGCGGGCTACTAGCAAAAGTCCACTTAAGTACTGGGCGGGGAACCCGCCCATCGGACTTCCTGACGCTAGCCCGCACTTTAGTCGCGGGTGGGTAAATACTAAATTCTAGGATTCTAGATTTTCTTTCTCGACAACTAATCCACCCTGCGTTCATCTTCTAGTGAGGTAGAGCGAGTTTTGAATGAAATTTCTAGTGAAAACTTCAATTGCTAGCTAAACCCGCCCCTACAGATGCTCTCACCAGATCGACAAATACTCAGATCTACTTGAGCTTGGACAACCCATCTAGGTTAAACTTACTCAACCAGGCTTTGCGATCGGCAGCACTAAAGGAAGGATCGCGAGAAGCTACTTTGACTTGATAGCGGTTATTTACTAGCACACCAGTACTTTTTAGTGGTGCTTCATCTAGCAAGGGATAGCTACTGAGTTGACTGGTACTCTTTTCATATTTTTTTGCAGCAGCAGGCAGACTGCTAGTGTCGCTGATAGATAGTACTGCGACGTTTTTGCCAGCCTTATTGAGTTTTGCTTCGGCAAAGCCTTTCTTCTCTTGGGAGAAGACTCGTGCAAAGCCAGCATCACCTGCGGGGAAGAATTTATTAAACTCACCACCAGCTTCAGCATTTTTGGCTACTGCGGCGGGTGCATTTCTACCCGTGGTGTCTTTCTGCGTTTGGGCATAGGGAGAAGGTGCCTTACTCGAACAAGCTGAGAGTAGCAAAACTGCCGATAATACGATCGGAGTTATTGCTTTACGCCAATTTGAAACAATCATGGTTGCTCTACATGCCAGATTTGAATACTCTCATTGTCCTCTATGCCATGCCGTCGCTGTGGTGGGAAAACCGATCTTCGTAATAAAATCGAGTAGTATCTTTGCTAAGGAATCAGGCTCAACCCAGTATATTGACAACCGAGATTGATTCTTGAGGTATCATGGAGTAATCCAGCAAGGTAGAAATCAGGAGTCAACGTATGCAGACCATCCTGTTAAGCCGAGAAGAGGTTTCTCGTCGGGCAAAGCAAATTTACGAGAGTGAAATCCGCCAAAAGGTTGAGGTGGAAGAAAATATTGGCAAGATGATTATCATCGATATTGAGACGGGCGATTATGAAATAGAGGAGACTGGGCTACAAGCAGCTCACAATCTTTATGCAAAACACCCTTATGCGCGACTTTTTGGAATTCGGATTGGCTACAATGTGGCGGCTTCAATCGGTGGGGTAATGGAGCGTGTCAGCAAGTGATTTCTGGCATTGTGACCGATCGACACGCGATTGTTTCGTTGACGTTTCTGCTGGTGAATAATTCAACTTTTCCGATTGAGTTCGTCATCGATACTGGTTTTACAGACCACTTATGCTTGCCGCCAGAAGCGGTAAATTTGCTGAGATTACCATTTTTATATGATATCCCTGTAAACTTGGCAGATAATAGCGAGGTTTCGCTAGCAGTCCATCAAGCGACAATTTTTTGGGATGGAAAAGAACGAGATGTTCGCGTATTTGCGACAGGGCGACGACCACTGATTGGAACTGCGCTATTAAATGAACAAGAACTTGTGATTCAGTTCACAGAAGGTGGTTTGGTAACGATCGACGAATTGTAATCGAATTTATTTATAGACAACTTGAAGATCGCCCGATCGATATCACCTTACACCTTCATGGTGCAATAACCACTGTTTGCGCTCCAATCCACCTGCATAACCTGTAAGTTTGGCATTGGCTCCAATTACTCGATGACAAGGAACGATAATACCGATCGGATTGAGGGAATTTGCCATACCTACGGCTCTGGCTGCTGTTGGTTTGCCCAAGTTTGCGGCGATTTGTCCATATGATGCGGTAGTACCCACGGGAATCGTCCGAAGATTTTGCCAAACCAATTGCTGAAAATCTGTACCGCTAGCATTCAGGGGTATATCTTCTAAACTTCCGTAATCTCCATCTAGATAAGCGCGGACTTTATTGCTAAATTCTGGGAGTTTGGATTCGACAAGCTCGAATGATGGATAGCGTTTGTGTAATAGTTTTATCATCCGTGATTCTCGATCGCCAAAATCTAACGCACACAATCTATCTCGATCGACTACTAAAATAATTGTACCTAGTGGTGACTCAATTCGACAGGTTAAAAGTTTCATCATCTAATTATTAGGTATCCGCTGACCATAGATACATTGCTGCATAAGCTCGCCAAGGTCGCCAAGCTTCAGAAAGTTGAACCAATCTGGCTTTTGTCATGGGTTGTTCGCGTTTTTCCATCGCTCGTAGTAAGCCTAAATCGCTGGTGGGAAAAGCATCGGGTTCTCGCAAAGATCGCATGGCAATATAGTTCGCCGTCCATTCGCCGATGCCTGGAAATTTGCACAACTGTTTGACAGCTTCTTCTAATGTTTGAAAGCCTTGGAGTGCCTGGGGATTTTCGACTAGAGTAGCGGCTAGAGATTCGATCGATCTCGCTCTAGCTTTCATTATCCCCAGCTCAGTCAAATCTCTACCTACTAATGATTCTGGGCGAGGAAACACAAACTTCAAGCTGGGATCTGCCCAAGTACCTCCAGCCACCAGCGGTTCCCCATAAGCAGCCACCAATCGACTCGCGAGAGTAGTAGCCGCTGCGACGCTAATCTGTTGACCCAAAATCGCTCTAACTGCCAATTCAAAGCCATCCCAAGCCCCTGGTACCCGCAATCCTGGTAGATTTGTCACGAGGGGATTTAGATGTCGATCGGTAGCTAAATGGGCGGCGATCGCGGTAGGATTGGCACCTAGGTCGAATACTCGCCGCAATCTCTCGACAATTTGCGCCAGAGCGGTGACTTGGGGAAACTGGATCTTGGCGAGGAGATAGTTTTCGCCTGTTACAGGGCGGACTTCGATGATGCCATGTAGCCCATCGATCGCGATCGTCCGTTGATAATATTCGCTCGTGACAACTTCGATTCCTGGCATCCCTCTTCCCGCCAAAAACTGCAACAGCCTCACCCAGTCATAGGGCGGACTAAAAGGCAATTTAATCGAAATATAAGGGGTCTGTGCGGTAGTCACAGTTTTGAGTTTGCGTAAATCGCGAGGTTGTTTCTGATAGGTTTTTTGGATGGCATCATTAAAACGCCGCGTACTGGCAAAACCAGCCGCCATCGCCACATCAGTCATCGAGAGAGTGGTTTCATCGATGAGTTGTTTGGCAAATAGGATCCGCCTGGTTTGAGCTACCATCACTGGAGAGGCTCCTAGATGCTCCGTAAACAGCCGCCGAAGATGTCGATCGCTACATTCCAACTGGGTGGCTAATTCCGTCACTCCTACGTCATCTAAGGCACCAGAGGCGATCGCATGTAAGGCTCGATCGAATACCAAATTTGTTGGATCCAATCGCCCCAATAAGTTCGGAGCAATTTCAGGACGACAGCGCAGACAAGGACGAAATCCTGCATGATGAGCTGCTGCGGCGGAAGGCAGAAATAAGCAATTTTCGAGATAAGGTATTCGCGCCGGACAAATGGGGCGACAATAGATTTTGGTGGTCAGTACTGCTGTAAAAAAATGCCCATCGAATCTAGCATCTCTAGCTTGCAGTGCTCGGTAACAAATGTCTCTATCGATTTTCATGGTCTCAGCATAAACCTGATTTTTGGTAAAATCTAGCTGTTTTCGGACATGGATATTTTGGATTTTGCGACTGAAATCACGCGGAGGTTTCCTCCGCGCTGGGCGGGTGACCCGCCTAGCCATGTGTTTCAGTCAAGACAGGATTTTGGATTGGGAAAGTCGATAATTAGTATCGTAGTGGCTCGACAAGGCTAATCTCCCCATCCCACAAACCAACAAAGCGGCTTGCTCCGGTCGGGTTCCTAGGGCGATGGAAGCAAGACAAGACAGCGGTCGATTTCACCAAACCAACCGTCTCAAACAACCTATGCTTTGAGGGGGGGTTTGGGGGGGGGACACTCCCCCACCCAATGGGGGGTCTGGGGGTCAGAACCCCC
>JANOPX010000139.1:0-17680 GCA_031422115.1 Chamaesiphon sp. VAR_4_metabat_408 | reverse complement strand
CCCTCCTACCCTCCTACCCTCCTACCCTCCTACCCTCCTACCCTCCTACCCTCCTACCCTCCTACCCTCCTACCCTCCTACCCTCCTACCCTCCCACCCCTCACCATGACCGAACAACAATTAAATACTGGCAAACAGTGGTTGGAAAAACTACTGCAACTATCAGCAATATCCACCACTGTAGGTATCGAACAACCGGAGGGAAGTAACCAACAGAATTGCTGGTTGACGATCGACAAACAACAACTTTCTTCCACCCAAATCGACCTATTAATCGGCTCCAAAGGTGCGACGATCGATGCAATCCAGTATTTAGCGAATGCTAGTCTGAATATCGATAGAGCCGAAGATGTCCAGACAGGATATATCGTCGAATTGAATGGCTATCGTCATCAAAGAGCGATCGAACTCAAAGTCATTGCCGACGACGCAGCCAGTCAAGTTCGGGCGACCGGACAAGAAGTTGTATTACAGCCGATGTCTTCAGCCGAACGCCGTCAAGTACATAGCTTTTTCGATCTGGATGCCAATTATAGCGATCTCTCTACATACAGTCGCGGTCAAGAACCCGATCGACGGTTGGTTGTAAAATTAATAACAGCACCCGAAGCATAATCTCCGTAAGATGGAACTCCTGTATATTCCGCATCTCCTCCCTCGACAAGATAAAACTCTAGAAATTATCGTCGATGAGGTTGTCCCCGAATTTGAAACCCTGACACCCGTGCGGGGTAAAGTCATCGTCAGTCACAGAGGGAGTTATCTCGATGTGTCCGCACAGACAGAGACAATTATTACCCTCACCTGTTATCGGTGTTTGCAGCAATACAATCATCGACTACTGCTAAACGCATCGGAAATCATCTGGCTAGATCCCGATGCAACTGCGGCTTATGATGGCCCTCTAGAAAAAGAAACAGAGATCGAAGACTTGGTAGAATCATTACCACCCGACGGACATTTCGATCCAAATTTGTGGTTGTACGAACAGTTGTGTTTGTCGATTCCCCCGCGCGAATTGTGCGATCGCAACTGCGCCGGAATCACACCCATTCCCGCTCCAGCCATGCCCGAACCAGAGCTTAAAGTCGATCGCCGTTGGGGTGCCTTGGAGATGCTGAAGCAGCAGTTGGGGGAGTAATAGGGTAGGAGGGTGGGAGGGTAGGAGGGTCGCGAATTACCCTACCACCCTACCACCCTACCACCCCTCATCCCTGACCCCTGACCCCTGACTCCTGACCCCTATCTTTACAAATTGTTATATAAATCGCGCCATTTTGTGGGGATCGAGCTAAGGTGAGAACGAATGCGATCGAACCTTACATTTCCCATATTTTCCTGATTTATGTCTCTACAAAGCTTTGGTGTCATCGGTTTAGCTGTCATGGGCGAGAATATTGCGCTTAATGTCGAACGTAATGGCTTTCCGATTGCCGTGTACAATCGATCGAGAGAAAAGACCGATAAGTTCATGGCGACTCGCGCCCAAGGTAAAAATGTCTTAGCGGCTCATACGATCGAAGAATTTTGTGCATCCCTCGAACGTCCCCGCAAAATCTTGATCATGGTCAAAGCGGGCGCGCCCATCGATGCAGTCATCCAAGAACTCAAACCCTTTCTCCAAGCAGGTGATGTCATCATCGACGGTGGCAACTCCCTCTACGAAGATACCGACAGACGTACCGCCGAACTCGAAAGCTCTGGACTCACCTTCATCGGCATGGGAGTCAGTGGTGGTGAAGAAGGCGCACTCAATGGCCCCAGTATGATGCCAGGAGGCTCGGAAGCAGCCTACAAGAACCTGGAACCAATTTTAGTCAAAATCGCCGCTCAGGTCGATGATGGGCCATGTGTAGCTTACATGGGCAAAGGTGGAGCGGGTCATTATGTCAAAATGGTACACAATGGCATCGAGTATGGTGACATGCAGTTGATCGCCGAAGCCTATGACTTGCTCAAAAATGTCGCTGGATTAAATGGCGAACAGTTAAATCAAGTATTTACCGAGTGGAATCAGACAGACGAATTAAATTCCTTCTTGATTGAAATCACCGCCGATATTTTCAAATATATCGATCCAGAAACCAAGCAACCGTTGGTCGAAGTAGTCCTAGATGCTGCCGGACAGAAGGGTACAGGCCGCTGGACAGTTCAAAGTGCGCTAGAATTGGGCATCGCGATTCCCACAATGTTTGCCGCCGTGAATGGGCGGATTATGTCATCCCTCAAAAAAGAGCGGGTAATCGCCGCAAAGTCACTCACGGGGCCAAATACCAAGTTTGTTGGCGATGTCCCCACGTTCATTAATCAAGTGCGGGATGCTCTCTACTGCTCCAAAATGTGTTCCTACGCTCAAGGGATGGCACTATTAAGCGCGGCTTCCGTTGCTTATGGTTACGATCTAAATCTGAGTGAGATTGCGCGGATTTGGAAGGGTGGTTGTATCATTCGGGCAGGTTTCTTGAATAAAATTAAGGATGCTTTCAATGCAGATCCTAAATTAGCCAATTTACTACTGGCTCCAGAATTCAAGCAGACAATTCTCGATCGACAAACTGCATGGCGGGAAGTAGTCGCAAATGCTGCTAAATTGGGTATTCCCGTCCCTGCATTCAGTGCATCGTTAGATTATTTCGATAGCTACCGTCGCGAGAGTCTCCCCCAAAACCTCACCCAAGCGCAACGTGACTATTTCGGTGCTCACACCTACGAACGCACCGACAAGCCTGGTTCTTTCCACACCGAATGGACAAAATAGTCGGTAAAGGCAATTCATAAATTGTCCCTACTTGATGTGAAATACCCCCGACTTCTTAGAGAAGTCGGGGGTATTTCAATACTGTTCGGTTAGCCAGCGACTAAAGTCGCGGCACATGAAGCAAAGTCCGCCTGTCTTGTCGTTTTTTTATTCCGGGGGAACCCCGGAATAAAAACGCCGCTGTCTTGAAAAGGTGCTTTACTTGTCACGAATCGGGTGACCCGCCCAGTTGGGAAACCCTCAATGTACCACTGGGCGGGTGACAAAGGCCAGTTGCACTTTTCGCTACGCGGACTAACACTAGGATCGATGATTTAACCGAACCGTATTGACTCTACTCTTAGTCCGCGTAGGCGGACTTTGGTTGTATAGCTGCGGTTTTAACCGCCAGATAACTGTTAACTGACAATAACGTCAAACCGAAAACGATCTCAAAGGATTTAATGTTTATCCAGTGCTTTCCGTTGGCGTATCATACGGATTCTAGATCGATATGAGGGTAATTCTTACGATCTTATTCGATAATTTTTTAGTTGTGAAACCTCAATGGTGGGCAGTGACCACCCTACATTTTAGATACTGAAATCTCTAAAAATTAATCATCTTCTGACGATCGAATGTAGCTTTGAATGACCGATTGGGGATTTATAACAATAGATCCAGTTATTAGCCCCATTGGTTATGAATGATTTTCCAGACTTCTCCCCTCACGGTTATCAAGCGATCGATGAATTAGGTCGTAATGCGGCTGGCGGACGTGTTGTATACTTGTGCCAAACATTAGCAGAACCAAAAGAGCGCGTTGTTGTCAAGCAATTTCAATTTGCCAAAGGTTCTGGGTGGTCGCAGTTCAAAGAAATCGAACGGGAGATGCAAGTCCTCAAAGACCTCCAGCATCGGGGTATTCCTCGCTATATCGGCTCGATTGAGACTGATGATGGGTATTCGATCGTCCAAGAGTTTAAAGACGCTCAAGCTCTTTCTATCCCCCGTAGCTTCGATCCCGACCAAATTAAGCTGATTGCGATGGCTGTACTAGAAATCCTCCTCTACCTCCAAAATCGCATCCCATCTGTCATTCACCGCGATATCAAACCAGAAAATGTATTGGTGGATGAAGATCTCAATGTTTATCTGATTGACTTTGGATTTGCCCGAATTGGGGGTGGAGAAGTCGCGATGAGTAGCGTTGCGGCGGGGACATTTGGCTTTATGGCTCCCGAACAAATGTATAACAAGGGATTGACAGAAGCAACGGATCTCTATGGTTTGGGGGCAATGCTGATTGCCTTATTAACTCAGACAAAATCTAGCAGAATGGACGCGCTAATTGATGATGATGGTAAGATTACGTTCCAACATCTGACCCCCAAACTTAGTCTGGGGTTTATGAAATGGTTGGAAAAAATGGTTGCACCGAGAGTTGTCGATCGATATCCCAACGCCGAATCAGCTCTAACCGCCCTCAATCCCATCTATGTGATTCGACATCCTTGTGTCGAATTTAGCCAGTCTAGCCTGGAATTTAACGCGACTAAACTAGGCGAAAAAATCACTCAAAGTATCACCGTGAGAAATCTGACTGCGGAAACACTACTAGAAGGCAATTGGTCGATTGAACCTCACCCAAACGACCCACCTAATTTAGGTCGAAATCATAAGTGGATCTCTTTTTCATCCGTACAAGTAAAAGGGAATGAAGTTGAATGTGATATTACCATCGATACTAGCAAACTAGTCGCGCAAACTGTGGGTACTAGATCGATCGTTCTACGGAGTAATGCCGTTCCTGATACTCACTCACTATCGATCGAAGTGATGACAGCTCAATTACCATTACAGGTCAAAAAATTGCCCTATGAAGCAATGGTAATATTTCTGATTTTTGCTTTTGGATGTGGGCGTAGTTTAAATTTTACCGATGCTTGGGAGCGAGCCGGAATTGGGATTGGAGTTGGTTCTTTGATGTCGAGTGTTTTGATGATATTAGCATGTACTTCTCCCGCTCATCTTTATGGAACTAAACTTCGGACTTTTGCGGGGATGGGAATGGGGGGATTCTCTGCTTTGATTACTAGTTCAAGTTTAGCTGGAACTATTTCTGGCGCGACATTTGGAGGCTTTATTGGCTTGGTTGCTGGGGGAATTAATACGGCGGGATCTATGGATGGAGTGAAAATCGGTATTCAAGCAATTGCTGGCTCGATTTTGGCAAGTATTCTTGGTTTTATGGCGGGGACTCATACTTCTACTCCTGGAGGTGGTATTATTCCTGGCGCAATACTTGGGGTTCAAGCTGGGATAATCGGATACCTTTTTGACAAGGAATATGCCCAATTACCAGAATCAAGAAAATATCCTAATGGATTCATTTTTATCGTCCTTGAAACAATCGCTATTTTTGGGATGAACTTAGGTGTTTTACTCGTGAAACCAAATTCATATCTACTATTCATCACAATAGGATCGGCGGCGGGTTTGGCTTATCTATTAATATATTTACCCTCACAACGTCTCAAAGAAATTGATGCTTATCGTCAGCGACAAAAGCATTTGATTAAACTATAGCGATCGATAGATGTAAGAGTACTTATCGATCGATTAATTCTGGATTGGATCCTTTAATGGTGGATGTCGCCCAACTTCACGATCGGCCGCACGAATTGGTAGCACTCGCTCTCGATTTAAAAGTAAAGCAGCAACTATTGCTCTACCAATTTCTGTTATTCCAACAATTAGTAATCCATCAACCGACCAAATGAAATGTTTTCGCCAACTATCTGTGCGAGGATTGAAAAGAGCTACTTCTATTGCTGTATCGGGATCTTGCGCCGTCAGTCGATTAGTTTTTCGTCGGTTGCAATGGAAGCAAGCAAGCGTGAGATTTTCTAAGCTGTCATCTCCTCCAAGTGATAATGGCATCAAATGGTCTACATTAAATCGTACATATTGCCACCGCTCATCAGCATGACAAAATTCACACAAATACATTGCTCGTTGACGTACTTTTGATTGGATAGGATCGGGAATCTTGTTGCGAGACATGACTATGATGCTTGGGAGATTTCAATCAAAGATATGTTCCGCATGGTGCGGTTCACAAAGCTTAGATAGTCATCAATCTCTTCATAACAATCTAGTTCTTGCTCTTCTTCTGGGGAAAGTGTAAATTCTTGTTGTTTTATTAATAATCTATCGATTTTAGTCATCACCATACTAGATGATCTAAAGATCGGAATCCCTTCTTCTAGTTCGATTCTAACCGCACCTTCGAGCGGTAGATTACTAGGTAAGCTGTGTAACTTTGGTAGAGAGGGTACTATCATGACTGTATGAGGCGGAATTTTTTATTCATTGTTCAACTTCGATTTTAGCATTATTGCCTAAAATTGAAATGGTGGGATTTAGATCCTAATGCTTATTCAATAATTTATGCTGTGATAACAAATCGAAAAAAATCCTCAAATGCCGATCGATCTTTTCGATCGCTACATTTGAGGAATGAATTTGAGATATTAACAAAAAAGTTATCTAGACCAATTTAAGATCGGGGTAATAAGTTAGGATATCATCAGTAGTGAGACTATCGCCATTAGCTTGAGGTGTCCAGATTGCTTCGATCGCAACTAATGCACTAGCATCGAGACTACCCAAAGTTTGGAGAGCTTGACGAAGATCTGCGTCGCCATTAATCTTGGGCAATTGGATTTGTCGAGTTGCTGCTACCAATAGAGTGACGATGATATATTCACCGCGCTCTTGTTCTACTGTTGCTAATTCACCACTAGCTGTGAGTACTGCGGTAGGTGCAGATTGACGAAGTTGATTATTCACCTTGCTCAAGGTTTCGGTGGTAAATTTGCTCCGCTCGCCAAGAGAGAGCTGATTGAAAACTGCTTCGGCTCGATCGAGTTTGGCTTGTTGGCTGACAGTTTTGCCGTATGTCCAATATTCTGGGTGACGGAGAAGTTCGAGACTGGTTTCTTGGAGCAGGTGCATTCTTCCCGTCGCTGTTTCCGCATCGACAGTTTTTGCCAAATTATCCAATTTCGTCTGCACATCTCGTGCTTCGGCAAGTAACCCAACTTGGATTTCGACGATCGACACTTGAGGATTGTACACATCCCCTTCCATGCCATCATTGCCAGTTACACGACGAAAAGTTTGGAGCAAATAACCCCCAACCGCCACCATAATCAATAGCGAAAACAGACTTCCGCCGCCACCACCAAACATCATTGGCATCCAAAAGAAAGGTGACGAAAAACCACCACCTGGGTAATAACCACCACCACCATTTGTGCGGCCAGGAGAGCTATAACTACGACTAGGTGCTCGGAAAGAACCACCGCCGATTCTACCACCACTACGGGCTGCTAGAGCGTCTCCGGCTTGTGCAAATACGAGCGTTAAGGCTATACCAACGGCGATCGCGGATTTCATCCAGGTTTTAATGTGAGTTTGCAGTTGTTGAAGCATAACCACCTTTTATTAACAGATTATCTATCCTTCTACTTTAACGACTTTCGATCGGCAAGCTCGTCAGTAGCATCGATATCTTTTAATTTTAACGCGGTTAATCTTGGAGCAGAATGAGACTGGGATGTAGGGATAACCGATATCGGGGTTGGGAGTTGGGAGTGAGGAGTGGGGAGTTGGGAGTGAGATTGTTTACTCCCAACTCCCCTCTTCCTATTGGAATGAGATTGTTTACTCCCAACTCCCAACTTCCTATTGGAGTGAGATTGTTTACTCCCAACTCCCAACTCCCAACTCCCAACTTCCTAAAATCTTTCCCCAATCCCGAATTGAATCCGACTCTCACTAATAGTATTTAGAGCGTAGTCAACTCGAATTGGGCCGATGGGGGATTGGATCCGAACGCCGACTCCATAGCCAAAACCATTACCTGGTTTGCCACGAGATCCGCCTGGGTTTCCGGGTACGCTGCTGGCGGTACCCAAATCACTACCATAGTCAGCAAAGATTTCACCGCCGACGATCGAAAAAATCGGAAAGCGGTATTCTGCGGTAGCTGCAATATAACTGCGCCCAGCTCCCACAGCCCCATCCTCATAACCACGGATGGAAGTAGTACCGCCCAAACTAAAAGCTTCATAGGGGGGTAAATCGCCCAAAATCGTCCCACCTTGAACGTTGAATACAAAGGCTTGGGAACCAGGCGCATTTAACAACTTCGTGGGGATATATTGAGTAAAACTACCCCGCGCTCTGGTCATAAAAATACTGCCTACACCAAAGGGAATCGACTGATCTAGTCCTAGTTTGAGTAGAGAGCCTTGAGTAGGATCGGTGAAATTATTTCGTAAATCTTGATTGACTCCCAACTGTACCATTAAGAGATCGTCTTGTCCGGTTTTACTAAAAGTCAGATCGTTACCCTTACTATCTTTGGGGACGATATTACCACCGCCAATATCTCGGACTGAAACCCGTTGATACTGAAGACCTAGAGAACCACGCCAAGCACTATCGCTAAAAGGATCGCCATTGAGCGGACGGCTAAATGTTACCCCACCACCAAGTCGGAGGATTCGAGGTGTATCGTTTGTCCCGGGTACAAAGGCTGGTGTTTTACCACCATCAAAGATTAGAGATAAAGATCGACGTTGAAAGCCATTGACATTGTAAGCTGTCCGGTTGGAATCCCCAGCAATCCAAGGATCGGAGAAGTTGACATCGTATAGTAAATCCCGACCGATTTGTAATTCTGCACCGAGTCGTTGACCGTTTCCACCCAAATTCTGTTGGGTATAACTGGTACTTGCAAACAAACCATTGGTGGAACTAATCCCCCCACCCGCCAGAATCGAACCAGTTTTGCGCTCGATCACGTTTAATTGGAGGACGACTTTGGCAGGATCGCTACCTGCGGCGAAGGAGATGCGGACATCATCAAATAAACCCAATCCAAAGATCCGGCGCAGATCTTTTTGAGCGGTGTTCGCGTTGAAAATTTGTCCTGCTTTTAATTGAGCTTCACGGGTGATGATAAAGGGTCTGGTCAGACCTGTAATGGGCTGTTTGTTCTCATCAACAGGCGAACCATCTTTTGCCAAGAACTTCACCTGAACGTCTTCGATCAGTCCTTCGGCGATGCCGAGGATTAGTTTTCCATCGGGAGTGAGTTCTTGAACATCGACGACCTGGGCGAGGTTGTAGCCTTCTTTTTTATACAGTTCATTCAGCCTTTTGATCGCAGCTTGGAGTTCGACTGCATTTAGCTGTTTGCCATATTGAGTGGCAAAGATACTATCGATCGCCGCCGGACTGAGTACTGTACTAGTATTAGCTGGGAGTGTCTGAATTTCTACTTTATTCAACACACCATATGGTGTCACTACAAAGCTAATTTTTACACCCTTGGCGGTGTCTTCGGGAATGATTTCTACGGCGGAAAATGCGCCGATCGATCGTACCGCATTTAAGTTCTTTTCTAATTCGGCGCGGGTCGTTGGTGCTCCAGCTTTGACCGTGAGCACTTGACGAACTTTAGACTCTAATTCTGGCTCTAATTGACCCTTAGGGGTCTGAATTAGGACTTCTGATACTAGTACCTGTTTTCCCGTGTTAGCTGGTGCTGGAGTCGTGGAGGTCGGGTCTTTGGGAGTGGGATCTGTGGGAGTAGAAGTGCTCGGTGCTGTCGTCTCTGGGATAGGTTGCGCTTTGACAGGCTTACGCTTATTTGTCGGTTTCCGCACTTTCCGTTTTGTCCGTGCTACCAGATCTTTTGCGGTGGGGAGCGCATCGGATACTTTGCTAGGGGTAGTATTGACGGTGAGAGTACTAGCTAATTTCGATTGGGACATGAGTCGTCCCATTTGACTCGATTCAGCCTGAGCTGAGACTACATTTGCTACTTGAGAGATCGCGACGATCGTGATGGCTAAAAATAATTTCAAACGCATATTTATAAGGGGTAGAGATTACACCGAGGCTATGCCAACGGCAATAGGGGACAAGGGTGACTGTACTTCATCTTGCCTAGTTCTAGACGGCCAAGACCCTCTTTAGAACTTGTTGATAGGCATCTTCTATATTTCCCAAGTCACGACGGAAGCGATCTTTATCCAAGACTCTTAAATCGGGATCGGGTTCCCCAGTTAGCCACAACCGACAACTGTCGGGACTAATTTCATCGGCGAGGAGAATCTCATGGTGGGAATCTATCCCAAATTCAATTTTGAAATCTACTAATGTAATTCCACACAATTGGAAGAAATCTTGAAGGATTTGATTTATTTCTAATGTTTTAGACTTGAGGCTTTCTAATTGAGCTGGGGTAGCTAATTCCATCAAGAATAATCGATCTTCGGTCAATAACGGATCGCCTAGGGCATCATTTTTGTAGAAAAACTCTACTAGAGGTTGTGGTAATACCGTGCCTAATGTCAACTTTGTCTGCTGACACAGGCTACCTGCGGCAATATTTCTGACCACTACTTCGATCGGAATAATCGTCACCGCTTTCACCCGCATTTCATCTACTTTCGGACAGTCGATAAAATGCGTCGCAATACCCCGCCCTTCAATCAGTCTAAATAAATGAGCGGCGATTTGGCAATTAATTTCCCCTTTTTTGGCGATCGTCCCCCGCTTTTGGGCATTGAAAGCAGTCGCATCATCTTTGAAATAAGCTAGGAGGATCTCTGGATCGTCGGTAGCATATAGGATTTTAGCTTTGCCTTCGTAGATTTGCGGATGACGACTCATGCTGGGCTAGTTTAAATTGAAAGACCAAGCCTAAATTTTAGTCCATATTTGACAGTCTATAGCTAGAAGCTCAGTCAAACCTCTTCTTATCCGCGCCAGCAATAGGAGTCTTTCACCGCTGACAGTAAGGAAATCATCACTGCACATTTAGTTCAAAAACCTTTACGCTAGATGGCTGAAGGTTAAGAAAAAGTTACACTAAGCACAAAAATTAATAAAGATCGTCATCATAATGTAAGTGAAGAAATAAGTGCTAACTTTATCGTTGGCGTAGCCTCTCCCCGCGAGAGAATCGACTTCATCGCATTGGCACATCTAGATCCCGCCTCAGCTAGAAGCCGCGATCGGTCACAAGTTTATCATCAAACCAGGACATAACACCCATGCCAAGACAGGTCGATTCCTTCCTATACCCAAATAATCACTACAACGGTCAATTCAAACCTGAGAATCTGGTATTCAATGCCAATTTGCAGGAATTTAGTCAAAGAATCGGTTTTATTTGTAGCCTCGAAACTGGGGGGAAACTCACGCCTGATGAATCTTACCAGCAAATCAAGCGGCTCTGGAAAGACCTCAAACGCAGTAAGAAGCAATTAGGCATTGGTAAAGCACCACTTACTGATGAGAATGAGGAAAATGAGGAGATGTAAGGAATAAATGGGGGAAGTAATTATTATCAATCGGTCTGATGATGGTACCTTTGAGGAAGATCTGGCTACAGATGTGCTAGAAATAATTACCGTCTTTTCTGCTAGATTGTACGGCAGCCGTTCGCACAAGAATAAGAAAATAGTAGAAGAACTAAAGGAGGTAGCTAGTAAATTATGAGTACGATTACTTATTGTAAGGGACTACCAACTCCAATTGAAGAATTAAACCCAATTGGCTATACCCAATTCGAGTTATTTCTAACTGCTTATGGCAAGATATTTAGACAAGCAGCAGTTGAGACAGTCGGACATCTACTGGCAATAAACAAATCCAGCTTCGACAAGTCAAAATGGAATACCTATCTTCAACACCAGTATGGGATTAATAAACGTCATGCTGGGAGTGAATTCCAGAAAGCACGTATGGAGCAACTGGGCGGGTGACCCGACCAGAGCGTTATCTCAACTAAATAAATTTATCGGTCGCTGTAGAGAAACTAATCGTAGACACGATTACTACTCTATCTCTAACTGGGGTCTTTTGGTTAAGGATAATTTCGAGTTAGTTAAGTGATTAACTTACCGGATCTTGTCCAAACTAATTTTATTAGTGCTTAAAGATAGTGGCTACAAGTTATACCGCAGACTTAGATCTAGATTTGTCTAGATTATTAGAAGCGGTGAACTAAATCTACACTTCATGGGTTCGATTGCTGTTGCAGAGGGCAAGCCGTTCGATAAAATGAGATGGCGGTGTTTCCATAGCTTTTTTGGCGGCACAGCGCGAGTGTGGGTAAGGTATCTGGTAAAATACTGATGGCTCGATCGGGACTATGTTCGACAGCCAGCTCTCCAGTGGGAGAGAGTAGTTGATGCCTGTCGATCGCACTCATCACAGGCTGATATAATTCCCCACCATAGGGCGGATCGAAATAAATTCGATCGAATTGCTGCCCCAATAATAAATCTAATTGCGCCACTACATCCCCTTGCAATAGTCGAAAGGTTTGAACAGTGCCCCCAACTTTTAGCCAATTAGCTTCAATAATTCTACAGGCTGGAATCGATCGTTCGATCCCTACCACAAAACTCGCCCCACGACACAAAGCCTCAGCACCCATCGCACCGCTCCCAGTGCAAAGATCCAGCCATCGACACCCCTCAATCGTACCTTGCCAAACATTAAACAAAGCTTGTCTAACCCTAACTGGCGTAGGTCTAGTCTCCAACCCTGCTAACGTCTTCAACTCCCGATTCCCATAAATCCGCACACTCATCCCATCCCCCTCTCTAACCCACTCTCTGTCTTGAAAAGGTGCTCTACTTGGGGAAACCCAACTGGGCGGGTGACCCGACCAAACAAGACCGCACTTTCCGCTGCGTTCTCCCCTATCTCCTCCTACTCTGCGTCAACTAAAGCACAACCGTCGCAAAATGAGTCCGAGGACTAGAAGTACGCATGATGCGAATTTGCTCGTAGAGTTCGCGTTCGGCGAGAGTGATATTTTTGGGCGTAGCAATAACGATTTTAGCTAATTGGTCGCCGCGATCGCCACGGGGATTCGTCCAACCTTTGCCGCGCAGTCGTAGAGATTGACCGGAAAGGACTCCAGCAGGCACATTAACCGTCACCATGCCGTCTGGGGTGGGAATCTCAATTTGGGCACCTAGAACGGCCTCTTCGGGGCTAATGGGAACTTCACAGACTAGCTGTTCCCCCTCCAGTCGGAAGAAAGGATGGGGTTGCAATTCTACAGTTAGATATAGGTCCCCCCGTTGTTTATTGTAGGGATTGATATTTCCCTTGCTGCGTACCCTAATTCTACTGCCAGATTTAGCACCACCAGGAATGCGGACTTTGATGGTTTCCGTACCCAAATTAAAGCTTTTTTGCACGCCTTTGAAGGCTTCGGCGAGGGAGAGGGAAATTGTGGCTTCTCGATCGCTTCCCGCAGTACCGCTACTGGTCGTATTCGTAGTAAAATCATCCACACTAGCTGATGCTGATGCCGCTGTGCGGGTGTTCTTGTTTGCACCTGGTGCAGCACCATTGGGAGTATTAAAACGACCTAAAAGTTCGTTGACAAAATCATCAAAGTTATTGTACTGCCCAAAATCAACATCGTTAAAATTGGTTGAGGTGCTGGTACTAGTGCTAGTCTGTCGAGTGCTACTCTTGGTCTGTTCGGCTTGCTTCCAATATTGTCCAAATTTATCGTATTGGTTGCGCTTTTCTACATCCGACAGCACTTCATTCGCTTCGGTAATCTCCTTAAATTTCGCCTCAGCAGCTTTATCGCCTGGATTAAGATCTGGATGATATTTCCGTGCTAACTGTCGATAAGCTTTTTTGATATCCTCCGCACTGGCAGTTTTGCTCACCCCTAGGATCGCATAGTAGTCCCGAAAATTTGTCGCTGCCATATTTTGAGTTAGTGGCTAGTAGATAGTTGGTAGTGGTTGGTAGTTGAAAACTCGCTGTTTACCGTTCATAGTTCATTATTCCCTTGTCGCCCTTCCAAGTTCATAAATCACAGCAATCACACAAGCGAGTAAACCAATGCTAGTCGTCCAACTATCGCCGAGAGTAAGTTCGACCGAATAGTTGCACAAAATCCCGCTGAGAGAAAAGGGAATAACACTAAAGATTGAAGCATAAAAAGCATTTTGAGATTCACGCGCCACCCGCGTGCGTTCGTACTCGGCTTCAGTAGTATATAGCGATCGCTCCGCAAAATTAAACCATCGCTCTAATTGCACTATCGTCCACTCACGAGCCGTCGTCAATCCCCAACATAGAGCCAATGTCCACAATGCTATGCTAGCAACCGTGCGAGACTCGATCGAAATAGAAAAAGGGATAATATCTTCGAGCATGAGTGAATCGATCCTGGCACCTGTTTTTAATTTAACAATATTTCAGGGGTCAGGGGTCAGGGGTCAGGAATGAGGGGGAAGAGATTAGTTTTAATCCAAAATCCAAAATTCCCTGACCCCTGACCCCTGACCCCTGACCCCTAGCGAAGCATCAAAGCAACATCTTTGGCAAAATAGGTCAGAATCAAATCTGCACCAGCACGCTTCATACTTAGTAGGGTTTCCATGACAATTTTTTTCTCATCAATCCAACCACGCTCGGCGGCGGCTTTGATCATCGAATATTCACCACTGACATTATATGCAGCAACGGGGACGTGACAATTTGCCTTGACTTGGTGAATGATGTCGAGATAAGCCAGAGCAGGCTTGACGATGACGATATCCGCACCTTCAGCGATATCTAGTTCAACTTCAGTCAGTGCTTCTCGTGCGTTGGCAGAATCCATTTGATAGGTCTTTTTGTCGCCAAATTTTGGGGCAGAATCTAGCGCGTCGCGGAATGGCCCATAATAGGCGGAGGCATATTTAGCAGAGTAGGCAATAATGCCGACATCGGTAAAACCTTTCCCATCCAAACCTCGACGAATCGCGCCAATTCGCCCATCCATCATATCTGAAGGCGCGACCATATCGCAGCCTGCTACAGCTTGAGCGATCGACATTTTGACCAATATCTCTACAGTCTCATCATTGAGAATCGTCCCATGTTCGTCGATGACTCCATCATGTCCGTGACTGGTAAAAGGATCTAGTGCTACATCAGTCATGATAATCATTTCTGGTGTCTGCGCCTTAATTGCTTTGACAGTGCGCTGCACCAAACCATCTGGATTATAGCTCTCTGTACCGCGATCGTCTTTTTTGTCCTCCGCAATAACAGGGAATAGCGCGATCGCTTTTATACCCAGACTATAGATATCGGCGATTTCCTTCAGCAGTAAATCCAGGGTAAAACGGTAGCAATTAGGCATCGAAACGATTTCCACGCGCTGATTATCGCCTTCCATCACAAACATCGGATAAATCAGATCGTCAACAGTGAGCACAGTTTCGCGCACGAGGCTGCGAATACTGGGGTTGCGACGCAATCTCCGGGGACGCTTGGTGAGTTGGAGAGAGTTGTTAGAGTCAGTGGTTGGTAGAGGCATAATATCAGTCGATCGCAGTAGCCACTGATTATAGATTCTTTGGGGCGATCGCGGCGCACAAGGTTACGGAGTGTGAAGTCAGGATCTTTGCTAAATTTAGCTGGATGCAAAGCAGTAGTTGTATACTATAATGTTCCTATCTTTGTGTTATTACACTGCTTGGTGCAGTCTAATGATAGTCGATAGATGTCATGGGTTGCATCCATACCCGATCGTCTAAACCTACCTAAATTGTGGATTTATTATGAACAGTTGCATTTTAATGGCCGAGATTATCAAAAATCCCGAACTCCGGTACACTGCGGACAATCAATTAGCAGTGTCTGATATGTTCGTGCAGTTTGCGCCACCGATGGGCGGTCGTCCCGATGACCAGCATCCTACCATTGAAGTTGTCGGTTGGGGGAATTTGGCAACCGAAATGAAGGAAAATTATAAGCAAGGCGATAAGGTGACGATCGAAGGTCGTCTAGAAATGAATACCATCGAGCGCGATGGTTATAAAGAAAAACGCGCTCGACTAGTAGCTAGTCGAATTTATCACATGAGTGCAATGGATACTCCCGCTCCTGCTGCAACTAGTAAACCGCCTGCTTCAGTTTCAGCCGCACCCGCAGCTAAAGCAATGAGTAATACTGCACCTAGTTCTACTCAGACTGCTGAAATCCCCAACTTTGATGCTGATGATGTTCCTTTTTAGGTTTTGATGTATGAGGCATCCCGATCTTCAGTCGAAGATCGGGATTTTTTAATGGTAAGAATTTTAGTATTTAGGTGGGTATGCTCCGAGATTTCCGTAGAGAGCACTAAGAGGTTAGAATATAGATCGATCGACATATCATTAGGTCATCCGAGCCAGAAGAATGAATCCAGTTATCCAGAATCTAAAAATTAATAGCTTCCGAGGACTAACAAAACTCAACTTGTCAGATTTAGGTTGGGTTAATATTCTCGTGGGTGAAAATAATTCTGGTAAAACAACTATCCTAGAAGCCGTTTCGATCGCCTGCAATCCACTAGATCCATTTCAATGGATTGGCACATCAGAAAGACGACTCAACATTGGCAGAACGCCCAGTGCTATTCGTCCTAGTTTGGAGTCAATAAAATGGTTATTCTCACAAGCAACTACTAATCTAAATGCTAGTGAATATCAAGGAGCAATAGAAATTAATGTTAGTGGAAAGACCAATATTTCTATTCTTGCGACTATTTCTGAATTTTCTAGTATTGGGATTCATGTAGATGAGGAATATTCCCAGAGTGAATCTGAAGATATCAATACGATAGAAACAGAATATACTAGATCGGGTCTTGAACTAGAAATTTTATCGACAGCACCTTCTAATCATCAACTCCCGCTTTTCGATGAAGTAGAAGAAACAGAAGAAAAAATTTTATTCTGGGAGGATGAAAGATTTATTCAACGAAAAAAATCGCGAGGTAAACCGTTAATTAATCATGTTATAGTATATCCCTCTTACTCATCATCAGATGTTCTTTTGGCATTGCGACTTACACAAATTACTAAAGAAGGTACGAAAAATAACTTATTAGAAGTAGTGAGGTTATTCGATCCAGAAATTTTAGATATTCACATTTTAGCGACATCTTCAAACAGATCGAGTTTATATATAGAACATCGAAAACTAGGCTGATCTAATCGTGGGTTGGATGTGAGGTAATTGTGACTAAATATTGTTATATTCTCACAGAAGGTGCTCAAGATATCGCATTCTTGATTAAGTTACTCAAATATGATGGGATGAAGCAGATTGAAAAAGGATCGAATGTAAATCCATTCTGGGACGATCTAATTCCCACTACATTTCCTCACAACGATGAACTAAATAGACAAGTACCAGTGCCTAAATTTCTGGAAGGTAATGGGGTCTCGATTGCTCTACAAGGTGCGGTTGGGGATACGCGATTAGTTGAAACGATTCAAGAAGATTTAGCTTTGCTACCAAGTGAAAAACTATTGGGTATAGGTAACAGAAGGAAAAGAAATATTACTGATAGTTGTATCTGTCAACTGTTTAATTAGACTAATCCGATCGATCGGTAGATCCTGCCGAAGATGCAAACAATGCCCAAATTTTTGATACTCCTGAAGATCTATTAAAATTTTACTCGCAATAGTTTCTGCCATCTTTACTGGCACAGCATTACCAACCATTTTATAACCATTTGCTACATTATTATATTTTAAAATAAATCTATCTGGAAAAGTCTGAATTCTTGCACATTCCCGTACAGATAGTCTTCGATAGGGGAATTGTGAATTGGGGTCGAACTTGAATTTATCTCGTTCTACAAATGTCATTTTATTTGCCTGGGGATGAATTGGTGCATGTCTACCTCCAGCCTGAATTGTAAATGAAGGCTCATGCCAACGCCTCACTCGATTACGTGACATGTAAATACTCGAAAATCCCATGTCTAGATATTCATGATTGGGAATAGATATATTTTCTACTTGAGGTGAATGGGTAGTTTTAAATGGT
>JANOPX010000138.1:0-6620 GCA_031422115.1 Chamaesiphon sp. VAR_4_metabat_408 | reverse complement strand
TTACCAAATCCCAGGTGAACTAATACAGAGGGTTGGATTTTCACTGAGTTTTGTCCTTTTCTATTTCTATCTCTATATATCTATTTTAGAACCTATATAAATAGTCTGTGACATATATGAGAAGCGGTTTTCACTCTGTTTAAGTAGTGATTCACTCGTTGGCTAATTAGTATAAAATCGATCTATAGTCAGCAGATTTTTGATAAGATTTAGATTGTATTTATAGTCTGTAATTACACGTCTACAGTAATCGAAGTCCAAGGTAAAATTCGGCTGACTATCATTTTGTCTGAGAAAATTGCTGCTGCTCTGACTGAGGGCACCATCAAAAAATCGCTATTCGCAGGGAAACACCATGACTGACTCAATACCAGTACAGGCTATCGCTCCACTGTTACCTGCCAACGAAACAGAACGCCTAGCAGCACTACATCGCTATCAAGTCCTCGATACACCTCCTGAAGTGGCATTCGATCGCATTACCACTCTCGCAGCGCGACTGTTTAAGAAGCCGATTGTGCTGATTTCGCTGGTGGATGAGTCGAGAGCTTGGTTCAAGTCCAGTATTGGTTTTGGCGCACCTGAAGTACGCCGCAACGATGCGTTGTGTAACGTTGCGGTGTTGTTCGATGAGCCGCTAATTATTCCCGATACTCGACTCGACGATCGCTTTGTCTGCAACCCATTCGTGCAAGCCGCAGTAGCGACGCGGTTTTATGCGGGTGCGCCACTGATCGATCAAGATGGTTTTAATCTGGGTACGCTGTGTCTGCTCGATACTGTGCCACATGAGGCGTTAACCGCCGAGGAAGAGGCTACTTTGGTGGATTTGGCGGCAATGGTCGTTGATGAGCTGGCACTGCGATTGGCGGCGCAGCAAATCGCGAGTGTCAATGCGGCATTAGTCGAGATTACCCAAGGTGTGGAGAGGGTGACGGGTGGGGCCTTTTTAGATGAACTGGTAAAGCACTTCGCCAAGGTTTTGGGTACGGATTATGTTTATATTGGCTTGGTGGAAGGGACTGAGCCGAAAATGATGCGCACGATCGCGATGTGTGATCGCGGTCACATCGTCGAGAACCTAGAATATCGGCTGCAAGATACGCCCTGCTGGGAAGCGATTCTCCACGGGAGAGGCTCCGCCAACGAGCAACGTAAAATTTGCTGCCATCCACGCAACGTCAAGTCTCAATTTCCAAATGCGCCGCTGCTCCAAGCGCTCCCTGTCGAGAGCTATATCGCGACTCCTTTCTATGGTTCTGAGGGGAATGTACTGGGAGTGCTGGGTGTCATGGATGGTAAACCGCTAGCAAATGTGCAGCTAGCCGAATCGTTACTGACGATTTTTGCCAGTCGGATTGCGACGGAGCTAGAGCGTCAACAGAACGAATCGATCCTCACTGAACAGACGCGACTGCTGGAGGCGGTTTCTACGGGTCAGCCCCTGGATGAGTGTCTGAGTGCGATGTGTAGCTCGATCGCCACACTCAGCCCCCACACCCGCGCCTGTGTGCTACTCACCGACGATCTCCGCACCAAGTTTCCCCGATCAATTACTCCAGATTTCCCGCTGTCTTTGAGCCAAGGACTCAAGGATGCACCGATTAACGAGCTGGCAATTTTCCTTCAGAAACGCTTCGCGAACGCGACGTATGGGACGGCGGTATATTGTAGTGAGCCTGTGACTTGTAGCGATATTGCGAGCGACGAACGGTGGTCGGCTGGTTGGCGGGATTTATGTATCGCCCATGGGATTCGGGCTTGTCATTCCTTACCAATTATGGGGATTGACAATTTACCCCTCGGTTCGGTGATGTTGTGCTTTAATGAGGCCAGGTTGCCGACCGATTGGGAATATCAATTGGGCGAATTTGGGACTAAAATTGCTAGTATTACAATCGAGCGTAAACGGTCGATCGAACAGTTGTCCGAAAGTGAAGAACGGCTGAGTTTGGCACTTACAGCCGCAGATATGGCGACATGGGATGCAGATTTATCCACGGGTAAAACCATTTGGTCTGCCCAACACTTCCAGATTTTGGGCTACGATCCAGCTATTGTTGACGAACCTACCATCGAGATGTGGTTGAGCTGCATTCATCCTGACGATCGAGCGGCGGTAATGGCGGCACGGGAAACTGCCCGACGGGATCGATCTCTCTATCGGATCGAATATCGGTTGGTGCGATTCGATACTGGAGCCGTCGTGTGGGTAGCCTCAACTGGAAGATTTCTCGACAACTACGCAGGGATAGCAATGCGGTTTGTCGGGGTGATGTTTGATATTAACGATCGCAAACAAACCGAAATTGCTTTGGTCGAAAGTCAGCAATTCGTGCAAAATGTCGCCAATACCATGCCAGGGATGCTGTATGTCTACGATCTCATCGAGCAACGCAACATCTATAGCAATCGCCACTCCCTCGAACTGCTAGGCTATACGCCAGAGCAACTAGAAGAGCTAGGAACAGACATCACGCCGAGTATCGTGCATCCAGACGATCTACCCCGTGCAATGGCGTATCAGGCGCAATTCAATACGGCTCTCCCTGGCGAAGTGCTGGAGATCGAATACCGAGTGCGACAGGCAAATGATGAATGGTGCTGGATCCTCAGTCGTAGCACTGTATTTAACACCACGCCAGCGGGAAATGTCCAACAGATTTTAGGGGTATCGATCGATATTACCGCTCGTAAGCAGGCAGAAGCCAACCTAGCGCAGAGTAATGCCCGATTTGAATCAGCGATGCTAGCAGTGCGGGGGGCAGTGTACGAATGGGATCTGCAAACGCAAACAGTCTATCGCTCCAAAGGATTGTTTGAGCTGCTAGGGATTCGGGCTGAAGATGCGCTACCAACGAACGACTGGTGGACAGAGCGGGTGCATCCCGACGACCTAAAGCGCGCCCAAGCAGAGTTCCTGGCAGCTCCAGCGGGGATCGATTCTCATTCTGTTCGTGAAACGTCTGCCTGCGCAGAGAGGCTACGCCAACGGTTTGAGAGCGAATATCGCATCCGTCATGCCGCAGGGCACTGGGTATATGTGTTAGACCTGAGCTATTTCCAGTATGATTCGCAAGGAGAACTGCTGAAAGTCGTTGGCTTTAACACCGACATTACCGAACGCAAACGCGCCGACGAAGAATTGCATCAGAGTCAATTACTCGTGCAACGCCAACTGATGGAGATCGAAGCAATTTATCAAACCGCACCCATCGGGCTAACAATCTTCGATCGCGAGTTGCGCTATGTCCGCATCAATCAGCGGCTGGCAGAAATGAACGGTGTCGATATTGACGATCATATCGGGCGCACGCTGCGCGATATCGTGCCGACAGTGGCAGATGAAAACGAACCACTCCTACATAGCATCTTCGCCACCGGAGAAGCCCTGTTGAATCTCGAAATCAGCGGCGAAACTCAAGCGCAACCAGGAGTCGAGCGGACTTGGATCGAAAATTGTTATCCACTCAGAGATGAAACCGGACAGATTGCGGGGATTAATGTCGTCGTCCAAGAAATCACCGATCGCAAACGTGCCGAAGTAGCTATCCAAGAGGGTAAAGCAAAGCTCAACTATTTGTTAGCAGCAGCCGAGTTTGGCGACTGGGACTTGAATTTAGCCGATGGCACAGCGCACCGTTCCCTCCAGCACGATCGGATTTTCGGCTACGAATCCCTGTTAGCCCAGTGGACTTACGACATATTTATGGAGCACGTTCTACCCGAAGATCGCGCAGAAGTCGATCGTCAATACCAATATGCGATCGCCAATAATGAACCCTGGGATTTTGAGTGCCGGATTCGCCGTGTCGATCGCCAGGTGCGCTGGATTTGGGCGAGTGGGTACGTCTATCACAATACCCAAGGAGTAGCTACGCGGATGCTCGGACTCGTGGGAGATATTACCGATCGCAAAACCACAGAGCTAGCCCTAGCCGATCGCAACCAAGAGCTAACTAGCTTCGCATATACCGTCTCTCACGATCTCAAGGCACCCTTACGGGCGATTTCCAACTTGTCAGTCTGGATCGAAGAAGATTTAGAAGGTAAGTTACCACCAGACTCTCAAGCCCAGTTCGATCTCCTCCGCACCCGCGTCAAACGGATGGAGTCGATGATTGATAGCCTGCTCCTATACGCCCGCGCAGGCAGGCAAGAAGCCCTGCTCGAAACCTTCGACTTCGCCGAACTCCTAGCTGAGATTATCGACTCTCTCGCCCCGCCAGAGGGCTTTAGGATCGAGATCCAGTCACCGCTACCAACCCTTACGACCAAACGGGTATTTTTGAGTCAAGTTTTCGCCAACTTAGTTAGCAACGCCATCAAGCACCATACTTCTGTCACCGGACATCTGCACATTTGGGCGATCGAACATCCCAACCACCATGAATTTATCATCAAAGATGACGGCCCAGGCATCGCCCCCGAACATCACGAAAAAGTCTTTGCGATCTTCCAAACTCTCAAAGTTAAGGATAATAGTGATAGTACGGGAATTGGGTTGGCGATCGTCAAAAAGATCGTCGAAACAGAGCAAGGTACGATTCGGTTAGAGTCCAGTTTGGGACAGGGGACAACTTTCTATGTAACGTGGCCGAAAAGTCACGGTTAGAGGTTTGAAGGAATGAATGGAAACAAACCCAACATCCATTCAAAGACTACTGGCTCCGCATCTGCACCGCCCTGAACTATAGAACCAACTGTAGGGGCGGGTTTATGCTAGAAATATTCGTCTAACGCAATCATCTTTTGTGCAAAACCCGCCCTCCCCCACTAGAAGATCTCAAATGGGTTCTATAGTTCAGGGCGGTGTCAGAGCGGAGCCAATGTAGAACGAATGTAGGACGAATCTGAAACCCAATACAATACACGATCGATCGGTGCATGTGTCGGGGTTCGATCGAGTAAGCTATAGGTATGAATTCTAGCGATATATGACATCACACTGGCTGAGATGCTTCCATAATCTTAACTATCATGAATTACCGAAATTACATCACGATCGAACCAAATAAACGCAGTGGCAAGCCTTGTGTACGTGGCTTGCGAATTACAGTTTATGAAGTACTTGAGTACCTAGCGTCCGACATGACCGAAGCCGAAATCCTTGAAGATTTTCCCGACTTAACACGGGAAGATTTAAAAGCTTGTATCGCTTATGCGGCTGACCGCGAACGTCGGTTTATTACCATTCCAATACCCGCATGAAGTTACTTTTTGACGAAAACTTGTCACCGAAGTTACCGCAACTTTTAGCTGACCTGTTTCCAAATTCGCTTCACGTTCGAGATATAGAAATGCAGTCAACTATAGACCCGATAGTTTGGGATTATGCAAAAGATAACGATCTAACGATCGTCTCAAAAGACTCGGACATGCACGATCTCAGCTTGGTATTTGGGAATCCACCGAAAGTTATTTGGCTACGGCTTGGCAACTGTTCGACATCACAAGTTGAAAATTTGCTGCGTCGCGATTTTGACGCAATCGAATTATTTTATCGAGACAAGCATTTATCTCTGATTGCCTTATCTTAATAACGTTATTATTATGATTCAAAATGAGCATCAATGTAAAATTACTCAAACTAAGCTTAGAGAGTTAGAACAAGCCTCGATCGAGCTAGATAGTAATAGCATTAATCTTTCCGAGCGTTTATTGCAAGCTGAGAAAAAAGGTATTCAGGTTTTAATCGATCGATTGCGTTTAGAAATTGTTGAATATGACAATCTCAAACAGCAGCGAACGCCGATTAAAATTGGTTCGATTGAGGATTTAGCGATCGGGTTAATTAAAGCTAGAATTGCTCTGGGAATGACACAGAAGGAGTTAGCGGCTAAGATTGGTGTGCAAGAGCAACAAATTCAGCGTTATGAGGCAGATCGATATGCTTCAGCTAGTTTGGCGAGATTGACTGAAATTGCTCGTGCTTTGGAAATTATATTTGCTAATCCGGTGGAGTTTCAGATGGGTTTATCTCGGTAGATAAGTTCACCTGTAGGTTGGGTAGATCGATTACCGAAAGGCGGAGCTTGGTATACAGATAGCAAAACACGCTATGATTAAATAATTCTAGCGATTCTGGAGGCTTATTACTTATGACCTCTGCTGCTATTAAAAATGAAGATTGGACTGAAAATATCGATCGGATAAATGATGAAGAAATCGTTCGTACCTTCGATCGTCAAGGCGAACCTTTGACTTACAACATTAAAGATTCATTTTGGAATCCTAAAGCCTATGATTATTTGAAGGAGCAAGAAGAAATATTTGCCCGACATCTTCCAGAATTGATAGAAAATTTTGCTGGTCAATATATCGTGTTTGAAAATGGGTTAGTCATTGATTCGGATGAAGATGAAAATGTTTTGTTAGATCGTATTTGTGATACCGAATTTTATCAGCAGCGACCTGATGCTATCCTATTTACATTTGTACCTAGATCGCTGCCAGTTAATGTTTAATTTTGATTATACCCCACATTCCGCACTTCAAAATTACCAGCGGTTAAAACCGCCGCTAGTGTTGCAAAACCCGCCTACGCGGGTTGGAAATCTCAGTACAGCTTCGGCGGACTTCGTATCACTAGCAGCGGTTTTAACCGCTGAATTATCCGA
>JANOPX010000137.1:0-19770 GCA_031422115.1 Chamaesiphon sp. VAR_4_metabat_408 | reverse complement strand
CCCCCGTCCCCCCCTCTCCCCCTCCCCTCCCCCATCAGGGTGTGTGAAAATAAGGGTACAACTTAGGAAAAAAGTAGTTATGCTAATTTGGGTGAATGAACAATTGGATCCTGGCGGGTTGATGTATTCCTGCATCGCATCGTTGAGCGAGGAAATGGCCAGAGACTGTCACGAATCCTACAAAAAGGATCTCAGTGACGAACAAAAAAAATTAGGCTGGATTGCCAGACTCCGAACCGTGAATTCTTGGGATGAGGTACCTGTTAATTCGCTCAAGCTGGGTTAGGGTTGGGGAGAGGGGGGAGGGGGGACTGGGAGACTGGGAGACTGGGGGACGGGGGGACTGGGAGACTGGGAGACTGGGGGACGGGGGGACTGGGAGACTGGTAAATAATGAGCATAAACAACGCTCAACCCTACCACCCTCCTACCCTACCACCCTCCTACCCTACCACCCTCCTACCCTACCACCCTCCTACCCTACCACCCTACCACCCTACCACCCTCCTACCCTACCACCCTCCTACCCTACCACCCTCCTACCCTCCTACCCCTTTACTCCTGCTTCATATCCCGAAGACCGCTGATGTCGATTTCGATCGATGGCCCCATGGTAGCAGAGACAAACATACTGCGCCAGAAGCGACCTTTGGCTCCAGAAGGACGGTTACGATCGATACTTTCTTGGAAAGCTTTGAGATTTAGCATCAGATCTTCAGGGCTGAAGGCAGCTTTACCAAAGAGAATATGGACGATGCCACTGCGATCGGCACGATACTCTAGTTTACCAGCTTTGAACTCAGCGATCGCCGCTGCGAGGTCGGTAGCTACCGTACCAGCCTTGGGCGAAGGCATCAAACCCCGTGGGCCGAGAACTCGTCCTAACTTAGCGATTTGGGGCATCATATCAGGAGTTGCAATCAATAGATCGAAATCCATCATCCCGCCTTGGATTTCGGCGATTAGTTCTTCCGAACCGGACAAATCCGCACCAGCAGCAGCAGCTTCAGCTACCTTTTCACCACGAGCGATAACCGCTACGCGAATAGTTTGTCCGGTACCTTTTGGCAGTGCAACAGTAGTCCGTAACTGTTGGTCGGTATACTTAGGATCGATACCTAGACGGACGTGAACTTCAGCAGATTCAGGAAATTTAGCGGTAGCTGTTTCAGTCAACAACTGCATGGCTTCGAGAGGTTGGTAGACGCGATCTTCTACCTTCTTTGCCAATTCTTGATACCGACGAGAATACTTTTTGGTCATAATTGCTCCTGGGGTAAATAGCGAGGTACAACCTCTCCCCCAAATTTGGTGGATAAAAGATTAGTCAACGATGGTAACACCCATATTCCGGGCGGTACCGCCGACGATTTTCATCGCGGCTTCAATGTCATTGGCATTGAGATCTGGTAGTTTGATTTGGGCGATTTCTTGCAATTGCGCCTGAGTAATTTGACCGACTATTTTCTTGTTTGGTTCGTTGGAACCAGCTTCGATTTTAGCGGCTTTTTTGATCAGAATCGAAGCAGGCGGAGTTTTGAGAACGAAGGTAAAACTACGATCTTCATAAATCGAGATTTCTACAGGGATAACTGTCCCGGTTTGTTCTGCTGTTTTGGCATTATATTCTTTACAGAATGCCATGATATTTACACCATGTTGACCCAATGCTGGGCCGACTGGTGGTGCGGGGTTGGCTTTACCAGCATTCAAAGCCAACTTAACGATTGCGACTACTTTCTTTGCCATTAGATTGTGTGTATTAGCCCTGTCTTTGGACTTGATTGAATTCGAGTTCTACGGGTGTGTCTCTGCCGAAAATTGAGAGTAGGGCTTTGAGCTTGCTCCGTTCGGGGCTAACTTCAACTACCTCACCGCCAAAATCCTTAAATGGCCCAGACAGAACTACTATTTTATCGCCTTCGGTCAGATCTGTCTTCACTACAGGCTCTTGTTCGAGAGCTTGTTTGAAAATTCGATCGGCTTCACTGCGAGATAATGGTAGTGGTTTGACGTGTCCGCGTCCGCGCCCATAGCCGCGTTTTTGTTCGGAGCCGACGAAATTGATTACGTTGGGGGTGTTTTTGACCACCTGCCAAGCATCATCATCCATCGACATACTCACCAATACATAGCCAGGGAAAACTTTTTCCTCAGCGGGTGTCTTGGTACCATCTTTTTTGAGTCTGATGGTAGGGGTTTGGGGGATCTCAATCTGATAGATGCGATCGCTCATACTAAATGAGTGTATCCGCTGTGTCAAGTCAATCTTCACCCGATTCTCACAGCCAGATGCTACCTGTACTGCATACCACCTGGATGGTTCTTTGACTTTGCTAGTAGTACCCGCTTCTTGCTGTTCGTCATCCAATTCATCTGGGCTAGAACTCATACAAACACCTTGCTTGCAGCCCAGCTAAACAAATTGTTGACCAAGTAAATCACCGTAGCTGATAGAGTCACCATCGCAATTACGGCTAGGGATTCACTCACCAATTGTTGACGGTTTGGCCATACTACTCTGGCTAGTTCGTCTTTGCTGTCTTGAAACAGCTTGGCTGGGTTGAATCCAGATGATGAGTCAGAATTTGGCTCGGCAGTTTTTGATGTGTCGCTTTTTTTGACCATAATCTCCTACTGATACTTTTAACTAGGATAGCTTGGGGCACTTTGAACATCCTCAGCTATCCAAGTATAACATCACTAAAAGGTAGTGAAGGTGTTATCCCACAACGTCTTGAGAAAAATTTAAAGCCCTAAACATTGTGCTCTTTCAGGTCGAAACCAATGGTTCTTCAAGCATGGAACAGTGCCTGACTATCATATCATCCCGATTGTGACTCAATCGATCGAGAAATACGCAGATATTCTTTCGATCGTTGGCGTTGGCGTTCGCGAAGCGTCTGCCTGCGCAGAAGCCTTTGCCTCAGCAAAAGCCTACCGGAGGTAATCGACGATTGCCGTTCATAGTTGGCGAACTGGAGTCTCGATTGGGCATTGCCGATCGCATTTGAGCGTGTGAGTATTTATACTCAGTACAAAACTGACCCGATCCCACGATCCCTCACGACTCGCAACGCCAAGTTTGCATTATTCAAAGCAATAGTCTCATAGACTAGCAAAAATTGTCGCCACCTACTTTGACAACTCGTGTTTCTGACATATTTTGGCTGAATTTCACAAAAATAGTTGGTTCTAGTCATACAAATTCGAGCCAATTGTGAAATATCTCAATTTTTAATAAAAATAAACAATTTGAAAATAGATCGGCATAATGGCTCTCAGCATAGTTTTTAGCTTTTACATGTAAGTAGATACACTGACTGCGAAAATAAATTGCTATGAGTATTTCCGTATATCAACGCTGTTGGCAATTGGCATTTGTAGAGAACAATGTAGCAGTGATGAAAAAAAGTTAAACCAAACTTGACCCTCTAACACCAACTTCGTAGTCCTCCCCTGCCTCAGCTCAAACCATCTGGTGAGATCGTAGCTGCTGAGACAAGAAGAAACTACACCTTGTCTTACGCAGGTCACGTCAATCAGAACAGCATCTATCTTGAAATAAGGTTGTTTATACGATGGCTACTCAGATTCCCGCTCATTCAGAATCCATGTGCTTACTGATTAATTATTATCAGAAACCAAGCGTCAAAGTTCGCAATCAGTTGGTACTATTAAATGCTGGTTTAGTCAGACAAATCGCCCATCGGATTAGCCGTCAGTGCGCCGAACCCTATCAGGATTTGGAGCAGATTGGTTACTTGGGACTGATTCGCGCCATCGAACGTTTCAATCCCTATCAAGGTTGTGCATTTAGCTCTTTTGCCGTTCCCTACATTCGTGGCGAAGTGTTGCATTTCCTCCGTGACAAGAGCAGCGTGCTGAAGATACCCCGTCGTTGGCAAGAACTCCAGAAAGAGGGCGAGAAAGTCCGTCAGCAACTGACAGCAAAATATGGTAGAAAACCCCTCGATACAGAAATCGCTAGCGTTCTAAACGTTTCTATCGATGAATGGCGCGAAACTCAAGCCGCCGAACACAATCGTCAAGCTTTGAGTCTGGATGCTACTGTCGGTCAAATGCTAGATTGTCCCGTAACTTTGGGTGATAGTTTGCCCGATACTCGCGAACAACAGCGTCAGTATGTAGAAGAAGAACGCCAACAACTAGAAGGTGCGATCTCTCAGCTTGAAGCTAAGACCAAACAAGCGATCGATTTCGTCTACATTAAAGGTCTACCCCGCAAAGAAGCAGCCAAAAGAATCGGCGTAAGTCCCATGACTGTCACCCGTCATCTCCAACGCGGTGTAAAACAACTCTCAGCCATGCTTCACCCTGAAGAAGTCCTAGTCGGGTAGGAGTTGGGAGTTGGGAGTTGGGAGTTGGGAGTTGGGAGTTAAGAGTTGGGAGTTGGGAGTTGGGAGTTGGGAGTTCAGGGTATAAATGCTCTCCCCGTCCCCCCGTCCCCCCGTCTCCCCGTCTCCCCGTCCCCCCGTCTCCCCGTCCCCCCGTCCCCCCGTCCCCCCGTCCCCTCTACCCCTTACCCTTCGGTGCGATCCAAAAGCGATAAACTAGGTATAGAATTATGCCTAGAACCGATAGAGTGAGCAAAGAGGTGATTAGTTGAAAAACTGTTTTGATTAGGGTAAGACCTAATAAACCGCCGCCTGCGATCGCGACTAATTTGGCACTAGAAGGGATACTATTAAACCAGGCGATCGCTTGTTGATAGCTACGACCGAATGTTTCGGCTCCAAAGCTTTGAGGCTCGATTTCTAGTTTGTCGAAGGCTGAATCTACCGAAGTGCGATCGATCTTCATTTTCAAATCTTGGAAGCGGCGTTGCCAATCTTGAGGTTCGGGAGAATTCATGAGGGTTTTGGATATTTAGATTTACGATTACTATTCGCCGATGACTTCGACCGCAACTACGTCAATTGTATCTGGTGGAGTATCTCGCACCAGTTGACCCTGGGCTACTTTGAGCACTTCTCCACAGTTGGCACATTGAATTTCACTACCATTGACACCTTGAAGTGAAAAGCTACAAACTGGGCAATCAGCCGCAACGACATTTCGGCGCAACCACCAAAAAAATCCCACAAATCCCACAATCGGTGCCAGAATCAGCAGTCCGATGATAATTAGTGCCGACTGCACCAACCACCCCAATCCTAGACTACCCAATATAAGAACAGTTATCCCAATTGTCAGCCACGGCTGAAATCGGGCTAGATTTATCTCGAACAAATTAGGATTAAGATTGTTGTCGTTCACACCAATGTTCCGATCGCGTTGTAACTTCTATTATATAGTTTAGCGGAGAATGACGGCTGAACGGTCATCGGATATCCGTGCAGATAGCCAAGTCCCGTCTATTGCATTATTCCCCATCCACAGGCGCAATGCGTCAAAAATAAACAGTTGACATTTGGTAACAGACGATTACCTGCTTCGTAATGCCAAGGGCAAGGCTCCGCCAACGCGAAGCCTCTCTGACAGAGAAGCACGGCTACGCAAACGATCGTCATTGAAGACTGAGTATAAGCGATCGAAACACCACTGGCAGAAATCGATGCTCGAAACAAGAGGCTACGCCAACGGACGCATAATCTGCAAGAATTGACCCAATCCCAACTCCAACGGCAAAGATTTGAGAATGTTTTCAAACCGCATCTCCACCAAAGACTGTAGGGGCGCGGTCTCTTGCCCGCCCCGCACCATCGTAGACTAGCACAACAAATCCTTTCATCGATCGGGTATGAAAATGTTGTGTGTGTTGGTGCTATTTTTCAATGTTGTGGGACAGAAATGAGACCACACACGATTGATTATATTTTGCGAGAATGCTGCGGGGCGGGCACTGTTCCCACGCCCCTACAAACATTCTAAATCTTTGAATCGTTCCATTCAACCAGACATAACTTGATGAACACCCGAAACTTACTAATCGCTCTGAGCATCACCACATTCACCATCGCCAATATCCCCCAGTCGGCATATCAACTCAAACTTTTTTGAGTTTTGCACAACAATTGGGTGTGAATCAGCGGAGCTTGAAGGTAGAAACTAATATTCCAGTTGCTCTCAATGCTGACAAAATAACATCGGTAAATCTGGTACGAACGAATATTTCAATTCCAAATAATGCTAGTAGTGCCGAACAATGGATCGAGTATGGAAATCAACTCTATCGACTGGGTGAATATACTAACTCAGTAACAGCTTTCAACCTGGCCATTACTCTACAACCAAACTCTCTTGATGCTTACTATGGGCAAGGGTTAGCTCTGCGGGATAATGGAACTAGTGCGGCAGCACTCATAGCTTTTGATAAAGCAATCGTGTTAGTACCTCCAGGTAGTCAGTCCAAATTTTATTACCTCTGGAAATATCGCGGTGCTGTGCTCTATAATTTAGGCGATAAAAAAGGTGCAATAGCAGACTATGATATCGCCATCCGTATCAATCCTCAATCTGCCAATACTTATTCCAATCGGGGTAAGGCTAAATCGGGATTAGGCGATAAAAAAGGTGCAATAGCAGACTACGATATCGCCATCCGCATCAATCCTCAATCTGCCGATGCTTATTACAATCGGGCTGTTGCTAAATCTAAATTAGGCGATAAAAAAGGTGCGCTTGCTGACTACGATCGAGCCATTTCCCTACAGGAACGCTCCGCGAACAGCATCGCTCCTCAATCTGCCGAAGCTTATGCAAATCGGGGTAGTGTTAAATCGGATTTAGGTGATAAAAAAGGTGCGCTTGCTGACTACGATAAAGCTATTTCCCTACAGGAACGCTCCGCGAACAGCATCAATCCTCAAGATGCCGTAGCTTATTATAGTCGGGGGATTACTAGATCGGCATTAGGTGATAAAAGAGGTGCCATAGCTGACTATGATACAGTCATCGGCATCAATCCTCAAGATGCCGCAGCCTATGCCAATCGGGGTATTGCTAAATCGAGTTTGGGCGATAAAAAAGGTGCCATAGCTGACTATCAGATTGCCGCCAAAATATTCAGAGCGGAGAATAATCTGGCTTTGTACGATCGAGTAATGAGTTTAATCCAACAAATGTCTAACTAGACGATAACTTATTAAAGACATAGCTCAATATAATTCTATGAAAACCAGACATCTATTAATCGCGCTCACCCTTAGCACATTCACCGTCGCGACTACACCCCAATTCGCCATCCTCGCCCAACCCCAACCAGAACAAACCGAACCCCTAACCACCGCCACCGCCCAACAAGTCGCCGCAAAAGTCACCGTCAGAATTCAAGTCGGACAAAGCGGCGGTTCGGGAGTAGTCATCGGCAAAAAAGCCAACACCTACTTAGTACTGACAAATGCTCACGTTGTCAGAGAGCAAGCGGGGATAACTATTAAGACACCAGACGGACAAACTCACAAAGCGGAAAGAGTCAAAAATACCCAAGTCGGTAACTTCGATTTAGCCCTGCTCGAATTTAGCAGCTCTCGTGCTTATCAACTAGCAGAATTCAAGAATTTTGGAAATAGTGGACAAGCCGCACTCAATGAAGGTAGAGAAGTATTCGCCGCTGGATTTCCCTATGACTCCAACGCACTCAGAGTAGTAGAAGGAGAAGTCAGCCAACTATCCCAAGAAGCCTTCGTCAACGGTACCCAGATTGGGTATGTCACCAAAGGGGATATCAAACAAGGCATGAGCGGTGGGCCGATTTTTGACAGTTTTGGGAATTTAGTTGGCGTAAATAGCACCTTAGCACGCCCAGTAATCGACTCATATACCTATGCCGATGGTACTAAAGCACCCAAAGACAAAATCGCCCAATATCGACAGGCAAATTGGAGCGTACCGATTTATAATCTGTTGACCAGGCTTAATCCCGATATTTTGTCTAGTTATAAACAACTGCCCAAACTGCAACGAGCGACCACCCCAACGGGCTATATGGCGCAACTAGACCGTCAAGCACGGCTAGTCAGTGTCCGCATCGAAAACAGCGGCGGAAACGGTTCTGGTGTCATTGTCGCTAGGGATAAGAATAGTTATTATGTGCTGACTGCCTACCATGTGGTCAAAAATACCAAAGAACTGAAACTAACTACTCAAGCCCAAAGAACATATAAAATCAGTCCTAGCGATATCAAACGTTCGGCTGGAACAGATTTGGCAATTGTCAAATTTACTAGTAGCCAACCCTATCAAGTTGCAACCCTCGCAAATTATCGGATCTCAGATAACTCATTAGTATTCTCTGGGGGATGGCCTGCACCGAAATTTATTAATAGTCAACAGTGGCAATGGCAACTAAATCCAGGACAGATTAAGGATAAACAAGAAGGCGAATTTAATAGTCAAGACAAGAATTCTTTTAGTCAGGCATATGACCTTCTGCATAATAGTATTACTTATGGCGGCATGAGTGGTGGGCCGATCTTTGATTCATTAGGACGAGTAATTGGCATTCATGGCAAAGGTGAAGGGAATGAGGTTAGTGAAAGCGTATTAGGAAATAGCGTCGGCATATCAACTCAAACTTTTTTGAGTTTTGCACAGCAATTGGGCGTAAATCAGCGGAACTTGAAGGTGGTAACTAATATTCCAGTTGCGCTTAATGCCGAAAAACTAGCATCGGTAAATCGGGTACGAACGAATATTCCCATTCCAAATAATGGGAGTACTGCCCAACAATGGATCGAGTATGGAAATCAACTCTATCGACTGGGTGAATATCCCAAAGCTGTTACTGCTTTCAACATGGCTATTACTCTACAACCAAACTCTCTCGATGCTTACTATGGGAAAGGGTTAGCTCTAGCGAGTAATGAGGATTTTCCTCCTGCACTTATAGCTTTTGACAAAGCAATTGCGCTAGTACCTTCAGATAATCAATCTAAGTTTTATTACCTCTGGAGATACCGCAGTATTGTGCTCAGAAACTTGGGCGATCTCAAAAGAGCACTAATAGCTGTTTCGGAAGCTCTTAGACTGGAGCCAGAGGATATAGTTACTGTAAATGAAAAAGCTAGTCTACTATCTGAATTAGGCGATCGAGAAGGTGCTATTACTATCTACAATCTCATCATTTCTAAAGGAGAAAAAGCTTGGGCTTATAACAATCGGGGTAATGCTAAAGCAAAACTAGGCGATGAAAAAAGTGCGTTATCTGACTATGGTATAGCCATTCGCATTAATCCTCAATATGTTGAAGCTTATTACAATCGGGCTGTTACTAGATCGGGTTTAGGCGATAAAAAAGGTGCGATATCTGACTTCGATGCAGCCATCCGTATTTATCCTCAATTTGCCCAAGCTTATGCTAATCGGGGTCTTGATAAATCGGAATTAGGTGATAACAAAGGTGCAATATCTGACTACAATATAGCCATCCGTACCTATCCTAAATCTGCTGCAATTTATTATAATCGGGGTAATGCTAAATCGGAATTAGGTGATAAAAAAGGTGCGATATCTGATTATGATATAGCCATCCGCATCAATCCTCAATTTGTCCAAGCTTATAATAATCGGGGTTTTGTTAAATCAAATTTAGGTGATAAAAAAGGTGCGATATCTGACTATGATACAGCCATTAGGATCGATCCTCAATCTGCTGAAGCTTATATTAATCGGGGTTTTGTTAAATCAAATTTAGGTGATAAAAAAGGTGCGATATCTGACTACGATACAGCCATCCGCATCAATCCTCAATTTGCCGAAGTTTATATCGATCGGGCTACTGCTAAGTTAGAATTAGGCGATGAAAAAGGTGCGCTCGCGGATCTGAATATAGCAGCTCGATTATTTAAAGCACAGAATAATATGGCTTTTTACGATCGAACAATGAGTTTAATCCAACAACTTTCTCAGCAATAAAATATTTTAAAAATATCCCACATTTACCAGGGTCTGTAGGGGCGCGTCTGGTCGGGTTACCCGCCCAGTTGTCTCGTGCCCGCCCCGCACCATTGTAGATACCATAACAAATCATCCGATCGATGGGATATGGCTATAGTGGAGTTGATGTATCGATCTTCACTATTCAAACTAGGGCGTTGCTGAATACATGTATGATTTACCAATTATGTAAATGCCATAACCCTTGGTAGGGGCAATTCATGATAAGATGATAATCGTTGGATGAATTGCAACTAATCGACCTAATAGTCCTAATGCAAGGTCTATCGGTACTTCCTCATACTGCTTAATCGCCGTACATAAAATATCAATGGCTAGTTCTTCGGATAATTGAACCGATACACTTGTTTGACTCTCAAATAAGTTTTTTAAGACGATCGGTACAAATTGCTTGACAAATTTGTCATGTGGTTCATTAGATTTACGCTGGGAATCGGGCTGCATTGATTTCTAAATCTTGATGAGCTTTCGTTATTTGTTGGCGTTGGCGTAGCCTACCAAAGGTAATCGACCTTATTGATTTGGATACTATATATTGCACCAGTCTAAAAATACGATGGAGTACTTCCTAATCCAAAGCATTCGGATTTGGTTGGTGCAAGCGGAGATCTACCCACCCTGCCCTACGGGCACCCCTCCTAGGAGGGGATTTTGCACACTAGATGGCGGTCTACTCCCAATACGGTAGGAAGTATGTTCGATCGACAATCCACTGTTAAAATATAATTTTAAAATCACCCAAATATTTTTGATGTTTAAGCGCATTTCAGATCTGATTAACAATTTACTGACCTTTAACGTCTTTTTTGTCATCCTCAGTTTTGGTTGGTTTCTCATTGCCGTCATTGGCAAATACACCAATATTCCCCTAGGGTTGCAAGTGTGGCAAAGTCTGTGGAATCCGCTATTTATGCCCGCTATCAGTGTCTTAATGGGCGGGGCGATTTTGAGTGGAACGATTAGTTATGTCACCAAGGGGTTCGGGAATAAGGGTTAGGCGAAAATGTTAGAATGATTGTTCTCTTACCTAAACAACCTGTGTCTAAAGTTCTTGTTTCCGATCCTATCGACCAAGCGGGGATTGATATTCTATCCCAAGTTGCTCGTGTAGATGTCAAAACTGGTTTATCGCCAGCAGAATTATTAAAGATTATCGGTGACTATGATGCGATTATGATTCGCTCTGAAACCCGTGTCACCAAAGAAATCATCGAAGCTGCTACCAATCTCAAAATTATTGGTCGTGCAGGGGTGGGGGTGGATAATGTGGATGTCCCCGCCGCTACTCGCAAAGGGATTGTGGTTGTCAATTCTCCAGAGGGTAACACGATCGCCGCCGCCGAACATGCTCTAGCCATGATGCTATCCATGTCTCGCTACATCCCTGAAGCCAATCAGTCCATGAAAAGCGGACAGTGGAACCGCAAACTATACGTCGGTACGGAAGTCTACAAAAAAACCCTCGGTGTCGTCGGCTTGGGTAAAATTGGCTCCCATGTTGCTACCGTCGCCAAAGCAATGGGGATGAAACTCCTCGCCTACGATCCATTTATCTCCGCCGAACGCGCAGAGGAATTGGGTTGTAGACTAGTAGATTTAGATACTATTTTTCGCGAATCAGACTACATCACCCTACATATCCCCAAAACTCCCGAAACTGCCAATTTAGTCAACGCTGAAACCTTGGCAAAAATGAAGTCTAATGCGCGGATTATCAACTGTGCGCGGGGCGGCATTATCGACGAACCAGCCCTCGCCGCAGCCCTCAAAGCTGGTACAATTGCCGGAGCTGCGATCGATGTCTTCGCTGTAGAACCCTTGGGCGAATCCGACTTACGCGCTCTCGGCAAAGAAATCGTCCTCACACCCCATCTAGGAGCCTCCACCGCCGAAGCTCAGGTCAATGTTGCTCTAGACGTTGCCGAACAGATTCGAGACGTATTGCTGGGGCTACCAGCCCGCTCTGCGGTGAATATTCCCGGACTGCATCCCGATGCGATCGAAAAACTCAAACCCTATCTCCAACTAGCCGAAACCCTAGGGAATATGGTCAGTCAACTCGCAGGCGGGAGAATCAACGATCTCCAAATTGGATTATACGGCGATCTTGCCGAACAACAGACCAAACCAATTATTACCGCCGCCCTCAAAGGCTTACTCCAACCCGCATTACGCGAAAGAGTTAATTATGTCAACGCCGGAATTGAAGCCAAGGAACGGGGAATCCACGTTTCCGAAACTCGCGATGCTACCATCCGCGACTATAGTTCTACCTTGACTCTAATTGCCAAAGGTTCATTAGGTCAACATTCGGTGACTGGCGCACTCTTGGGCGATAGTGAGATGCGAATTATCAGTGTGGATGATTTTCCCGTCAATGTGGTACCTACCCAAAATATGCTCTTTACAGTGCATAAAGATGTCCCTGGCATCATCGGGATTATCGGCTCCCTCCTCGGCAAATTTAATGTCAATATTGCCAGTATGCAGGTAGGGCGCAAAATCGTTCGCGGTGATGCTGTGATGGTATTGAGTTTGGACGATCCTTTACCAGATGGTATTCTCGCCGAGATTAAGCAAGTTACTGGGATTAGTGATGCTTATACGGTGACTTTGACGTAGTTAACATGATGCGATTCTCGTAGCGAGAGGCTAAGTACTGGACTTTTCAGATTGAGAAGCTAGAGAACAGATCCCCGACTTCTCGGAGAAGTCGGGGATCTTGCTTAATTCTAAGAAGTTCAGTTTTTAAGCATTCTTAGTAATCTCAGCCCCAGTCTAATATGTCTTGCAAAAACCTAATTACCAAATAACTTCTTCGCCGCGCGTTCGGCTCTTTCTTCAGCCGTTTCCATTACCTCTGACATTTTTTCGAGCATTTCTCCAGGGTGATTTTCCAGGACTCTGGTAGAGAGTGAAATCTTACCATTAGCCTCATCCAAATCGATAATCATCGCCTTCATCTCTTGACCGATCTTAAATACTTTCTCACAATCATCGACCCGATGTTCGCTGATTTGTTTGACATAAATCAAACCAGTATTGCCATCAAACTCCAGAAAAGCACCAAAAGGCTTAATCCCAACGATCGTCCCAACCACCAACTTACCCAGTTCTAACTGACTAAAATTGGCTGTCCGACTAGCTTGACGCTGAGAGAAGACCAACTTATTCGTTTCCTGATTGGCTTCAATAATCAACGCTGAAATACTCGTACCCACCAGAGATTGATGGTCGCGCTCGACCAATTGCGATCGAGGAATAAACCCCCGAATCCCTTGGAAACTCACAGTTACACCACCCTTATTCACCCCAGTTACCCGCAACTGTACCGACTCCTTATTACTCAGAATATCCCCAACTTGATTCCAGGCATATTTGACCTGCAATTCGCGTTTGGATAGAGTAACTTGTCCGTCAGCATTTTGCTCGCGGATAATCAGAAAATCTTGCTCCTCACCAATCGGTAACAACGCCGACAAATCTGCCGATTCATCAGCCGCAGCCTCACCAGCAGGGACAAATGCGAGGGATTTACCATTGATGTCCACATAGACACCATCGCTATCATAGCTATGGATTTTGCCCCGAACGATATCCCCTTTCTCGAAACTGACTACCTCAGCATCCAAAGCTTTGGTAAAGTCATCCATTGAGAAGATTTCGGGTGAGGCGGTTTTAGTCTTATTCATTTGCATCGAAAATGGGGGATTGAGTTAAAAGTGAATTAGCTACTAGGGCCTAAATGAGGAGCTATCTTTATTGTAGGCTGTGTTAGGCGGCTTGAACTGTTGATGCTCATACCCTGCCTTTGGTGATAACGATACCCACGAGCATCAACATCGGCACTAGAAATTCTAATTTAGGCTGATTTAGAAAGCCTTCGAGCCGCGCTCAAAGGTCTCAGTCTAGTTATTTAGTAGTACAGACTGAAAATATTAGCTTAATTTGGCTAAATGTTTTGATATAATTCAAACATGTTAACAGCGATCGTTAGCGTAGCCTACCATTCGCTCTAGCGTCTGCCAAAAGCAGAAGGTAATCGTTCCCGCCGATGGGCGTAGAGGATAGCTTTCCACCCTTATGGGATATTTTGCCCAAAATAGGTAAAAAAAGCTCTCGAATTGGTAGATTCTTTATAAAATATCTCGAAAGCGAGAACTATTGGGCACACTTTAGTTAGTAGCTCTTGTCAGCCGCTCCTAGAGAATTTTTTTTACAGCACGAGCGTCGAATTATCAAAATTCGACTTGGCGGCTACGCCAATGCTATTTAAAAAATAATCTCAAGAAAAAGATGGCCATGCTTGGATTAGGGTCGCAGATCCTACCCACTAAGGCTTTTGGACTCAGTTTAAACCATTTTTGTACGTGTAAGGAGTTGCTAAATTGGCTACGGGTAATCAAAATCGAAATCTAAGACTACTACTACCAGGGAAAACTTGGTTGTTGGCAATCGCGGGAATTTCTTGTTCGATCTTCGTGCTGCTGCATACGATCTTTGGGGGTGTATCTGCGGAAGCATTAATCGCCAAAACAGGGATCGGGCAAACCGTAGATGTTGCGACTAACATCATTCGCACCATCCCGATGAATTTTGACGTGCCGAAAAAATTTGCCGCAAGATCTGTAAAAGATGCAGTTCCCAGCAATGGGGAAAAAGTAATTGCCCTCACCTTCGACGATGGCCCATGGCCAAAAGTCACCGAAAGTATTTTAGCAACTCTCAAAAAAGAAAATATCAAATCTACATTCTTCTTTGTCGGACTACCATTGGAATCTTTCCCCGACTTGGGCAAAAAAGTCCTCGCCGACGGTCATGTAATTGCCAACCATACACAGCACCACTGGTATCATCGGATGAGTCCCCAAATCGCTCAAAAGGAAATCGATGATACCTCCAAGGCGATCAAACAAATCCTCAATGTCGAAACAGAGTACTTTAGACCCCCTGGCGGCGTGATGACCAATGGTTTGGTTGCCTATGCCCACAGCAAGAAACAATCAGTGGTAATGTGGTCGGTAGACTCCCGTGACAGTAATGCGCGTCGCCCCTCCGCAGAAGCAATTATCAAAAATGTCGTCGATGGAGCTACCCCTGGTGGCATAGTCCTCATGCACGATGGTGGTGGCAACCATGAAAATACCGCCAAAGCTTTGCCCCAAATGATTGCCCAGCTCCGCGCTAAGGGGTATAAATTTGTAACAGTGCCCGAACTATTTGCACTAGCGTCCGCTCCACCTGCGGCAAAAACCAACACTGCTGCCACCATTACGCCGACGGCACCTACTCCAGCTACAGATGGCACCCTCCCCTCGATCCCCACTGCGCCCACTCCAGGGAGCAGCTTGTTGAGTCCTCCAGCTACACCCGCAGTACCAACATCACCTCTAGGTACTGGTAAAATATAACCAAGATTTACAACCAAATCCCTACTAGTTGTAAATTAGTAGGGATTCTATATTATTGGGTATTAAATATGACAGATTTATTGCAACAAAAATGTGTACCTTGTAATGGGGGCGAAAGTGCGGCAACTCCTACCGAAATCGCTGCTTTTCAACCACAGATTCCCGACTGGTGCCAGTATCCAGTCAATGGTGTAGAACGCATCGAACGAGTATATAAATTTAAAGACTTTAAAACTGCGATCGGATTTACCAATGCTGTCGGAGATATTGCCGAAGCCGCCGAACATCATCCCGCACTTCTCACCGAATATGGCAAAGTAACAGTTACTTGGTGGACGCATACCGTCGGTGGATTGCATCTCAACGATCTAATTATGGCTGCCAAAACCGACGAATTAGCCAAACAATTCTAGATAGTACCAGATCCCCGACTTCTTTCAAGAAGTCGGGGATCTGAATCCCATATTCTAATTTTCATGTTTTTTAAACAGTTTAAAGAAAAACTTCAAGCAAACGCCGCACAGATATTCGGCAACCGTCGGATCTTTAAATTAGATGTAGACCCCGACGCTATCTGGGCAGCTTACTTAGGCGGGTTTAGCGAAGAAACCCGACAGATTCACAACTGTAATGCTTGTCGCAGATTCCTCCAAAATTTTGGCGGGCTAGTAACGATTTCTGATTCCTATGAGCTAACTACTTTATGGAACTTTGAAAGCGATAGTCATTTCCAACCCTCCGTCGATGCCGTTCGCAACTATCTAAGCGACAAGCGGATTAAAGAAGCTTTAGTTATTGAAAACAAGGGATTGGGTATCGATAAGAACGCCAGTAAATTGGGTTGGCATTATCACTTGTATCTGGATCTGCCGCAATCTTTCCGATTGACGATCGCGCCTAATATTGGCTCACTGCTAAACGATAGTCGCACTGGAAAGGCTGTATACCAACGTGCATTAGCAGAGCTAACTCAGAGTGCTGTAGATACTGTACTCGATTTAATTCATGAGAACGCTCTTTACCGAGGGGAAGAATTCAAAGATTTATTAATGGCTTTCAAACAGGCTAAAATCACATATGAAAGTCTGAACGAATGGGGTAGAGAAAACCTCTGTTGGCTACAAGAACGTGGCGCACTATCGGACATTCGCAGTAGTGCGGTCGGTACGCTCCTTGTAGATTTGTCCGCACCCAATGCCAATGTCGAACAAGCTGTCAAAGCTTATGAATTTAAAGTGGCTCCGACGAATTACCAACGCCCAAAAGCTGTAGTAACTGGCAGGATGTTAGACGATGCTAAAGCTACGTTAGAATCGTTAGGATTGGAAAGATCGATCTATCGGCGGTTTGCCCAACCGACAGATCTTAGCGTAACCGATCTGTTATTTGTATGGAGAGTCAGCGGGATCGGTAACATTTTTGAGGAAGCTAAAAAGGATATCGATGTTGATATCTCAAAATTCAAATCGGTGCCGACGCTTACTCTCCAAGAATTATCAAACCAAATCCAAACCGCCAGCTCCCTAGAGATATTACTAGAAAACGAGCAAGAAGCCAACATGTTTAGCCTCGTGACGGCAACTTATCCAGAGAGTCCGAGTTTATTTAAGTGGTCTAATCAATTCAGTTGGACTTATAATAATGGAGTTGCCGACTCTATCCGCGATCGAGTAAAAAAAGCAGGCGGCAATATCTCTGGATTGATTCGTGTATCCTTAGCTTGGAATACTTCTAGCGATCTCGATCTCCACATCCAGGAACCAATGCACCATATCTATTACGGCGCGAAGATATCTCCATACACCAAGGCTAATTTGGATGTGGACGCTAACGCAAGTAACATCGTCCCCAATCCTGTCGAGAATATCATTTATCCTCACCAAGCAAAAATGCAGGAAGGTAAATACTCGATTTATGTAGTAAACTTCAACGATCGCGAATTAACTGATAGCTTTACAGTAGAGATCGAGATGAACGGCACTACACATACTTATGTGCATAACGGTATCATCAGAGTAAAGCAAGAAGTACCGATCGCTAAATTTAGTTACATTGCCGGAACTTTGAAACTCGAACCCTCTGTCAACATGTCAACGACAGGAGCGTCGAAAGAGATGTGGGGATTGCGAACTTACAGATTCGTCCGCGTATTAAGTGCCTTTTACTCCCCAAATTATTGGGGTGAGAACGCAGTTGGTAACAAGCACGTCTTTTTTCAACTAGAGGGTGCTACTAATACCAGTCGGGCTTTCCCCTTTTTCAACGAACAAATCGATAGTAATCTCACTCGCAATCACAAGCGCGTATTTGAAGTACTCGGATCGAAATTGACAGTAGAAAATAACGGTCCTCAAGTCAGCGGACTTGGCTTTTCTACTACCACTCCAGCTACATTTCTTTGTAAGCTAGATGGCAAGGTAATTAAGGTAACTAACTAAATAACTAAGAGAGAAATATATGGACAACATTTTTGCTCAAGCAACCCAACGCAAATTAAGATTCACGCTTAACGGCAGCGCGGAAGCGATCGCCAAACCTGGTAATCTGAGTACAGAAGATTTATGGGATTTAGGTTTAGACGATCTCGATCGGATCGCGATGGTTTTAGACACTCGAATCCGAACGACTCCAACAAAAAGTTTCGTTAAAGAAGCAACTGAGAGTAGTCGCGAATTAACCGATCTGAATTTAAAGCTACAGATTTTAGTCGAGATTATTAACACCAAGAAGGCTTTGAAAGAAGCCAATGCCGAACGAGTCAAACAGCAACAACAAAAAGAATTGATTCGATCGGTCTTAGCTGATAAGCAGGCTAAAGCTCTTAGCGATCTCAGTGTTGAAGAATTAGAAGCACGACTGAAACAGTAGCGATAAAATTCCATATGTCAGAGCTAGTAAGGTTTGCAGTGCCTAGCATTTAGGTTTCAGATATATCTGGTATTTGTTAAGTTTGAATTGCAAATTCGTCGGGATGAATACCATGATTTACCCAAGTAATTGCCGCTTCTGCACTCGTCATATCTGGCGGTACTCTGAGGATATGGATATGTCCTGTAGATGGACAAGTCATCTTGAGTAATAGCATTGGCTCTGTCTCTACAGGATAACCTTCATCATAAATTATTTCTGCATCATCAATTTTTAGTAGGGTATACTCTCTCCAATTATCCACGTTAACTGAGCCTAAGTCTTGACAGATTTTCTCATAGCCTAGTTGTTCGATTAACGTGCGCCTAATCTCTGTATTATCTTCATCTAGTAACCACTCAGATCTCCATTTACCGATCTGAATCCAATATCGGCGAGGTAAATCGACATCAAGAAACGTAATATATTCTAGTTTAGGTAAAGCTTGTAAAAATGATAAATCTGTTAATGAATTACCATTAAGATTTAAGTATGTTAAGTTTGTCAGCATACTCATGCTTGATTGTGCTTAGTTCTCAACCGCCCTCGATTCTATGAGCGCGATCTTGCAAACCGAACTAACTTTTCTGTCACTACAATAAAGTTATCAGATAGCTGTTCGGGATATTCTGCTAACAACCTTTGTAAAATAGCGATTTTATTAGCAGAGCTTTCATTCTCAAGTCTCAACAAAATAACACCTCGATGAGGTCGCTGTTCTCGAAAGACTTGATTGCCAAAATCTTTATCACTGGTTATTAAAATCCAATTCTCATTAAAAGCCTTCTTAATTACCTCTTCATCATCAATTCCTCTTGCACTTTCATAAATTGAGAACACTTCATACCCTTGACTGCGTAACCAATTTGGTAAAACTAAGCCGCCATTTTCATCTACTAAAAACCGCACCTAAGCCGTCTCCATCGCTAGCGGCATAAAACTCGCGCTCTCCAGAGATCGAGATGCAAATAAGAGGCAGGCTTTAATGTCTGCTTCTACCAATCCTTCATATTCTGTCAAAATCTCTGCCATTGTTGTATCGTGGGCAAGAAGATTCAAAATATACTCAACAGTCAAGCGCGTTCCTCTGATGACTGGCTTGCCTGTCATGACTTTAGGATTGGTAGTAATTCGGTTCAAAAGTTCTTGGTCTGCCATCGGTTTAAAGTAATTTCATTCAATATCTCTAGTTAGTTCGATTGTAGCTCATGTCGCTTATCCTAGATGCGCTCGATCTTGCATTCTAATCTCATCAAATAACTCATGGAGATTATCCTGCCTATATTCCATCGATTGTCCTCGTTGGCGTTGGCGTAGCCTCTGCCTGCGCAGAAGCCGCGCCGAGAGGTAATCGAGTTCTTCAACACCAGCTCCTAGATCCTGACGCAATTGGGCTAGTTTGAATGATTGTAGTTCGGTTTCCATCGATGCGATCCGATTACCTCTCGGCGCGGCTCCGCCAACGATTAACGATTGAAATGCGCCAGCTTCTTGCACTACGACAGCAGCTTTGCCATTAACTGTCAGTACT
>JANOPX010000136.1:0-3261 GCA_031422115.1 Chamaesiphon sp. VAR_4_metabat_408 | reverse complement strand
CGATCTGCACAACTATCTGATTCGGGAAACCAAAAAGAATAAGCAACCAGAACCAAAAGAAGGAAAGTTACCCAAGTTATGGATTTTGACTCCGACTCTATCGGTAGATCTTTTAGAAAGCCTTGGAGCCAAGTCAGCGATCGAATCTTGGGGTGAAGGTGTGTATCTGCTGAGTCCTGCGTTGAAGACTGGCATTATCGTTATCCATCAACTACCACAGACACCAGCTAGCTTATGGTTTAGACTATTAGGTAAGGGGAAAGTGCAGTCACAAGCGATCGATGAAGTAGCTGCTTTACCACCAGATAATCCTTACCGCCAAAATGCCCTAGATTTGCTGGGTAATTTAAAGGTAATTTTAGAAGCCAGAGCAATTATCGCACCAGAGGAGCAGAATTTGATTATGCAGTTATCACCATTGTATCTAGAGAAGATTCACGCCGCCGAACAGGTTGGTCGTCAAGATGGAAAACAGGCTTTAATTCTTCGACTGTTAACTAAACGTGTGGGGACTGTATCTTCGGAGGTGGAAGCACGAGTAAAAGCTTTGTCTTTAGCGATGCTGGAAGAGTTGTTTGATGCGGCTTTAGATTTTACCCAGATGAATGATTTGATGATGTGGTTGGATGAACATCAGTAATCGATCGAGTTTTTCATTCGTAAAGTCTACCGCCATCGATTGTTACTGCACAGATTATCTCGCTCACCACTATGACTCAAATCACGATCGATATCCCTGACGAACTAGCTCAACGCCTAGCACCGTTTCAAAGCCAGTTTTCTGGCCTGTTTACTAGTCTGATTGCTACTAGATTATTAGGACAAAGCACGATCGATCCCTCCACTCCTACTTCCAATTTAACTAGCACATCTGGAACCTATCAAGAGATTCTAGACTTTTTGATCGATCGACCCACTTCGTCGCAGATTATTAATTTCAAGGTATCTGAAGCGTCTCAATCTCGATTGCAAGCCCTTCTCCAAAAGAACCGAGAGGCTGCTTTAACCGCCGCAGAAACAGCAGAAATCGACTTTTACGAGCAACTCGATACGCTCATCGGCTTTCTCAAAATTAGAGCCTATGCAGCACTTCAGGCTACGCCCCAAAACTAGCACTGTTAATGACTACCTTACACCAACGCGATCGAGACAAACTAGCAAAGAGTATTAACATCAGGATAAGCAATTATCTTCTCATCTGCCGTTAATAAAGGAATCCCTAAAATTATTGAAGTTGCTACAATAATTTGGTCGGCTGGATCTTTATGGAAACTTGGTAACTGGGTCGATTTAATGATAATTGGAATGCTTAGATCGATCAATTGAAGATTAGGGTGAGACAAGGCTATTTCCAACCAATCTTCAATCGAAAATTTCAACTCTAATTTTCCGTACTCTACCAGCTTCGCTATTTCCCAACAAGAGTAGATACTAATAGCTAATCCATCATCTTGTCGTTCTTGAATAATTTGTCGATTGCGTTGCGATAATCTCGGACTGTTATCGATGCACCAAATAAAAATATGCGTATCAAGTAAAATCATTTCAGCACATCCCAGTCTTCTATTGGAATAGCTGACTCAAACGGATCGTCATAACGGGTAACAGAGCCTTGTAAAGATTTCCAGCGTTCGTCTAGTGGATTTGCTGCTTCCTGAGAAGATACATCATCTAGTACGATGACTTCTACTGACTTACCGACGCTAAAAGGTAGTCCCTTTAGGACGATCGAGCCATCTGCCATCACGATCGATCGAATTTTATAAGCATTCATAAATATTCAGTTGGTTGAACCTGCAACTATACGACCATTTTAGTCGATCTATGGGGGACACTCGATCGAGTCCCCAATTCCCAACCCTTATCGAATCTACAATTCACAAATCTGGATCGATCGAACATATCTAGATATGACGGGCGGGTTCGATCGATATTAATCGGTACATTTCGATATCCCTAGCATAAACCGTCCCTTTTCATTTACAATCTCAATAGTAAATATGTATTAAATGCTGATTTATGCTTGTGACTTCAAATAGTTCGGTTTTGTCTGCCTCTGTTCAACTAATTAAGGATGCCATTTCGGACTTCCGCAAGTCTTCCAAAGATGATGAAGCTATTCACGTATTGGAACGTATGGTGTATTTGTTTGATAAAGAACCTCTATCTTCATTCTTAATATTAGTCCTTCCAACTATTGATTTTAGGGAGCGGTGGAATAAGTTAAATCGAAATGGTGATGAGTCTTCCGGTATTTTCACGATTATCTGGCCTCATGACTGTGGGGAACGTGTTGCAATACAAGTAGAGCTTTGTCGAATGATAATAAGAGAAAAAGAAAACAATTCTTTGATTTTCTTTACAGGTAAATACTGCGATCCAAATAATTCGGTAACAAGTGAAATTCAGTACATTCAATTATTTGCAACAAAGGTACTAGATCTTCTTGTTCGAGATATTGGCCGATTGATAGAATTTAGACCAACTTCTCCGATCCTTTTGGAAGCCATGAGAAATTTTCCTAGAAGCGGTGATGATACTCTCGATGAATTGCTCCAAGAAGCCTGTCGAAAATTCAAAGATCCTGCACCTCAATCTCTTCAAGATGCAACAGAGAAGCTTTGGGATTCATGGGAGAGATTAAAGGCTTTAGAGGATAAGGAGAAGAAAGAGTCTGTCAAAATACTTCTCGATCGAGCAACTGACTGCCAAGAATTTAGAGAGCAATTGGAACAAGAGGCGACTACTTTAACAAAGATCGGGAATAAGTTTCACATACGCCATTCTGAACCTACCCAAGTAAAACTTAATGAGTCAGAACAGTTAGAGTATCTCTTTCATCGGCTCTATTCATTGATACGTTTTCTACTTTTAGCTCGGAATAAAACCAATGAAAACTTACGATCCGATTCATGAAGACCTCTCGAACCCCACATCACCAGATCCGCGCTACGATAGATAATCGCCCAAACAATCCGAAACAGAGGCAAGATCGTGGCAGTTGCAGTAGATAGTCTCATTACTCCTGAAATCCTCAAACCCGCTCGTTACCTCGGTAACGAACTCGGTGCGGTGCATAAACCGTGGGAGAGTGCGACAGTCCGCTGGGCACTGACATATCCAGAGATCTACGAAGTTGGGGCGAGCAATCTGGGGCATATTATCCTCTACAGTATTATCAACGCCCAGCCGCGCCAATTGTGCGATCGAGCCTACCTTCCCGCAGCAGATTTAGCTCAGAAATTACGCGATACTCAGACT
>JANOPX010000135.1:0-6942 GCA_031422115.1 Chamaesiphon sp. VAR_4_metabat_408 | reverse complement strand
ATTTCATCTCAAGTAGATGACGAGTTTGCGAGGGTTTGAGCGATCCGGTTTCCACTCTGTAGGGGCAATTCATGAATTGCCCCTACAGAGTGGAAACCGCAGTCCGTATGGCATGTGAGATCTGTGGGTAACGCATAGCTTAAAAAGGGGGGGATCGGATCCGAAAGTCCCCCTTTTTAAGGGGGATTTAGGGGGATTTTCTAGGGTCACAGGTAACAAAACAGACTTTTCAAACAACCTCTTAGAGGGTGTTTGAAACGATATTTAAGTGAGAAAAAGAAGCAGAACTTTTAGCAATTACTTGACCTGATTCGTTAAGTCATGATAAATGGCTTCTGCCACCATGATGAGATACACGTTAGGCATTTTGCGTTTATGCAACAGGAGAGCCGCATTGCTCATCAACAAAAGTATTAAGTAATTATACTCAGTCGATCGACTAATGTTAACTGGATTGACTCTACTTCGTTGAGTGGGAGTCGAGACGTTCTTCAGATGTTTCTCTTGAGATGAATCTCTACTATAAAGATAGTTAAGCAAAGAGCTGAACTGCAACCAAACCTGATGAGAACAAAGGCTACATCATCAGATCTTTTGTCTACAGTAGCCCAACCACAAAGGAGATTAGTCATGGGATTTGCAATTAGGGTCGGGGATGAGGGATGAGGGGTCAAAGGTCAGGGTTCAAGAGGCTCCTCTTCCCCCTTTCCCCTTTGTCTGCATAAAGCCAAAATGGCCAACGTATATTTATGTACAGCTAAGAAATTCACACATCAATCTGAAAGTTAGTTCGAGCCGATCGATTAATTATCTTACTATATTTTTTGGGAGTACCAGACGATGAAATACATTAATGTTTTGATTTCTGCCCTTGAAGCAGTCTATCTATTTCTCACTAATATTTTCACGACAGATTCTAAAAATATTACTAGAATAGCCAAAGCAAAACAGAGCGTGGTTCGAGCAAATAATCTCTCAATTTTATGTCGATCTATTTTTATCTTCCTCGGACATTGCGTTCCCCGTAGAAAATTTAGAAAGTGTCGAGGCTAGTCTAATTTGTGCCCGTTCACAATTTAGATTGAGCTACACTAAGAACGGTTAAAACTAGTTATAATATATCCCCGACTTCTCAAAGAAATTGGGGATATCTGTTCTAGTCGATCGATCTGCAAAGTCCACAAATTAGCCGTTTGCAGTATGAGCGACCCAAGCAAACTTCTGCTCTTCGTTAAACAATCGGATTTTCAGAGCTTTTTGGATTCCAAGGTGCCATAAATAGCAGCATTACCATTCCTGGTATGGCAATGATTATTGTCACCAAAAAGAAGCCGCCCCAATAAACCAATCCAGCCCCCCCAGTCCCAACCCCAAGTTTTGCGGCGATTTCCCCCGCTAATGGCCCAGCAATGAGATCGCGACCGACAGCCATTAAGCTAGATAACAGTGCAAACTGAGTAGCTGAAAATTCGGGATTGCACAGACTCATTAGATATCCCACAAACCCAGCCACCACTAAACCAGTACAGAAATTTTCGATATTAATTGCCAGTACCATCGCCGAGAGATTCTTGCCAGTTAGAGCTAGAAAGTAATAAGCGAAATTACTCACAGCTTGTAACCCGCCAAAAATCCACAGGGAGCGATTGATACCTAATTTACTCAAGAAAGAGCCGCCAGCGAAGATCCCGACGACCGTGGCAATTGAGCCTATCCCTTGGCGGATATTACCGATATCTGTATCGCTAAAGCCTAGCCCGCGACCGCCGAGAAACGGCACCGCCATTTTAGCCACCATCGCATCACCGAGCCGAAACACGATAATAAAAACCAAAACTAAAATAGCTTGTTGGGTACCCAGGCGGTGGAAAAAGTCTCGAAAAGGATCGACTACGGCGGCAATCAGACTTTTGGGTGCGAGATTAACTTTGGCATTGGGCGCGAGGAAGGAACCCAAAAATCCCACCCCTAAACATACCGCCATTACACTGTAGACCGCTGCCCAGCCAATCCGGTCGGCTAAAACAAAGGCAATCCACCCCGTCAGCAATAATGCCACCCTGTAGCCCAACGAAGCCACCGATACACCTGCGCCCACTTCCAATTTGCCTAGTATATCGGTGCGATAGGCATCGATCGCAATATCTTGAGTCGCACTCAAAAACGCGATCGCTACAGCGGTAATCGCGATCGATCGCAGCGCACTGTCTCTTCCCGCAGCATCCAATCCCGCAATTACACCCATCTGACTCGCCAAAGCCAGAATCGCGAACATCAGCCCGATTTGAGTCGCCAGAATCCAACCCCGTCTACGTCCTAGCCAGGGCAGTCGAAATCGATCGATTAAGGGCGACCAGAGAAATTTGAGAGAATAAGGTAAGCTCACCAAACTCAACCAACCAATGGTTTTGACATCGAATCCAGTCTTAGTCAGCCACGCTCTAAAAGCATCATCAGCTAGTGCATATGGTAAACCAGAGGCAAAGCCAAGTAGCAAGATTGCTACCATTTTCCGACTATTAAATACTGCAAGGTATGAGGAGATTAGCTTCATAATACATTCCTTAACTTAGTGAATTAAATTCATCGCGATCGGGTTGTGTGAATCTGACAGTCCGCAGATCGCCACCCATCTGGTTATGTAGAGTCTTGAAAGCTTCATACCAGATCCAATAGTCATCAGGATTAATCGTCAGAGATCGCCAGATGAGATTCACAATTTTTGTTAATTTCTTCATTATTAATAAGTTGTTGACTTGTAACTAACTTCACCTTTTCATTGCGATCGTAATTTACTCATTAAAATTGATGTTTGTTTTACAAACTAGATTTGAGAATGCTGCTTTATCAACTGACCAATGTAAATAGAATGCTAATTGTTTGCTTGAGACTTATTTATCTTATAATTTCAACTCAATCTAAACATCTGCAAAACGTCTTGATGTATAGATCGACCAAAGACAGTAATCTCTCACAACCTTTGGTGGTGGCATGAGTACGATCGCTTAATACTTTAGTTAATATCCTTTGAACCGCAAACAAAAATCCAATCGAAACAATCGAAGTGAGGATACAATTGGAGCCGCTGCTTGATTCTCTACAAGGTTAGCGATCGCTTCCCCTTGTCGATCCAGCCCTGGCTGAGACTCAATACTTGGGATGGCAAATTGTCAAAGGTGAAGCGATTTATGCTTAGGAATCTCTAAGTAAATATACTTAGCCAAAAGTCAACAAGAATTAATCTATTTTGTCAACTTACGATCGAGACGTTTTTCAGATGTTTGTTTTGAGTGAGATCTCTAAGATATAGATGATTAGATCGATAAACCGATCGCAAACCAATAATAAATGAACCAAAACTATGAATTTTATCGATTACGGCAATGCCTAAAATTAAAATTAGATTTTTTGTCATTATCTGAAAATTAGTCTTTTTACAAACCAGTTTTTAATTAAAATCATGCCTAATCCTCCTAAGAAATCTACCCAAGAGATAGTATTATTATCTTGCGGTATGCTCGTTACTTGTATTATTGTCACATTTAGTTTTTCAGTTGTATGGAAAGAATGTTCGCGTCTATTTACGAATGAATTCTCCTATCCATCATCTTGGCGGTAAATGGCCTTATTCCCAAACACGATCGCTGAAGGTAGGACGATTGAGGTGCCCTTTAATGATGTGGCGCATTAACTGCTTACTAAAGGATCGCAAGATCGATGCGATCGTGTCATCTGGTAAGTCAGTTAGCAAGTCAGTCATTCTTAGGTCTGAACTAGTTAATAGCAAAACTTTGGACAGAATTTGAGCAAATTTCGAGAAACTGGAGCGAGAGAAATAATCTTATGAATATCGCAATTATCGGCAGCGGAATTGGTGGTTTGGCAACCGCAAATGCTTTGCTCAAGAAAGGCTTCAACGTGCAAGTTTACGAACGATCGCAAGTTTTACGTCCCATTGGCGCAGGTCTAACGTTGACTCCAAACGGTCTCAATAGTCTTAATGCAATTCAACCAGGCATAGTTGAGTCATTGATTAGCGCAGGCAGTCCATTGGAGACACTGATATTGAAACGCAGCACTGGAGAGACGATCGCCTCAAAGCCGATCGCAACCGTGCAGCAATATGGGCAGCCCATCCTCAATATTCGATGGTCAAAGCTGCAAGCCATCCTTGCATCAGCACTACCGTCTGAAATCATTCATCTCCAGCATCGTTGTGTCGGCGTTGAGCAGCAGGACAACCAGGTTAAAGTCCATTTTGAATCTGGAAAAACAGTCCAGGCAGACTTGTCGATCGGGGCAGATGGAATCAATTCTGTCGTCAGACAGGGCGCGATCGGGGATTGTCATGCTACTTATGCCGGACGAATGTGTTGGCGTGCTGTGATTCAATATGCACACGAGCAATTGGCTCCTCACGTAGCAACCTTACTGACGGCATTCGATAATAAAAATATGTTTCTAATCGATCTCGGTGAGGGGTACATTTTTTGGAGTGCGAGTGCGCTATTGACACATGATGCTCTTTCTCGCCGACATATCGATGCTAAGGAGCGGGTGCTAGAGCTATTTTCCGGGTGGGCAGAGCCTGTGGAGGCAATTATCGCGGCAACGCCTGAAGCGAATATTATCGAGCGACCCATTCGCGATCGACTGCCAATAGACCACTGGAGCAACGGTAGAGTGACGCTGATGGGGGATGCGGCTCATCCCGTCATCCCCTCACTCGGACAAGGGGCAAATATGGCATTTGAGGATGCCTACGAACTGGCGGAGTGTCTCTCTAATGCACCGGATATCGAAACTGCACTTCATGCCTATGAAACCAGTCGCATTCCTCGTACCAAAGTCATTTACGATCGCAGTGCCAATGTGGGTCGTAACTCTTATCAATCGGATAGTGAAACTACCTTCACTAAAATGATGAACCCATCTCAGATGAATCAAGATAACTTTGAAGCATGGCTCTACAGTTATAAGCCTTCTAAACTCACGATCCCGAATTTACGTTAACTACGATCGACAAGATGAGCAACTAAATCTGTAGATTAAAATTTTAACTACACAAATTTATGAATGAAATTCCCAGCCTGCCTATTTTTAAATTTCAGCAAGCATTTCAGTGGATTTTTAATCCACTAGAATATCTGCATAAACATGAACGAGAGTGTGGAGATGTTTTCACCGCTAATGTATCTAGTTCACTTACCAGTGTTGTATTGTTTAGCAACCCCCAAGCAATTCAAAAAATATTAACTAGTGATACAAAAGAATTGTCGGCACCCGGATCCAATGTTCGGAGTTTAGATCCAATTTTGGGGAATCGAGGGATACTATCATTAGATGGAAAAGAGCATCGTCAACGCCGACAACTATTGATGCCGCAATTTCATGGTGATAAGATTCGGGCATATACTGATGCCATCCAAGAGATCGCCAGAGATGTTATTCAAGGATGGCAGGTAGGTGAAACGCTGAATGTCAGAGAGGAGATGCAGAAAATCACCCTCTCAGTTATCTTGCAAACTGTATTTGGTTTAAATCGAGGCGACAGATACGATCTAATTCGAGATAAGTTGTCTCAAATGCTTTCATTACTTGAATCGCCAATTAATTCTGCTTTTCTATTTGTACCTTGGCTGCAAAAAGATTTAGGTGCTTGGAGTCCCTGGGGTCGATTTGTCCGCGATCGAGCGGAACTCGATCTGCTAATATATGCAGAAATTACTGAACGTCGTCAGAGCGCGGAAACCGATGCTCTGAAGGAGCCGCTTTGCGATCGAACTGATATTTTGAGTATGTTGATTGGCTCTCAAGATGCTGACGGTAATGGCATGAGCGATCTAGAATTGCATGATGAATTGATGACTCTATTATTTGCCGGACATGAGACTACAGCAACTGCTCTGGCTTGGGCAATTTACTGGATTAATTATTTACCGGAAGTTAAGGAGAAATTACTCGTAGAAATTGCGACATTAGGCACAGAAGCAGATTCTATGGCGATTAGTAAATTGCCATATCTGAATGCCGTATGTTCGGAGACTCTCCGAATATACCCAGTCTTAATAACCACTTTCCCCCGCGTTGTTAACGAACCGATCTCAATCCAAGGTTATGAATTAAAACCAGACACAGTAGTGATGGGTTGTACTTATCTGACCCATCACCGTGAAGATATCTATCCCGAAGCCTATCTATTCAAACCAGAACGTTTCTTAGAACGTCAATTTTCACCCTATGAATATTTACCCTTTGGTGGTGGTGCCCGTCGCTGTATCGGAGTTGCATTAGCACAATTAGAAATCAAATTAGTTTTGGTTGAAATTCTCACTAGTTGTCAACTGAAACTAACTGGTAAACTCCCAGTTATTCCCGCTAGACGTGGGATAATATTAGGGCCAAAAGGTGGTGTTACCGTTCGAGTGGATGGTAAGGGCTAAAATAGCCCAACGCGCCAAAAAGGTAAAAGTATATTTTAAACCATTGGTAGCAAAGGTTTGCAGCTATTAGACTAGGGCGATCGAGATCGTAAACTAAAGACAGTAATCTCTGACAACTTGTGGTGGTGGCATAAGTACGATTCTTAATACTTTAGTTAATATCCTTCGATCTGCAAAAAAAATCCGATCGAATCAATCGAAGCGAGGATACAATTAGAGCCGCTTCTTGATTCTCTAGAAGGTTAGCGATCCCTTCCCCTTGTCGATGGTTCAATACTTGGGATGGCAAATCGTCAAGGGTAAAGCGATTTATGCTTAGGAATCTCTAAGTAAATATACTTAGCCAAAAGTCAACAATAATTAATCTCTTTTGTCAACTTACGATCGAGACGTTTTTCAGATGTTTGTTTTGAGTGAGATCTCTAAGATATAAACAACTAAATAAATAGAGCGACCACAAATGAATAATCTAGATAGAAATTGGAACAATCTGTTCGGG
>JANOPX010000134.1:0-105118 GCA_031422115.1 Chamaesiphon sp. VAR_4_metabat_408 | reverse complement strand
GTTGGGGGAGTGTCCCCCCCCCCGAACCCCCCCCTCAAAGCATAGGTTGTTTGAGACGGTGGGTTTGGTGAACCAGATCGCTTTGTTGGTTTGTGGGATGCGGAGATTAGTAATACAGGTGCTCACTTTATACAGGGGTAGAGAGTCAGGGGTCAGAGGGTCAGGGGTTCAGTGGTCGAGTTCACCCACCTACCCACCTACCCACCAACCCACCAACCCACCCAACTCCCAACTCCCAACTCCCATACGGTGGTACAGCAACTCCCAACTCCTACCCTCCCAACTCCCAACTCCCCTCGCCCAAATTGGCGTGGGAGTGTCAAAATAGAGAGAGTACATTGGAGCAAAGCGTATCGAGACTATCTACGGCAACATCCAAGGATTAAAATCCAATCAGATTAAGCAGTTGCGGAAGCTGTTTAACCAAAGATTACCAGGCGATCGACTCACTACGCCAGAATTTGCTCAAAAGCTGGCAGAGATTAGTTCGGCGATTGGTACTCCTGTGAGTGTGTATATCAATCGGCGCGGACAAGTGATCCGATTGGGTGTGGGTACACCTCGTCAAACCCAGATTCCCCCATTAGAGTTACCCCGCTATGGTGCGGAACGTTTGAGTGGGATTAGATGTATTACTACCCAACTCAAAGCCGAAGAACCGAGTGAGGGTTCTTTGACGGCGATGGCGTTACAACGGTTGGATGCGCTGTTAATTTTGAATATTACTGGGAGCGGTTTTCAAAAGCGCGGCGGGGGTGTAACTGGGTATATTCAGGACACTTATCTCGCTCATTTGGTACCTCATCCAGATGTGAATTGGAATGTTTCGGAACCGTTGAGTTTGGAGACTGTCACCGATGAGGATTTCCTCGACTTGGTGGATGGCATCGAGCGGGAATACGAGCGCACTGTTAATAATCAACATCTTGGCGATGATACCGATCGAGTATTAATGGTTGGGGTAAAGACTGATTTTGTCACTAGTCAGCGATTTGTCGATGGGCTAGAAGAACTGATTGGTTTGGTTGAGACTGCGGGGGGAGAAGTGCTGGAAACCGTGCAGCAAAAACGCGCTCGCCCTCATCCCCAAACAGTTGTCGGCGAAGGTAAAATCCAAGAGATTGCCCTCACCGCTCAAAAAGTCGGTGCAAATCTGATCGTCTTTGACTGCAATCTATCGCCCAATCAATCTCGCAACCTGGAAACCCAAATCGGCATCCGAGTTGTCGATCGAACTGAAGTCATCTTGGATATCTTCGCCCAACGCGCTCAATCGGCGGCGGGTAAATTGCAAGTCGAACTCGCCCAGCTCCAATACATGTTACCCCGACTCACGGGTCGAGGTTTAGCGATGTCCAGGTTGGGTGGGGGTATCGGTACCAGAGGGCCGGGAGAAACTAAACTAGAAACGGAACGTCGATCGATCCAACAGCGAGTTTACCGACTCCAACATGAAGTTGACCAACTCCAAGCCCATCGTTCCCGCCTGCGTCAACAGCGTCAACATCATGATGTACCCTCCGTGGCGATCGTCGGCTATACCAATGCGGGTAAATCAACCTTACTAAATACCCTAACTAATGCGGAAGTCTACATCGCCGACAAATTATTTGCGACCCTAGATCCTACCACCCGTCGCTTTAATGTACCCACCAGCAATACGGGCGAGCTACGGCAGATTTTGCTCACGGATACAGTTGGATTCATTCACGAGCTTCCACCGCCCTTGATGAACGCTTTTCGCGCCACTCTGGAGGAAGTTACCGAAGCGGATGCACTGATCCATTTAATCGATCTATCTCATCCGGCATGGCATAGTCATATTCGCTCCGTCATGGGGATTTTAGGTGAAATGCCGATCGCGCCTGGGCCATCCCTAATCGTGTTTAATAAGATCGATCGAGTAGATAGCGAAACCCTCGCCCAAGCGGAAGAGGAATTTCCCAATGCTGTCTTTATCTCTGCCTCCGAGCGTCTGAGCTTAGAAACTCTGCGTCAACGAGTCGGCCAACTCATCGCTTATACAGTGCCGTCTTAGGGGTAAGGATTTAATAATATACACATCTGTAGGTTGGCTTCCCGCTGCTCTCAACCCAACCTACGCTGTGTTCTAGATTACAGACAGATTGTTGGTGTAGATCTGACTTTTTAGTGACTTTTTGGTCGGGAAGATTTCGACCGATCGAGGTATGCTTATCCTAACTGTGTACTTACGAGGGATCCGAATTAATGTGGCTTCTCAAAAGCATACAGGGTGGTTTGATTTGGAGTGCGGGAGTTGATGTAGCTTTGAAGTTATTCGATCGGCTCTTGTACTTTTTTTATGCTCCCAACCCCAATGCCTATTTTAACTTGCAAGAACTGCGGTAATAATCTAATTCTGGTTCTTGCCAAGAGAAGGCAAAATGACTGATGGAGTTAATTTGGGGGAGATTACGCCGAATGCCATCCATTTGCTCTTCCAATGATGGACGACCTTCGAGAGGTTTGCCCCAGGTTCCGGCTAGAGCTGGAATCACTTGAGTATTTGGTGGGGCAAAATCGAGCACGCGCTGAACCCCTTTGACGATACAGTCACTGCGATTGCAGGTAGCATAAGCCATTGGATGCCATTCCATCTTACTTGGAAACCTGTCCCAAGCTTGTAGCCTGGAATCATATCCGCGTCTACCGACTGGCTGATTGGCTTCGGGGAAAAATACCGCGCCAGACTTGACTCGTTCTTGTTCGGCAGGTTTGTTAGCCAGTTGGAGAAAACTGACTACTCCCTGACTGGCATGAGCCACACTGAGCTGCCATAAGTCCCATTCAATCCAGGGATGTTTGTCCTCATAAGATACATTCGCCTCATTTTCTAGCTGAGTGCGTCCTTCCCACATGGGAAAATCTTCATCGGGGTAGAGTTTGTCTACTTCTTTGAGATCGTTAATGGTAATGGTACCCTTGTCCAAATAACGTTGAATTAGGTCTGTACCTTTGCTATTGTGAGCCAAACCTAACAAAGTTTGCCGCGATTCAGGACTATAAATCCAGAGATCTTTGACTTGACTGGCGAGAGATTGTGGCCCTTGTCCCCGTGGAAACCGAATATAGTCAAACAGCACCCCATCAGGACGACGACGGACGACTTCTTGTACTATTTTGGCATAGTCCCGCCTTGCTTTATTGCTGTAAGGATCGACAAATAAGACCGAACCACTCGGCCCATTTTCAGATGTCCGAACTCCTTCTTCACCCGAAAATAAAGTCGTCTCACCGCGACCATTGATGCCTAAAGTTGCTTGTCCTTCTGGAGTCATCCCATAGTCAGCACCAAAACTGAGACTGTACATCCAGGCATAGACTTTTAATCCTCGTTCGCGCCCTCTTTGGATGGCATCGGCTAGCAAGTCTGTCTTCTCAGTACCTTTGGTGGTCAATACCGAACTCCACACAGTCGAGTTGCTGGCACGGGGTAATAATACCCTTCCAGCATAGAATGTGGCGACGTAAACTTGGTTGTAGCCCTTGTTTACCATTCGATCGAATATTTCTTCCAAGGCTCCCGGACTAACATCACAAGGGTAGAGCCGAATCCAGATTGCCTGATTTTTTAACCAACTTTTTTGCCGACAGGCTTGAACGTAGCTCTGATGCTTGGCGACAATTTGACTGTATTTAGTTTTGCTTTGAGTATCGCCCCGCCCAGCGGCTAGTCGTAATACATTTTTTGCACTGACTTCTGCTGGTGGAATATGACAATAATCTGGATTTTGGGCTATGCTCGGCGCAGCATAGTAACCTTGCGCGATCGAGAAACTTGTGGTAAATACAGCGAGCAAACACCTTCGAGACAATTTGCGAATCCGACTCCGAACTGGTGGGATAGAGATATTTGTGGACATAGGAAAATACATATTGACGATCGATATAGCTCTATCCCTGTTGAAGCCGATTTCGGCGGTTGCGGCGATGAGTTTGTAGTGCCTCATCGCCGAGGATGGTTGGCGTTGATGGATTGGGTGAAGGGACATCCTCTCAACCCGTTTCTTTACGTGCTTTGTCTCCTTTGTGCAGGTAGACAAAGGACGATCCGAGCACGGCATGAGAATCGCGTGAGAGTAAATCGGACACATATTCAGCAATGCTAAATGACGATTACATACAGGGAGCGCATTTACGCCAACGATGATAAGTCTTTAACGATCGACAATTGTCCTTTGTCAGTTTTGACTCAACCCCAACTGATTAAGTTCCGCAAAAAGCATGAAAAGTCACGGGGATAGCAATCGTTGGCATAGCCGCACTCAAAGTAGGTAATCGCTATCCTCGAAGGTAATTCCAAAATCTAGTCATTAGGCAGGTTCTCGACGAAGTGCAGCTTCAATTTGTTTGAATTTCTGCTCTAGGCTAGTTCTGAGTTTTTCGGGGAGAGGACGATTGGGGTAGGCTGCATAGTGAGCCGCCAGGGAATTGAGGGCGGTTCGCATACTTGTAAAAGAACTAAGTTTGGTCAATGCCGGATCTTGACGATACCGAGAAGCAAAATCATTGATATTCTGACGAGCCAAAGACTGTACAGCGTCTCGATCTGGTGAGTCGGTTGCCAATTCTATCACTGCTTTCATACTATTGAGGACGGTAAGGGTGTCCTGACGATAATTTCCCACTAGTCCACCAGAGCTAGCCGAACAGCCAGTCAATCCGACAACAACGACTAGTACCAATGCCAACAACTGCGACCACAGACGCTTAACCATAAGGATGTAAAGATTTAAGACTCGAAAATTACTGTCCATCGTACCGCGAATCCGATGTCAATAGCACAGGAAAGTTGGGAGTTGGGAGTTGGGAGTTGGGAGATTTTGGAAATAATACAGTCACCCAGTCACCCAGTCCCCCCGTCACCCAGTCCCCCAGTCCCCCAGTCCCCCATCCCCTATCCCCTATCCCCTACTCCATGATTTAATAAGGCTTATCCTCGACGATCGAAATTATGACTGCAATTTCTCGCCCTTATATTTTGATGTGGACGATCGTTGGCTTATTTCTGACGATCGGTGCCAATTTTCTCCCAGCTTATATTACCACTCCCCCATGGGAATGGTTTAATGGGGGAGTCACTGTTTATCCATTGGGATTTAAGTGCCAAGTTGGGGCGGTGTTATTGGTTAGTTGTTTGGGGGGAAGAACTACTGGCGTATTGACACAAGCTGCTTATGTGCTGCTGGGGTTGCTGGGGTTCAAAATTTTTCATGATGGTGGCGGAATCGAGTACTTGCAAAAACCTGTTTTTGGCTATTTGCTCGCATTTATACCCGGATCGTGGGTTTGCGGACAACTTGCTTTTAGTCGATCGCTTCGACTAGAATACCTGAGTCTTAGTTGCCTCTGTGGATTGCTGACAATTCATATCGTAGGGATTATCTACCTAGTTATCTTTCAGCTAGTTAATTGGTCTCAATTAGGTGGATTCAAATTGTTAGATTTGGTACTGAGTTATTCTATCTATCCATTTTCCAGTCAATTGATGCTGGCATCTGCTGCTGCTTCGATCGCTTTTATCGTGCGAAAAATTATGCTCTACTAGCAGTAAGTACATGAGAATTAGAAATTACTATTTTTGGCTGGTAGCAATTGTTAGTTTAGTTTTGGATGTAGTTAGCAAGCAAGCTATCTCCAGAAATCTCCAGGTGATGCAAACTATTCCGTTGATTCCTAATGTTTTTCATCTTACTTATCTCCGTAATAGTGGTGCGGCATTTAGCTTGTTTCAAGGGCAGGAATGGCTGCGCTGGCTATCTTTGGTGGTTAGCTTAGTACTGGTAACGATCGGTTTAGTAAGATCGTTTACCAATATTTGGGAGCAATTAGGTTTTGGTTTGATTTTAGCAGGTGCAGCAGGAAATGGGATCGATCGACTATTTTATGGTTCGGTAATTGATTTTATTGACCTGAGATTAATTAATTTTGCTGTTTTCAATTGGGCAGATATTTCAATTAATTTAGGAATTATCTGTTTACTGATTTTCAATATTAAATACCAATCGCCACGCTCAAATTGAGATCGATCTTCAAAAAGATATACTTGTTTCTACCTTGACTATTCACGGAGCCATAGATTTGTTTATCCTAAATAAAGTTTCTAAGTACTGTTCGATCGTATTTGCATTTACATTAGTTCATGGTGTTACCTGCGATCGAGGGATGGCAAATCCTCGCCGCGAAGTCTTTAGAACTATTACATTATTAAGCGATCGATCGGTCTACAATCCAATACCACTGCCATTAAATAGAGAGGTTAGGGAAACCTTATCCGATCGAGATATTCCGACTGGGGAAGGGGGATTTGCTCGCGATTATTCGGTTGAATTAACACCCGGAGATCAACTAGCCGTCGATGTAACTTCCGAAAATTTTGATACTGTGGTGATGCTGATAAATTATCAAGGTAAAACGATCGGTAAAAATGATGATGGTCCCGATGGTAGTAGTAATTCTTTGCTATTTACTCGAATCAAAGATGCGGGTACTTACTATATTCGAGTTCAAGGCTTTGGTGAAACTAGTAGTGGTGAATTTAGGCTTAAAGTTAGTAAATTAAAAGTAGAATGATGGGATTTTGGATTTTGCGGATGCGTGAACTCTCCTTTGTTCCTAGGGCAAGTGGAACGCATCCGCAAAATCCAAAATCCTAATTACATGCCAATGGTTTCATAACCAGCATCAACATAGAGAATTTGGCCAGTAATCCCACTGGCGAGATCGCTAGACAGGAAAGCAGCGGCATTTCCGACTTCTGTTTGGGTCACAGTACGGTGTAAAGGAGCAACTTTTTCAACATGATGGATCATATCCAAAATACCACCAACAGCCGAAGATGCCAACGTCCGAATTGGCCCAGCCGAAATACCATTTACCCGAACATTTTGCGCCCCAAATTCTGAAGCTAGATAACGAACACTCATTTCCAATCCAGCTTTAGCAATCCCCATTACATTATAATTTGGAATCACCTTTACCCCACCCAAATAAGTAAGCGTGACGATACTTCCACCCTCAGTCATCAGCGGTTTGACAGCACCAGCGAGACGAGCGAGTGAATAGGTACTAATATCCAAAGCTTGAGCGAATCCAGCGCGGTTCGTCTTACTAAAGTCGCCAGATAGATCCTCCTTATTCGCAAATGCTAGACAATGAATGAGGATATCTACTTTGCCCCATGTTTTGGCAACTTCCGCAAAAGTCTCATCGATTTGGGCATCATTTTGAACATTGAGCGGTAGATAAATGCTAGGATTCAAGGGCGCAACTAGTTCTTCAACCTTGCGTTCCATCTTTCCTTTCTCATCGGGTAAATAAGTGATGCCGATATTAGCTCCCGCTGCATGGAGTTGTTGGGCGATGCCCCAAGCGATCGATCGATTATTGGCGATTCCAGTGACTAGGGCATTTTTTCCGCTGAGATTTAGCATGATAGTTTTAGTGAATCTTGACTCGCACGGCTCATAATATCAGGTTAGGGTGACAAAGAAAGGTCGCACCAGTCATCAACTTGTCCAGATCGAACTAGCCACTCGGTATTCTGCGATACAAAAAACAATCGTCAAGTCAGATTAAGTATTCTGTAATACCATCAAGCCGCAGTAGAGCAATAATTAGCTACTGCTTCAGTCCAAAATTGTCACTCCAGAAGACCCCCCGCGCATATTATTATGGTTGTGATGCAAGAAAAACCCCTAGCAAGCATCTTTCAGCAAATGGCTGGAGGTAGCTTCCCACCTGTAATTGAGACATTCGATCGAAATAAAACTATCTTCTTTCCAGGGGATCCTGCGGAGCGAGTCTACTTTTTGACCAAGGGTGCTGTCAAACTTTCTCGTGTGTATGAGGCGGGAGAAGAGATTACTGTAGCCCTGCTCCGAGAGAATAGTGTATTTGGGGTGTTGTCACTGATTACGGGCAATAAGTCCGATCGCTTTTATCATGCGGTGGCTTTTACCCCAGTAGAATTGTTGTCTGTATCGATCGAGCAATTTGAACGATCGCTCAAAGAAAACACCGAGCTATCGTGGATGATGCTCAAAGGTTTATCCTCTAGAATTCTCCAAACCGAAATGATGATCGAAACCCTCGCCCACAGGGATATGGGTTCTCGTCTGGCTAGCTTCTTGTTGATTCTCTGTCGAGATTTTGGCGTACCCAATGGCAATGGTATCACCATCGACCTGAAATTATCTCACCAAGCGATCGCCGAAGCCATCGGCTCCACTCGCGTCACAGTTACTCGTCTCCTCGGCGATTTGCGCGATGGGGAAGATAAGGTAATCTCGATCGACAAGAAAAAAATCACCGTTCATAATCCAGTGGCTTTGAGTCAGCAGTTTAATTAGGAGTTGGGAGTTGGGAGTAAGCAACTTTCCACTCGATCGTGGTGGCGCAGGCAAATCCTTAACAATATTCATTCCCAACTCCCAACTACTCCACTCCCAACCCCCAACTCCCAACTATTCCACTCCCAACTCCCAACTCCCAACTCCCCTACCTCCATCAACCGAAACCCCATCTGACACTGATAGGCATCTGGTTGGGATTCATTGCAAAAATTGAGACTACGGATTAATTGCCCACAACAGAGTTTACCTTGTCGCCAGCGAGGTAGACCATCGCGATCGGCGAGAAGGCAGGCATTACAGACAGATTGTGGTGAGAGAAGACGATCGTTGATGACAACTACTAACATACACCAGCCCCATTGTGGTCATAGTCGATACAACTAGTTATACACACTATTCCTGCGGAAACTGTCCAAAAGATACTAAATTAAGTATTAAGTCTCGATCGCCAAAAGATAGCAAGCTGAAATTTTACCAGTCTTGGGTAAATTGTTACCATATTTAAAAGTATGCCCACAAAGACTAGACAATGGCGAAAACTAACTTAGAATTTTTGGTAGAATCAGATCCAGCGATCGCAAATCTGATTGGTTTGGAAATGGGTCGTCAAAGAGAACACCTAGAACTGATTGCCAGTGAGAACTTCACCTCTGCGGCGGTAATGGCGGCGCAGGGTTCGGTACTCACCAACAAGTATGCAGAAGGCTTACCCAGCAAACGTTACTATGGTGGATGTGAATTTGTAGACGAGATCGAACAGATTGCGATCGAGCGAGTCAAACAGCTATTCGGAGCCGCCGCCGCCAACGTGCAACCCCACTCTGGCGCACAGGCAAACTTTGCCGTATTTCTCGCCCTGCTCAATCCTGGGGACAAAATCATGGGGATGGACTTATCCCACGGCGGACATCTAACTCATGGTTGCCCGGTAAGTGTCTCTGGTAAATGGTTTGAACCCCATTACTATGGTGTCAGCAAAGAAACCGAACAACTCGACTACGACCAAATTCGCGACTTAGCCAAACAACATCGCCCCAAAATGTTGATTTGTGGTTACTCCGCCTATTCTCGGACGATCGATTTTGCCAAGTTCCGCGAAATCGCCGATGAAGTTGGCGCGTTACTAATGGCAGATATCGCCCACATTGCCGGATTAGTAGCAACTGGACATCATCCTAGCCCCATCCCTTACTGTGATGTCGTCACAACTACCACTCACAAGACCCTCAGAGGGCCGCGTGGAGGCTTGATTATGACTCGCGATGCCGAATTGGGCAAGAAGTTTGACAAAGCCGTATTCCCAGGCACTCAAGGCGGGCCACTCGAACATGTGATTGCGGGTAAAGCAGTGGCATTCGGCGAAGCTCTCCAGCCCAGCTTTAAGACCTATTGCGGCGACGTAATCGCCAATGCTAAGGCAATGTCAACCCAACTCCAGTCACGGGGCTTTAAAATCGTTTCTGGTGGGACTGACAATCACCTGATGTTAGTAGACTTGCGATCGATTGCTGTCGCAGACGGCAAGCCGTTCGGTATGACTGGCAAGCAAGCTGACTTACTCGTCAGCGATGTGAATATTACTGCCAACAAAAATACCGTACCTTTCGATCCTGAATCTCCCTTCGTCACTAGCGGTTTGCGCCTGGGTTCGCCAGCGATGACTACTCGCGGCATGGGTGAGACAGAATTTGTCGAGATTGCCAATATTATCGCCGATCGACTTCTCAGTCCTGAAGATGATAAAGTCGCGGCACTTTGTCGCACTCGCATCGGCACTCTCTGTCAGAAGTTCCCCCTCTATCCTCATTTGACTATGCCAGTTCCCGCACTAGTCTAAAACTTAGAACCCCGATTTTTTGAAAAAAATCGGGGTTTTGCCCCAACTCTGGATTAGTAGAATATTCATTTGCTATTGATGAATAATGAGAGTACTTTGGTTTATTTCGATATAGCTGTATTCGGTAAGAAGATCGATTATCTTAGGAAGATAAGTTACAAATAACATTTCTAATTCAGAATTTTTAATATTACCAGTAGCAATTAATAGTAGTTTGTATGGCTGCTGAATCGTTAGAAATGAATCTACAAAGTCAGCATCTTTGGTAATGACGACACGTTCCTCGGCAATGGAGATTGCATTGATACCAGAATCTGGAGTAGCATTTTGCTGGGGCAGATCGAGAGTATGAATGGTATTAAACCCTGAGTCTTGCAGAAACCTGGCAAGGCGGCGCGGCAATTGGGCATCGACAATAAATTTCATGAAGCAAGTTTATAAACGCTTTTAACTTGACTTAGACGTGCGGCGAAGAGTAGAACAGCGTATATATCTTCGGGTTCAAGATCTTCATAGTCTGTTAGAATTTCATCATGAGTCATGCCCGAACTGAGCAACTCAAGAATGAATTCGATCGGATATCTGAGTCCACGCACACATGGTTTACCGTGGCAAATATCGGAGTTGTGGGTAATACGATGAAGCAAGTTGGAAGTCATAGAATTGTCAGGTGGGAGCAGAAACGATGATTCAAAAATGTATTATTCATGGTAGTCAGGATTCACCTACGCTTTTAAAATAAGAAAAGAGCAGAAGATCGAACTAAAGTCCCGCTTTCATGAATTTTTCGGCGAATGCTGGCATAATGCGATTGAGAATGACCAATAATTTTGTTTTGCCAATCTGTATTTCGTATCGATTTTTGACAAAGCTGCTCCAAAATTCGGTAACTAAAGCTTCTGGAGAAATCTTACCACGGCCGCGACCGATCGTCATTGGTGTATCGACAATAGGTGGGATAATCTCAAATACTTTAACCTGAGTATCTTCGAGTTGCCATCGTAGAGATTTGCTAAAACTATGCAGGGCAGCTTTGCTCGCACAATAAATAGCCGCAGTTTGCTTTGGTACAATGGCTAAACCAGAAGAAACGTTAATAATCGCAGCAGTTGGTTTGGTTAATAAACTGGGCAAAAACTTCTTAGTTAAATATAAAGGTGCGATTAAATTTATATCTAGTTCGTCATCAATTTGTGCTGATGAAATTGCAGGATCGGCAAAATTGTAATTGTATTGAATGCCGACATTATTAATGAGAATATTTACATTTGGATACTTGGATACTAATCGATCGAGTGCCGCTCGATCTCGGATATCATTGAGTTCGATCGTAATATTGGGCAGTTGTTTTTTAACAGCTTCCGCCTTCTCAGCATTGGTACCTGTCACAATGACCTCATTGCCCTCAGCGATGAATTTATTTGCTAGAGCTAATCCAATCCCTGATGTACCACCCGTAACTAAAACAATATTTCCGCTTGTCTTCATCTGAATAATTTATCGTTATCGATTCCGAGCTAGCTCTAGTTTAACATTACCGATTACCTCTCTGCTTAGGCAGACGCTCCGCGTTGGCGAAGCCTTGCCTTGGCATTACGGCGCGGCTACGCCAACGACTAAAACATTAATAAATCTCGTCCCCAAGCAAATAACTCGTAACAACCGGAGCAAATTTTCCACCCCGTTGGCGTAGCCTCTCCTGCGGAGAATCGATCGAACAATTGATACCTGACTGTCACTATAGTTTTCTCACATAGATCGGCACGTTGCTTGCACAGATATCTTCGCCCCCGTTGAGCATGAAGACTATCAGAAGCAATGAGAATGCGATCGTATTTTTCCAAGGAAGGAATGGAAAATTTGATATTTTCCCAAGTATTTCGCGCCCGACTTTCCAATTCTATTTGACTGGATTGTATTCCCATACCCTGAGCTAATTGAGCCATCACTTTGGCTTCGACAATTTGATTTTTAACTGCTGCACCAGAGAAAACTATTCGATCGCAAATATGAGCACGATATGCTCGTACTCCCGTCGCCACCCGTATTTTCTGCACATCATTGGAGCTACCATCACTTTCGGCTGGATAACCCAATACCAAAACTCCACAACTTCTAGCATCGGGCGGACTTGTCGCAACATTACAAGCAATCCAATCAGCTAATTCACTACTAGTAATTGTCAATACAAGTAGTGAAAGAGAGATAAGTAAGAACCGTTTGTACTTTGGGTTAGATTTTAAGATTTTCACTGAAACATCTCCCAATACGGGACGTTGATGAATCTATGCGTGATTCACCAATTATGATATCGCTGAAACCTTGGCATGTCCTTTTCATGAATTGCCCCTACCAACGGTTTCATACCCTACATGACATTAGAAGATTATTTTTTAAAAATCGACAAATACTTCACCCGTCCAAGTACCATGTAGACCATAGGGGATGTGGTGAGTTAGATGTAGCGTTGCAACAGCACCTTTGGTCAAGTCTGCGGCATCTAGAACGACCACGGCGGATGTGTCGCGCTTCCCATCATAAGTCATGACTATCAGCCAGCCATCGTCCTCCTGGGTGGCACTGGGGCGAGGTACGAAGACGGGTTCGTTGACGTATCCTGTTGGTGCAGCCGTCCAAATTTGTTCGGTACCAGTGAGGATGTCTAGTTTGAGGATACTTTGGAGGGGTGCGTTACCTGTGAGGGTTTGAGCGGCTCCCATGTAAACATAGCGGTAAGGATAGCCGACTTTGGTAGGATCGATGGTGGGAAATTCACAGCAGCGGGGTTGAATGAGTTTGCTTGTGACTTTTTCTGTCGCGAGATCTAGTTCAAACCGCCATAGTTGCCCAGGATCTAGGGTGCTAAAATCCATATCGCGGAAGTCTTTGTCTGGTTCGACTTCGGGGAATGAAGCATAGCAAATAGAATCGATCGTTATTTTACCATCCTGCTCGAAGGCATTGGCATGGTGGAAAACAAATCCCGATTTGGTTTCGAGAATTTGTACTTCTTTGCCGCTGCGAGGATTGCGAGGAATGATGAGGATTTTGGTGGGGTTTTCGGCTTGAAATTTGACACATTCTCCCGCACCTTTCAATCCAAATAGGAAGGGGAAGGGATTAAAGCCAACGGGATTTTGGAAGAAGATACAATAGTTGGGGGTAATCGCGAAGTCATGGATAAAAGCGAAACCGGAAACTGTGTGAGAGTATTGTTCGACAACATCTCCATCTACATCTAGTTCGTAGATGGTAATGGTGGTGAGTAGTCCAGTTTTGTCAAATTTACCTGTCTTTAACCCGAAGTTTACCATTCGCCCACTAGTTGGGTCGAATAGTGGGTGAGCGGCAAAAGGATCGCCAGGTTTTAGGGTGCTATTTAGGTATTCAATGCCGAGGGTATCTAAGGTTTTGGGATCTAGTCGATGGGGTTCGGCGGCTTCCCACAATGCGAGTAGTTTTCCACCCCAATAGACGACTTGAGTATTGGCAATATTTTTGAGTTTGAGATCGAAAGCATTGCTCATCCAACCGCCAGCTTTTTGGGTGCCAAATACCCCACGATAGAGAAATTTATCTGCGGTTTTTTCGGCGAGGTAGGCTTCGGTGCGGACAAATCGATTGGTAAAATGTGCTCTACCATTTTCAAACGTAACCCGCGAAATCATCCCATCGCCATCGAATGGGTGACGAACTGATTCACCACCAAGATCTAGTAATCCTGGGCCATTCCTGAATAGGGTGCCGACTAAATCTTCGGGTATTTTGCCTTCAACATTGGTAATTTCATAGTTGTATTCTTGTTTCTGCGATCGATACCCCTGTTTCCATTGAACTAGATTGTAAGGAAGTTGAGTAGGATTGGTTTGTAAGTTCTGCATATTTTTGACTGGCGGTTAAAACCGCGTCTATATAATTAAATTATATCCGTTGAGACTAATTAAGTTCACCCCGATTGAGGCTTTATTTCGTTTGGATGGCAATAAACGTTAGAATTATTGAGACTCAAGATCCAAAGGCTTCTCCAAGAAGCCTTTGGATCTGTCCCCCGCAAGGTTAATGAAATATCGATCGACATTTATTTCTCCACTTGGGTTTCCAAGAATTCTGGCAACATTTCTGGGACATACAATTGCCCGCCGACGATACCTGTCTGTTGACGTTCTATCGAACTAGATGGTGGGATATTCCTCTGGGTATCGGCTGATATTTTGGGGTCTTCATTTGGCAACCAATTAATAAACACCAATGGTACCGCAGCACCCAAATTTGTAATCAGTACGAGCAGCCACAATTTATCAAAGTTGGTATCAGTTACATTCAGTAGCTGAGTGAGCAATGCTCCACCTTCTTTCGATACCAAACCAGATAGATTCATCACTGACATCAATAGGGCGAATAAAGTTGCCTCGATCCCTTCAGGGCACAATCTAGCCGCCAATACCAGCACGGGCATAAAAGTTAATTGCCCCATCACAGTGAGAATCAAACTATCACCTAATGCAAACCAATGGTCGTCAATACCCAAGGTTCGATTGGTATGAGTAACTAATAATATTGCAGTCAAACCTAGTAAAGAAGAAAATATCGTCGTCCAGAAGAAGATTTTCCTAAAGGGAACGGTTTTTAAGAACCGTTGAAACAACCAGATCCCAAATAATGAGGCTAAACTAGTCACCAATTTTACGCGCCCTAGAAATTCTGGAGTAAAGCCCAACTCATTGGTACTGAAATAAAAGAAAGCTGATTCCGCCGTTGGGGTAGATTGCCAGAGAAACAGAAACAGTGTGGGCAACCAAATACTTTTCTGACTGATGGCTGCCCACAATTGCTGAATCTGGACTTTGACAATTGTCTGCTGTTCGGTGTCTTTATCGATTGGTTCTTCGGTAATAAATAAAGCCGCACCACACACCAACAAAGGGAAAGCCGCCGTAAATCCAAACACAGTCCGAGTACTAAACTGTTCTAAAAGTGAGCCACTAAAATAAGCCGTAAGTACTCCCCCCAAAGCTGAAGCACCCCAGCACAGAGATTGAATCGAGCCAGATTTGCTCAGGGATTCAGTTCTGGCGCGTTCGACAATGAGGGAATCGACAATCACGTCGCTAAATGCTACCGAAAGTGAAGTCATCGCGATCGCAAATGTAGCAGCAATCGCCGTATGTACAGATGTCGCCAAATATACCCAAGCAGCTACTCCCAACAACCCCGATAAAATCAAATAAGGTCTTCGCCTGTAGCCCAAAATCGGCAACCCATCAGAGATAAACCCAAACAGGGGTTTAATCACCCACGGTAAAGCGGCTATTCCCATCAGCGCGGCTACTTCGGCTGGTGAGAGTGATAGCTCATCCTTGAGAAAGAAGCTCACAGCCAAACGGGAAATCCCCAAAATCCCCTGCACGACATACACCAATAGGATTGCTAGTAACTCAGGACTAGGCTGATGTCCAAACAGGATTTTGGTGAGTAAGGACTGACGATTCTCGTTCAGAGAGGCTTCTGCTGAGGCAGAGGCTTCGCCAACGCCAACGATTTCTGACGGCTCCAAAGGCTCTATCCGCATTGTTAAAAAATGTTAAGCAGGATCTAAATTTATTTTAGTCGATCGAGTTGGGAGTGTGGGAGGGGGGAGACGGGGAGACGGGGAGACGGGGGGACTGGGGGACTGGGGAATTGGGGGAGGGATCTGTAGGGGCGGGTGTCTTGTCGTTTTTTTATGCGGGGGGAACCCACTCGCCGTAAAAACGCCGCTTTATGAAATCAATGACGCTTCTACTAGAGACTCATTCAAACCCGCCCTCTTCACTAGAAATGTCGGGAGGGTGAATTTCAATCCAAAATCCAAAATCCCTTCGTTCACAGGTAAAATATCGATCTAGCAACTATTCGATCGACAACTATGAGCAAAACCTACAAAATTACCTTACTACCTGGCGATGGCATCGGCCCAGAAATTATGGATGTGGCGGTAGAGGTGCTAAAAGTTGTCGCCGAGCAAGAGCAGCTTAGTTTGGAATTTCAGACGGCTCTAATTGGTGGTGCGGCATATGAAGCGACAGGGGAACCTCTACCCGCAGAGACTTTGGAGACTTGTAGACAGAGCGATGGGGTATTGCTTGCAGCCATCGGTGGATACAAGTGGGATAGTCTGCCCCGACACTTGCGCCCAGAGACGGGTTTATTAGGCTTGAGAGCTGGCTTAGGTTTATTTGCCAATCTTCGACCCGCAGCAGTTTTACCCCAGCTTGTAGACGCTTCTAGCCTCAAACGGGAGATCGTTGAGGGGGTGGATATGATGGTGGTGCGAGAATTGACTGGGGGAGTATATTTTGGCGAACCCAAGGGAATTTTTACCACCGAGACGGGGGAAAAGCGGGGGGTGAATACGATGGCATATACTGAGAGCGAGATCGATCGCATTGCCAAGGTAGGCTTTGAAGCTGCTCAAAAACGGACGAAACGGCTATGTTCGGTAGATAAGGCGAATGTACTCGAAGTGTCTCAATTATGGCGCGATCGAGTCACCCTCATGGCAAAAGATTATCCCGATGTGGAGCTGACTCACATGTATGTCGATAATGCAGCGATGCAACTGGTTCGCGCTCCCAAACAGTTTGATACGATCGTCACGGCCAATCTATTTGGTGATATTCTATCGGATGCTGCGGCGATGTTGACTGGGAGTATCGGCATGTTACCTTCAGCTAGTCTGGGGGCGACTGGTTTGGGTGTATTTGAACCCGTACATGGCTCCGCTCCAGATATTGCAGGGCAAAACAAGGCAAATCCCCTCGCTCAAATTCTGAGTGTGGCGATGCTCCTTCGCTATGGATTGAATCAACCAGCGGCGGCGGATAAGATCGACCGATCGGTCTTAAAAGTTTTGGATCGAGGCTATAGAACTGGTGATATCATGTCAGCAGGCATGACAGCAGTTGGTTGTCATGAAATGGGTGAAGCTTTGATCGAAGTATTGAAGCAGCACTAATTTTAGTTATTGGGGAATACTAAATCGTCGGTCTCAATCACCCTTGAACCTATAAGTAAATAATTTTGGTAGTTAATGTGTTGACGATCGAACAGCCCACAGTCGAAGCTATTCCAATGTCTCAGTCTTATCGATTTGTAGATCCAACTCTCCTCACTGAAGCACAGGATCTCTATACTCTCTACTGTCAAGTTCATCCCGATAGATCTCTACGGAGACAACCAATTGGGGTGGTGATGAATAAAGAGACTCGTCGCGGTAAATTGATTTTCAGTAGTTATCCGCTCCTGCTCCCAGAAGAGTGTTTCGTTGCTCTCCACGATCTAGAAACTGAGCTTAACTAATTGGGGTTGGGAGTTGGGGTTTTGGAGTTTGGAGTTAAAAGAGGTTTAGATTTCCATATTTGGGCAGGTTCCACTTGCCATGTTTTCACTATTACCCCCAACTCCCAACTTATGTTAGGTAATCGTGCTGTTAGGGAATGATAGATTTATTGTCTATATCTGAGTTGCCAAGCAGATCGATTATTTGTGAATATCTTTGACGCGACTGTTGAAATGACGGTGTTTTGGTTGGGTGCGGCGATCGGTAGCTTTCTTAATGTAGTAGTTTACCGTATCCCCGCAAACTTATCCGTAATTTGGCCCCCATCTCGATGCCCCAAATGTTTACATCAATTGGGGATGGGCGAAAATATCCCGATTTTAGGCTGGTTACTTTTGCGGGGGAAATGCCGTCACTGCAAAACACCTATTTCACCTCGTTATCCATTAGTTGAAGCAGCTACAGCGATCGTTTTCCTGGTGGTTTATCATCGATTTGGATTGTCGATCCAAACTGTAGGTTACTCTTTACTCATGTGTTGGTTTTTGGCATTGTCCCTGATCGATTTGGATACGATGACATTACCCAATCCCCTCACCCAATCTGGGTTAGTATTGGGATTGGTTTTTCAAATTGTCATCGGCTATCTCGACACCAATTCATTCATCGGCATTCGAGAACATCTCATCCAAGGAATCTTTGGAATGGTACTCGGCATTTGGATCTATGATACGATCCAAATTGTTGGTACTTGGATGCTAGGGCAGTCCGCTCAAGGCGGTGGGGATGCCAAATTGATGGCGATGGTTGGAGCTTGGCTAGGTTGGAAAGCGGTGCTATTGTCGGGCTTTTTAGCATCTGTATGTGGATCGATCGTCATGGGTGGTGCCCTAATTTTAGGCATCATCAAACGTCGTCAACAATTCCCATTAGGGCCATTTATTGCCATCGGTGCAACCATCACACTATTCGCTGGAAATTGGCTGATTGATACATATCAACAGGTAACTGAAAGTATCGATCGGAACCTCCTATTCACCCCACTACTTATCTCTCTCATCGGCTTATTTATCTGGTTGCGTAAAACACGCGATCGTCAAAACTAGCTTTAGTTTCACCAAACTATGATTTCTGTACTTTCATCTCATTGTATTTAATCTTTTGATCCAGACGTGGAAGGGCACTAACCGCCGCTTCGCGCACGTATTCATCAAAATCAGTATTTTCAGTCGCTGCGGTGAGAATTGCCGCCGATCGAACATCCCCAATCGATGCTAAAGCATTCACCAGAGACACCTGTAAGGCGATATTATCCGTGGTATTGAGAGCCTCGACCAAAATATCAAAAGACGCGGTTCCCATCTCTCCTAGAGCCATTACAGCAGCAATATTCACCACTGGATGCTCATCATTCATCGCCGTCTTCAAACCCTCAATCCCGACATCTGGTAACGGCTTGTCAGGATAGTTGATAATTACTTGAGCGATCGCTTTAGCACAGCTAGCACGTACGGTAGAATTGTCACTAGCTAATAATGTCTCTGCTAATGATGGTACGGCATCAGCACCGATCGCGCCCAATGTTTTCACCGCTGCTCGCCGATAAATAGTATCGGGATCGTCAAGGATACTCATCAATGTGGGAATAGTATTCTCATCCCGATTTTCAACGATCTCAACAGTCGCTCGATCGCGTAAATTAGGATTGGGATGTTTAAGCCTGTCAAATAAACTGTCTGGCATAGAATTTTGGATTTTGGATTTTAAACACCCTACGATCGTTATATTTGAATAAGAGACTGTAGGGGTGGGTTTATGCTAGTGATGACGCTCGTGCTAGAAGACTAATGCAAAACCCACCCTCCCCACTAATAACTTTAATACTGTTTTAACCCCAAATTCATTCAAACCTACCCACCTCACGTTTAAACATTCTATATTGCCGCCCTAGCACGAATCAACCAATCGTTATCTCTCGCGGCAATTTCTCGCCCACTGACATCGCCAAATTTATCCAACGCCATCAGCGCAGCATATTTGAGATCCCAAACCTTAGTTTCCAAACAGGCGATTAATAAAGGAATCGCCCGCTTATCGCCCAACTCACCTAACGCAATTGCCGCAGCAGCACGGGACTTTTGAAATTGAGGTTCGCGATTGTGGAGAGCTTCGACGAGTAATTCATAACCCTCCATATATTTGAGCCAACCGATCGCTTTCACAACGTTATAATGGGCACCATAGTCATTATAAGCTTCCGCCTCATAGGTAGCCAAAAGAGCCTCGATCGCAACTTCCGCAGAAAAATCATCTAACAGAGTTTGAGTAGCTAAATAACAGAGTCCAAAATCCGTCTCATATAATTGACGAATCACAAAACTCAATTCCGGTGCTTTATCATACTCGTGAATCAATTCTAAATCTTTCGGATGGTCGAATAAAGTTTGCTCCAAACTAGACTGAACCTCCGCAAAAGTAATCTCCCCTCGCTCCACCCCAATATCTGCGAGTTGACGAATCGCTCTAAGCCTAAAAGCAATCGAAACTGGACATCTGGCGATCGCACTAATTGCGGGATAATAACAAGCATCAATCAGATCTTGAATACAAGCGCGCCGCACATTCCGATTGGGATAAAACAAAAAAGCCTGCACCCGCTCCATCGCTGCAAAATCGCCACTGAGCCGACATACCCCAGTAATCGCCGCACTAGCCGTAGACTCATCCTCAGACTCAGTAAAAGCGCGAATCCGATCGATCGCCGCCCCATAATTCAACTTCGTCAGCGTATGAATAATTACCCTGTGAGTCTGCCCTGGCTGCTCCAACAACCCCGCCATTTCCGCCAAAATGTGGGTATCATCAGTACCAATCTCCCCAATCGCCCACACCGCATTCTCGACGGTATAACAATCCGCTTCCACCAAACAACCGCGAATAACACCTAAAGCCTTCTTCGCCTGCAACTTCCCCAAAGTCTCCACCGACTTCCGCCGCACAATCCGATTATCCAACTCAGGATCCGTATTCCCAATCGCCCGAATCAGCGCATCGATCGAAGCATCCGTATTAAAATTAATCAGATGAGAAGCCGCCACATACCTCGACTCATCCTCAGCCAACTTATCACAAGGCGTATCCAATAACTCGATCGCCTCAACCTCACTCAAATTAAAAATATTAAAAAAACGCTTATTAACCACTCCTCCTCCGTGAACCTCCGTGAAACCTCCGTGAACCTCTGTGTTTAATAAACATCAGAACTAAACACTAACACACCACAAAGGGGCTTTCGATCGATTCCTCAACCAGAAGGCAAAGCAATAGATCGAAAACCCCTCATCACTCAATCGGACTGAGTACACCCAATCCTAAGAAAGGGAGTTGATTACATAGTCGAGAAGAGCATTGTACTCAACCAAAGCTTGAGCAGACATGTCACGAGGAGCACAGCCACGGCTACGAGCAAAGCGAAGAGCTTCAACGTAAGGAGCAGTAGGTAAATCTAGAGCGCGGTAAACTTCACGTCCACCAGCAATACCCCACTCATCTAGAGGGCCAGTACCGCCTACAATTAGACAGTAGTTGATCAAACGCATGTAGTGTTTGATGTCGCGCAAGCATTTGTCTTTTTTGACTTGAGTTTCGTTGGCTTCACCAGCGTTGTTCAAGTAGCCATATTTTTTGATGCAAGCATCATAGGATTCTTGAGCTACTTTATCCAAGTTAGCAGCTAGCTTTTCAGCAGCTTCTAGACGTGCTGCTGCACGTTGGATGCTACCTTGTACTGATTCTAAGTCAGAAGTGGTAGGAAAGCGACCTGCTGCATCAGCCGCAGCAATTACCGTAGTTACGACAGATTTCATGTTCTGATTACTCCAGAAAAGGTATTTTGATATTTTGTTTCAATGTCGAATTCAATGCTTTAGTAAAACCGTTGTTCTAGCTAAGTGCAGAGATAACCCGATCGAAGTAAGAAGAAGCTTCAGCAACTAGAGTAGCGCAACGATCTTCGACTACAATTGCACCCATGATGCGAAGTTTGGAACCAGCGAAAGACTCACTAGGGGTGTCCTTGATGTGAGCAGCAGCTTGTGCTTTCATGATTTGAACTGCACGTACGGTAGAAGTAGTAGGGACTCCTAAAGCTGCATAAGTTTCTTTCAAACCGTTTAAACAACGATCGTCAAGTACGGAAGCGTCACCAGCGAGTAATGCGTAAGTAACGTAGCGCAAGATGATTTCTGCGTCGCGAAGGCAAGCAGCCATACGACGGTTAGGGTAGCAGTTACCACCAGCTTGTACCAAGCCGTTGTTTTCGCAAATCATGCCAGATACTGCATCGGAAACCATGCAACTAGCGTTGCTAGCCAATGCGTTAACAGCGTCTAAACGTCTGTTACCAGCAGCAATAAAGCCTTTTAAAGCATCTAAATCAGCACCACCGATTGGAGCAGTTTTTGCATCTGCCGCGACTACGGCTCTGGAGAAAGAGTCAAGCATGAAAGCTCTCCTAATAAATTGAATAATTCGTACGTTGATAATATACAATCACTTCCCCGTTCGCCTTGTTTATGAAAAACAAAGAAACATTTCTTAATAAGGGGTCGGGGATTTTGGATTTTGGATTGGGGAGCCAAGCTCAGTTCCTGACTCCTCTATTAACGCAAGTTGCTATATGTCTAGGGTTGAGAATTGTGGGTGGATGGGATCTGAATTTCAATCCAAAATCCAAAATCAAGAGTCTTCTGATAGATTGGGCATTTGGCGGCGATCTTGGGGAATGAAGGTGCGATCGCGTGGCAATAATGATACCGCTTCAGTTAGCATGAATTCACCTGCATCGATTTGGGCTTTGAGTTCGATCGCGACCTGTCGAGATAGGGGAATACTCGCCAGTGGTGCAACTCTTACGGTTTTACCCTCGATCTTTATCTTCCCAGATTTGAGTTGTTCATAGCTCACCAGCCCAAAAGTCGGACGTACCCGCCGAGGAATCGAGAAATCAACGATCGGCGCAAAGATATCTCGATCGAGTACCGCACACCGAGCGATAATATCCTCATTAAGTACCGGAATCGGCACCCCCACACCCAACATCAACGAAGCCCCGTAATTTTTGAAATAACAGCCCCGCACCCATTTCGGATCCATCTGTTTGGCATCACCAACTAATGCTAGAGTAGCGGCTGGGCCGATCGGTGTGCGATTTTCCTGACGTTTTTGGAGCGGGAAATGTTGAGTCCCCTCCCAAGCCACATAACCAATTCCACCACCCAACCATACCCGTGTACCAATTCCAATTACATCCAAATCTGGGTCATTTAATAGCGGTGAAATAGCCCCAGTATTAGAATAGACCGCATTCCCCAATCGAGGCTGTAAAGGGCCTAGATAAGTGCTGAGGGGTCGATCGCCACCATTCACCCCGACGATGAAATTTTGGTACAGATTGCGGGGATTGTAGAGATAAAACTGATTGATTGTATCCTTCGTAATCATCGTCTCAAACGAAGCGCGAGGATAACAATCTGTACCATGTCCGATCGCCCGCAAACTGACACTCTTCCCCGCAATCAAATCCTCAATCACATGCGCCCCACCGCGCTCCTTCCGTTCCTCACCCTCCCCAACATCCCCCGCAGCCTCAACCAATTGAGTCGCCCCCAAATACAGATCCACCGCCCCAAACCCAGCATAAGCAGGCACACCATCCAGAGTACACGATCGAATCTTGATTGGCGGATCCGTATGACCCAAATTCAACATCGCCCCCGAAGACTCCATCGGCTCAAAACTACCTGTCGTCACCACATCCACCAACTTAGCAACCGTCGCCACCCCCAACTCCTGCACCTTCGCCTTCACCTCCTCCACCGTCCATACTACCGCCTGCTTCCGGCTAATCTTGTCATTGATTTCATCGATCGTTCTCATAAATATTTTAAAATTAGGACTAGCATTAACAGACAGCGTTCACAAATTATAATCCTCTCTAGCTCACTCTCCCCGTTCTCCCCCTACTCCGCGCCCTCTGCGTAACCCTAAATTGATGACCAAAATCCTCTTCGTCTGTCTCGGCAACATCTGTCGTTCCCCATCCGCCGAAAACATCATGAACCACCTCCTCGCAGAATCAGCCATAGAAGGCATCTACTGCGACTCCGCCGGAACTGGTAATTACCACAGCGGCAGCCCCCCAGATCGCCGAATGCAAGCCGCAGCCGCCCGAAAAAACATCCCCATGACAGGGAGTGCCAGACAATTCACCAAAACAGACTTTACCGACTTCGACCTGGTTTTGGCAATGGATCGAGAAAACTATCAAAATATTCTCGCCCTCGACCCCAAAGGACAGTATCGCGCTAAAGTCAAAATGATGTGCGACTATGCTAGCCACCACCCCGACAAAGAAGTCCCCGACCCATATTTTGGCGGCACAGAAGGCTTTGACTATGTAATCGATCTCCTCATCGATGCCTGTGGCGGGCTACTCTCCGCGCTCGAAACCACCCGCCCAAATAAAGTTTGAGAAATAATTAGGTGTTTTGAGGAAACTATGTTATTATTAGTAAGTTGTGGAATAAATGGGCCGATGACCGAGTGGTTAATGGTGACGGACTGTAAATCCGTTGGGAAACCTACGCTGGTTCAAATCCAGCTCGACCCACTTTCACAAACGCCCTCATAGCTCAGTGGTAGAGCACTTCATTGGTAATGAAGAGGTCATGGGTTCAAATCCCATTGAGGGCTTCGGATTGAAACATATTGCTGGCAAGGCTTTTAGGAAACAGATCGTGTCCTAACAGCCGCTTTCGTGTATTTACTGTAAGTAAATACACGAAAGCGGCTGATAATACGATCGCAAATCACAGCGTCTTAAAACTCAGTGCGGAGGGTAGCAAAGCTTTTGCTGATGCTATTCTTAACCCAAAGGAGCCAAACCAGAAACTTAAAGACGCGGCTATTCGGTATAAACAGGAATTCGGCAATGTCTCTTAGTATTGACTTACTCGATAGTAAGAAGCACGACCGATCGTTGTTTACCTGCGGGGTAGATAGTTTGGATGATTACATCAAGACTAGGGCATCTCAGGAATTAAAGAAGCGGGTATCTACACCTTATGTACTGAGTGACTTACCAGAACGCCAAGTATTGGCGTACTATTGCCTATCTTCTTACTCGTTGGCGAAGCCTCCGCTATGCGGAATCACTTCAACCGAACTTGATGAATCAATAGCCAAGAAGTTACCCAGATGCCCGTTACTACCAGCGATTCTACTCGGACGATTGGCTGTTGATTCAAGGTATCAGGGTAAGGGGTATGGCGGATTATTATTACTCGATGCGATGAAGCGATGTCTTCAATTGTCAACTCAACTAGCTGCGGTGACGATGGTGGTTGATGCCATCAGTCAAGGCGCGGCAAGCTTCTATCAAGATTACGGTTTGATTGAGTTTCCCGACGATCCGATGAAACTCTATATTTCGATGGTTGAGATCGAGAAACTGGAGCTTCAATCGAAATAGCCCCCACCAGTTCGGTGACTGGACTACGGGAAGAGATGCGGGTGGGGTTTTCGGATGTAAAGGGACAGATTACCAACCTCGAAACCAAATTAGACGGTAAGATTACCAACGTAGAATCTAAGCTATCCGGTTCGATCTAGACTCTAACCGCAACATTTGACGAACGGACAAAGGGAATGGGTCAGCGGTTAGATGGGAAGGAATTGGCACAGCGAAATATATTCACAGGATTGACTGTCACTATTGTGGGAGGAATATTACTTACATTGGGTAAGTATCTATTTTTTGGAAGCTTGCCGTAACATAACCGATGAAATGGAGGTCTAGACCCCCCGTGTTTTTGAATAACCTCTAAAAGTCTTACCCTGTAAACCGTACCTAACGGTAGGCTACGCCAACGCCAACGCTTAACGTCTCGTGGAGAAGGCAGGTATTCGCTCGACGAAGGCGACATCCAATGCTTCGACCCAATGATAGATATTGAAGATTAGTTTGGGATTAATATAATAAGTTGTATCTGGTTTTGATTTTATGTCCGTTTCAGTTCTTTTCATGCCCGATCGAGTGACTGTTCAAGCAGAAGCAGGTGAGCCACTACTTAGTGTCGCCCAACGTGGGGGTTTATCTATTCCCACTGGTTGTATGATGGGTGCTTGTTATGCCTGTGAAATTGGGATCCAGGGTCAGGAACAGCCCGTCCGTGCTTGTATTACGGCGATTCCGATCGGCGAATCAGCCATTACCATTCATCTCACCGAAGATCCAGGCTGGTAGATATCGATCGCCCGATGCACTTTTCGGCATTCCCCAATTGTCAGCGCGAGAAAATTTGTCAAAATAGGTAGTAGACCTAATTTTGTATCGCTGAGTGAGAATGAAACTACCGAAACTAGCTTACATCGTTGCGGCGATCGCTCTAACTATTACAACATTTCTACCGCTGCCAGCTTTGGCGGTACCGCTCGCCGCAGTAGCAGGCGATAATACTGGGACGAGCTTTGTCAGTCTGGCGGTCGATCGAGTCGGTGCTGCCGTAGTGCGAATTGATACCGAGCGGACGATTACTAGACGGATAGATCCGATTTTTGGTGAAGATGCCATGTCGGGATTGAGTCAACAGCAGCGGTTGCGGGGTCAGGGGTCGGGGTTTATTATCGATCGAGCTGGAATTATTCTCACGAATGCTCATGTGGTCGATAAAGCTGATAAGGTGACGATCGCCCTCAAGGATGGGCGGAGTTTTGAAGGTAAAGTTCAGGGCATAGATACTGTCACTGATTTGGCTGTCATCAAAGTCACTGGCGCGAAAGATTTGCCCGTAGCTACTCTGGGTAACTCTGCCATTATCAAAGTTGGCGACTGGGCGATCGCCGTTGGAAATCCATTAGGCTTGGATAATACCGTAACTCTGGGCATCATCAGTACCCTCAAGCGTTCCAGTGCTGCCGTCGGCATGACCGACAAACGCCTCGATTTTATCCAAACTGATGCAGCTATCAATCCTGGCAATTCAGGGGGGCCATTGCTCAATGCTCAGGGGGAAGTTATCGGCATTAATACCGCGATTCGGGCGGATGCGATGGGGATTGGATTTGCCATTCCGATCGACAAAGCCAAAACTATCGCCACCCAATTAGCTCGCGGTGAAAAGGTTTCGCACCCCTATCTCGGCGTGCAAATGGTCACACTCACCCCAGAAATCGCTCTTGAAAATAATAATGACCCCAATGCCCCATTTCAAGTCCCTGAAATTAATGGGGTGCTAGTAGTGCGTGTTTTGCCCAATACCGCCGCCGCCTCAGCGGGAATGCGTCGGGGTGATGTCATCCTCGAAGTCAACAGCGATGCAATTCGCGATGCGGCTCAATTGCAGGATGTGATGGAAAATAGTCGTGTCAGCCAACGCTTGCAAATGCGTATCGCCCGCGATGGCAAAAATCAACTAGTGACTGTTATGCCGAAAGAATTAGATTCTTAATTGGATCTTTCAGCCATATCCCCGAATCGGATTGCCCGAACTTGAAGTTATCCTGGGCTTGTAGTCGGCGATCGGGGATATGCGATGTTTAGCGAAAAAGAAGTTGCGAAGTACCTAAATAGCGATCGGATCTCGATCGAGCATGGAGACGAACGCCAAGGACATATATCCCCGATTAGGCCTACAATCGATCGAGACTTCGAGCTAGTTTCGATGCCTTCACCCTTTGCCGAATTGAGTGAGCTAGCTTTATTCGATCGACCAGAGCTAGAATACATCAACGAGAGTGGATTTTTGCCATCATCCAATTCATTTTCGAGTATTCTATCTACTTGGGGCGAGATCGGCACTGCTCACAACTCACCAGTTACCACCCAGAAAGGTTCTAGCACCACTGACAACCCTTTCGAGCATAGATTGCAGCATCAGCGAATTTTGATGGGCACAGCGGGGCTTGTAGACGTATTTCTGGTGTTGTGCGCTCGATCGGTTGGTAAGTTGATTTCTACTCTCACAGACAAAAATTCTCCCAAAATCGCTCCAGCGATGCTCAAAGGTAAGTTGCTACTAAATTTGGATGAAGCTCAGATTCTGAGTGGGTTAAGTCGAACCACCGTGATGAATGCCATCAAGAATCATGAGTTACCTTTTCAACTGATTGGAAAAACTTACCTAGTCAAATCAAAAGATTTGGAGCAATTTGTTGACAATCTGTGAATCCCCGCAATCCTTACGACGATAAAATGCGGGTTACATCGGTTTTATTTTTAAAAACCAGCATTGCGACTCTAGATTCGCCAAGCGATGACGAATCGATCGATTCCGGCTAGATCTTTGATGACTTCAATCTGCTCATAGCATCCCTGTTTGAGTAATAGATCGACTACTGCATCACCTTGTCCGAGCATCATTTCCATCAATAACATCCCGCCATGCTCTAAATATTCAGCTCCAGTATCGACTAGTTCCCTAATCGAATTTAAGCCATCTAACCCACCATCTAGGGCGAGATGTGGTTCATGATTTACCACTTCTGGCTGGAGTTCTAGCACGTCTGAGGAAGGGATATATGGAGGGTTGGAGACGATTGCGGCTACCCGTTGGCGAAAAGGTGCGAACAATGACGATGATAACCAGTTTCCCTGCTCAAAAGTAATCCGATTTTGAACACCCAATCTAATTGCATTAGCCTTGGCAATTGCTAGTGCTTCCAAGCTAAGATCGATCGCATAAATAGACGTATTCGGCAAAGCTTTTGCCAAGCCGATAGCAATTGCACCACTCCCAGTACCCAAATCGAACCATATATCATTTCTGGTGGGACTAGTCCGTTCGCTCGCAATGTCAATAATTAATTCAGTTTCGGGACGAGGAATCAGTACCGCAGGTGAGACAACTAACTCAAAGTCTCGCCATGTAGTCGTTCCTAGCAAATATTGAATGGGTGTGCGATCGTTGACTCGCGCGAGCCATAATGTTGATAACCCTTGGAGTGCCATCGTCAGATCGACTAGCTCATTCTCACCAATTGACTCCAATCGCAGCGTCAATGGCTCCAAATTTGCGACACGTTGCAGCAGCCAATCCACTTCATAGCGATCGATATGATGTTCGATCGCTAATTTCACCGCCCATTTGCGCCAATCCCACAAAGATTTTCCGGTAGTCGATGTCACCTATTTTTTGGGTGCGGTAGACGCAGGGGGTTTGGTTGTTTTATTCTGGTTAGCTTGAATTTGACGAACTATATCTTGGTTCTCGCGGGAAGGTACTAGAACTAATTGTTCTTGTCCGGGATAATTGCGTGAGTGCAAATCTTCGAGAATATTTTGCAGATAGTTGACTTTAATCTCAGCCTTGGCAACTAATTTAGGATCCTGCTTTTTCACTGTATCCAACCACCGTTGAGCATCTTCTTTTTCAAAAAATAGCGGTGTCAATTTATTTCTTTGGATGGTCACATATTGACCTTTTTGTTCGATCGCCACCATAAATAATGGTACTGGATAAACAGCATTAGGTTGATAAGGCTTTTTGAGAATAGCTAAGGCATTCTTGAGCTGAGGCTCTGTCGGGAAAAATACGAAACTCATATTCTCCTTTTTCTCTTTAGCCGTTAGTTGCAATTTATAAATCGCACTCAACGGTATGGGAGTAATTTGAGCTAGTTTTGCTTCTTTGAACTTGCTTTTCCGAAAGCTTTGTAAAAAAGTCTGTGCATCTTTGATGCTGATAAATACCCGTGTAAAAACCTTCGCTTTATCACCAGTCCCCACATTCTCTTTGAAGATACCGCCCTTCCCATTCGTAATTGTGAAAACGGGTATTTCTTGCAGTTTTTGCAAGACTTGAGCTTCTGGTAATGCTTGCGCGGGAGGCACGATCGAAATTATTGAGGGGATACTCATCGCGATTATTGCCATGAGATTGAGAGCTGATTTATACATAGTGAATTTTGGTGAGGGTGTAAAATTATGGATAGGTTAAAACATTACAGCAGGATATCTATCTATTAATGTTTTCATCCAGAGCAATACAGCAATTTCTGGGGCGATGAGATGTGGTAAAATGCTCTAGGGATGAGCAATTGTATCTACCAATCCCAGGAAATGCTATGTACTCTGAATTTTACTTACTTTCCATATTTGAATTAAATTCAAACGCGCTAATAACTGCATCATTTTTACTAGTCATATATCCTAACAGATCGTTGAGTTCTACAACCTGAATATTGATTTTACTCGTTAGATTTGGATATACTTTTTTGATTGATGCTCGCAAAGCTACTTCGCTGAAGAAAATCGGCACGATCTCGCGGTTATCCCGCTGAAAAGTCAAATACTCATCCTTCCCAGATTTGGACTTGACGGTGGCGATAAATACTGGCGAACCATTGATTTGAGTCAGTTTTTGACCGCTCCGATTGAGGATCGCTAATGCCGAACTAGACTGTTGAGCTGTGGGTACATAGACATAATTGAGTTCTTGGGGTTTATTCTTGTTTGCCTGTTGACGGCGATAGATTTCACCCAAGCTGACGGGGGTGACTTTCACCACTTTACCCAATTCTGGCTGTTGGAGCTTGAGATTTTTTTCAACGAAGGTGCGAGCATCTTGCTCTGTAAAGAAGACTCCTGTCGAAACTTGTGGGGAGGGATTTTTCCCTTGACTGCTTATCCTAGCTTCGACGATCGTCCCCTTGGCATCGGTAATCACATAGACGGGTATATTCTGCAATTTGGCAATTACCTGGGCTTCAGGGATAGCCTGAGCGGGTGAGTTGCCAATTAACGAAGCTCCTATTACGCTAGTACCTAATAGGCTGATGGTGGATAAGCAATGGTGAAATAATTTCATCTAAAATCGGTACCTCAAAATCAGTTGATGATTATAATCAATGACCACTAGATTAACAGATTGTTTCCGCTAGCCGAAACGTCATTATTACCTACTACCAAATTACCATATCATTGTTAAAGCTTTGACCTGCTTGGGTGGCTCTAAAGTTGCTGCATGAGGCTGTGGAAAGGTTTTGAGTTCCGATTGTGCCGATCGACTTTAGTATAATACTTATAGCGATCCTAAATGAGAAGCTAGGTTAGTGTAGGGTATGCTCATGCGGGCAAGCGCATCAGCACCAGCATCAATACCACAGAATCTTAAATAGGACTGCCAAGCTCTGGACTGGGGCTAAAGTCAGATCGATCCAAAAACCCGTGCTATGGCTACTACCTAACACGGTGTATTAAATTATATTGTATCTAAACTCCCCGGGCAAGATTCGAACTTGCGACCAGTCGATTAACAGTCGACCGCTCTACCACTGAGCTACCGAGGATTACGGTTGATGTTTTACACATCTTCCATAACTATATCACTAGGTTTGCAAGTTTGGCAAGTTTTTTGACAAGTTTTTTTTCGGAGGCTGAGAAAATGGGGCGGATGGGGGAAAATGAGGTGAGATTGTCTATGGCACGCTAGGCGAACGAAAAGTGATTGATTTAACTACGCTAGTTGTATTCTGCAATTGTACGATTGCGATTGCCGCACTCATCTTGACTTTTTGGACAGTTCGACTGCGCCAACAATTAGTGGCAATCGCTCAGGTTTGCGACAGGTTGACAATCGACTGCTCCCGATCGAGCATCGCTCCAGAGGCCATACTAGATTGTAGAGAACAGATTCGCCACCTCCGCCAGATCTATCAACAGCAGGTGATGACGACAGGTTTCGCCGAGCGAAGACTTCGCCAACAAATTCAGGCGATCGGATTATTCATCCAAATCGCTAGATCTGTAATATTAAAACGGAGCAGATGAACTAGGGATTGACCTGGATTTGGCCGCGACAGATCAATAAACCTTCACTCAGGTGGAGTTCGGTAATGTTGACATCACTACCGAGATCCATCTTGTAGCTGGTAATATCGCTCCCCGGTAGATCGACGGGACAGCTAATCGCCAAGGGATCCAGGTGTAAAATATGACCATCAGCGATCTCCAAGCCCATCCGTAACTCAATTGGCGCAGTCTGACCGATCGCTGTCAAGTTTCCCTGTAAAGTGATGGTTGCGGGGGCGATATGGAGGTGATGCCAGTCGATCTGCCATTTGCTTTGAGCTGATGTCGCGAGGATTTGGGCGAGTAAATCGGTAATTGCATTCGACAACAGTGGTGCAGCTAGAGAAGCTTGTAAATCGGCTTCGGTAAATTTCGCCACTGCCATCACCGGAATGGGTGCGAGCAAGCACAAAGGTTGACCCCGAATGACTTGGGGCAAATTCACCCGAATATTTTCGGCATTGAGGTCGATCGACCCCAAGCATAAGCCCTGATAGACTGCACCTACTGCCACCACAGTTATCTGAGGGATCGTTCCACCCAAGATTTGGAGACTTCCGCCAGCAATATTGACTTGAAGTTCGTCTACCTGGGATACCTGGGAACGCAACCATGCGCCACAAGCAGGTGATAGTACCGAACCAATTATTCCTTTAGTTTTACCTGTCAATCTAGTTCGATCTTCCTGTAATATTTCTTAAAGAAGACTTTACTCGATCGTCGCCACAATTGAAAGCAGTTCGATCCAATTCCCAATGGTTAGTGAGCGGCTTGTACTGTTCGCGTTGGCTGCGCTTACCTTTAGGTGGTAGCATTGCGTAGCCTGCACCTTGCGCTCAACCCCCAACTGTCTTGAAAAGGTGTTTTACTTGTCTGGCTTTTGTCACAAAGCCCAGTTGACCATCAGCACTTTTCGCTCCCAACTCCCAACTCCCAACTCCAAACTCCCAACTCCCAACCCCCAACTCCAAACTCCCAACTCCCCCATGACCACTGCAAGACTCCAAAAAATCTTATCCCAGTGGGGAATTGCCTCCCGTAGACAAGCAGAACAGTTGATTTTAGCTGGTAGAGTAATTGTGAACGGACGAGTTGCCCAATTAGGACAAACTGCCGAACCTGCTACCGATCGGATTGAAGTTGATGGTAGACTAATTACAGCACAGACCAGACCCAAGCCTGTGTATTTACTACTCAATAAGCCTAATGGTGTTATTTCTACCTGCGATGACCCTGAAGGTCGTCGGACGGTTTTAGACTTATTACCACCAGAGTTGCGAGAGTGTGAAGGAATTCATCCAGTTGGGAGATTAGATATCGATTCTAGTGGTGCATTGTTGCTGACCAATGATGGGGAGTTGACATTTCGACTGACACATCCGAGCCATAGTGTGAGTAAAACTTATGCTGTTTGGGTACAGGGTCAGCCATCGACGATCCAACTACATGCTTGGCGGGATGGGATCGACCTCGATGGTCGGATGACACTGCCCGCTCAGGTAAAAGTAGTCCGACAAAAAGACGATCGAACTTTACTAGAGGTAGTGCTAACTGAAGGGAGGAATAGACAAATTCGACGTGTTGCCGCTCAACTAGACTGTCCAGTTTTACATCTCCATCGTACCAAAATTGGTAACATTAGCTTAGATACAGATCGATCGTTAGAAATCGGTTGCTACCGACATTTGCAACTAGTAGAAGTGTCCAGTCTTCAATCTGGGCAATCGGGTTAGCTCTTTTGCCTGAGATTCGACATCAATATTCTCACCCCTTACACAAAAAAACACTACTAGAGATCGTGACTTTACTGCCACCCCTCAAATACATTAGATCGCTGAGATCTGTCAAATTACCCAAATTGTCGATTCCGAATCTGACCAAACCAGATCCCATTACCGAAGTAGTCCCAGCATCAACCCCAGCGACAATGATGGAGCAGATTGGTGCTCACTTGGGCTACTGGCGAAATCAGCAATCCCTATCAGTCGAAGAAGTAGCCGCACTAACCCAGATTCAACCGCGATTGATTCAAGCGATCGAAGAAGGGCATCTGGAGATGTTACCCGAATCCGTATATGTCAAAGGGATGATCCGCCGCTATGGAGATTGTCTGGGTATGGACGGTAATGGCTTGGCAGAACATGTCCCAACTTGGCAGCGGGAAGTACTCGAATTCAAACAGACAACATCTACCCGTGGGGAGGCTTTTTCAGCCCCGACGCTCAAGCCAATCCACTGGTATGCAATCTACGCCCTGACGATTCTGGGTAGTAGTGCGGGACTTTCCCACATCCTCAATGATGCCGCCAAACCAAAATATCCGATCGTCGAAAATAGCAAACCTGCCTCAACTGCTCCAGAGACGATCGCGCCACCCGCACCGATCGAGTCTCCAGATACAGTTCGGGTGCGAATTAGTGTGAAAAATCCGATCTGGGCTGAAATTGTTGTCGATGGGAATCCTAAGGTTGTCGGGAATCTCAAAACAGGGGAACAACGAGACTGGATCGTCACCCAACAAATGACCATCCGCACTAATGATGGTGGTGGATTATTTGTATCGCAGGGACAGCAGCCATTCCAAGCGTTAGGTCCAGCCGGACAGAAACAACAAATTACCATCAAGGTTGAGAAAAAGTCAGCATCAAAAATTAAAGCGGTGGAGGGAGAAAATATCGATCCCTAAACTGGCAAACATCGATCGCCTCAACTTGGACTGGGACGATCCCCTGTCGTTTTATAATAAAATCTCAGACTTTCTCCCTTGACTCCGCCGTGATAACTCTGCAATCTGTCGATCGCCATCAAACTCTCACTATCGATCCTGCTGTGGGGACATCTCTTCGGGGTACATTACAAATTCCAGGAGATAAGTCGATTTCCCACCGCGCTCTAATGTTGGGCGCATTAGCCACAGGGGAAACAACGATTCAGGGATTGCTATTAGGGGAAGATCCTCGCAGTACGGCGGCTTGCTTCACGGCAATGGGAGCGCAGATTTCCCCGCTCAATACCGATTTAGTCAAGGTGACGGGGATTGGGTTGGGAAAAATCCAAGAGCCGCTAGATATATTGGATGCGGGCAATTCTGGGACGACGATGCGGCTGATGTTGGGAATTTTGGCTTCCCATCCCGACAAATTTTTTACAGTTACGGGTGATGATTCGCTCAGATCTCGACCAATGTTACGAGTGGTAAAACCCCTGGTACAGATGGGGGCACAGATTTGGGGTAGAAATGGCAATTCTCTCGCGCCCTTGGCAGTAAGGGGTCAAAATATTAAACCGATTCATTATCATTCGCCGATCGCTTCGGCTCAAGTCAAGTCCGCCGTTTTACTCGCCGGATTGATGGCTGATGGGCGCACCACGGTCACGGAACCTGCTTTATCGCGGGATCACTCAGAACGGATGTTGCGAGCGTTTGGGGCGAATATAGAGGTCGATCGAGATACCCATAGTGCAACGGTGACTGGTTATCCCGATTTGCGCGGGCAAGCAGTCATTGTACCTGGAGATATTAGTTCGGCGGCATTTTGGTTGGTGGCTGGGTCGATCGTGCCTGGTTCGGAGTTGTATATTGAGAATGTGGGGGTCAATCCGACTCGGACGGGAATTTTGGTGGCGTTAGAATTAATGGGTGCCGATATCACCCTCGAAAATCAGCGGGAAGTTGCGGGGGAACCTGTGGCAGATATTCGAGTGAGACATAGCAAATTAACCGCCTGTGAAATTGGTGGGGATTTGATTCCCCGCCTGATTGATGAAATCCCAATTTTAGCTGTAGCAGCCATATTTGCCCAAGGAACGACGATAATTAAGGATGCTGAAGAACTACGGGTGAAGGAAAGCGATCGAATTGAAGTAATGGCAACAGAACTGACTAAAATGGGGGCACATATCACCGAATTACCCGATGGACTGGAAATTACTGGCGGTGGCGGCCTAATTGGTGCAGAATTGGATAGCTACACCGATCATCGCATTGCCATGAGTTTGGCGATCGCCAGCATGATGGCTCATGGCAAAACTACCATTCACCGCGCTGAAGCCGCTTCAATCTCCTATCCCACATTTTTTGACTCGTTACGCAGCATTATTAAGTGAATTTTATCGTCAGCATCTAAACCAAAAATTAACCAATTTTCGATCGGGAAAACTAACTAATGGAAACTATATCAATTCTCGCTCATTTTGATGGAGATCGAATTCTTTTGGATGAGTATTTTGAACTTGAGCCAAATACCCGACTATTAGTCACAGTACTGCCAGAACGAGATGAAGAATATTTAGCTTGGTTGAATCTATCGCTTCAAGGTATTGCCAATGCGTGGGAGTTGGATGAGCCAGAATATTCCACCGATTTAATTAAAGAGGTGAACCATGAATATGAGAGAAGGTAGTACGGTACTCGCCTCTATTCCTCAATCTAACGGCAACCTCAAAACTCGACCAGTGGTACTCTTGCGTACCCTACCACCTTATCAAGATTGGTTGATTTGCGGCATCAGCACTCAATTGCATCAGCTAGTCATCGGGTTTGATGAAATCATTGCCCCCGAAGATCTGGATTTTATCGATAGTGGATTGCAATCCAAATCTCTAATTAGACTAGGGTTTTTATCACTAGTAACTCGGCGGAGTATTATTGGTTCGATCGGGTCGATTTCAGTCGATCGACACCAACGACTATTAAAAAATCTGAGCAACCACTTAGTTATTTAGGCGTTGCTGAATTTAGGTTTGGGAGTTGGGAGCTGGGATAATTGTTTGCATATAAAAACTTTTAAAACATACCTTGATTCAGCAACGCCGTCATCTAGATGCCATTAACAAATCCCCCTGACTAAGTACCAGGTAAATCTCGCAACTCATTGGTCAGATGGGATCTGTCGGCAAGTACTTTCAATAACGGCCCATGTGTGCCAAACTCAACAATACTCAACCCGCTCACAGGCATAGACAATCGATAGCGAAATCGCCCCACATCGATACCAAGCAGGCTACATAATAGAATCCGAATCGTGGCTTTGTGGGATACAACCAAAACATTTCCCGTCAGGTGTTGCTGCTGAATTTCGGCAATGACAGCCAAGGCACGATTGGCAATTGCGATCGCGGGTTCTCCGTTTGTCGGTGAATTCCAGCCTGGATCTGCCAACCAGCGCAGATAGTCATCATGGTATTGTCGCTCTACCGTAGCCACATCTTGCCCTTCCCACGCACCATAATCAATCTCCGCCAACCCTGCACGGATTTGCAATTCGATCTTCACCGCCATCGCCAAGGGTGTGGCGGTACTAATTGCCCGCTCTCTGGGGCTAGAATAGATGGCTGCCCAGGGAGTGTTAGCATAAGCTGTGGCGAACGATCGCGCCATTTCCTCTCCATGAGTTGTTAAGGGTGGATCGATCGTCCCACAGAACAAATTTGCTTGACTAGATGCCGTTTGTCCGTGACGGAGGAAGTAGATATTTAGGCTCATGAGCGATTGGACACTTCAATTGGATATTTCTTAATCTACCTTTCCCAGAGTCAAATTGCAGAGTTCGTCCGACCTTTATTCCTGGATGAGAGGCTACCCCCTTGTCCCGGCAACAACTATCCACCCGTACTGAAACTCTGCTAAAATAAGGAATGGCGGCAAACTATCGAAATAGTTTGCCGCTATACTTCTTGGAATAATAAATTGCCAGGAGTGGGACTACCCCCACTTTTTTTGTTGTTTAACCAGTTTCTGGCATTACACACTAATTTTGCCTCAATCTCAATAGTATTTTTCAGTTCAATCGGTGCCGACAAAACCTTTGGCTTACGTAACAATCCTGAATCTGTGCTCACCTTTAATTGAGCTAAGATTGCCAGAAATTTGGTACTTTTCTGAGCGATTCATTTCAATGCCTCTAGCCCCTATTCTCTACTGAATCTATGGCTCATCCCCTCATCCCTCAAATTACCGATATCGCTACCCCAATCGCCACTGAATTGGGCTTAGAACTAGTCACGATCGTCTTTCAAACCAATCAAAATCCCCCAGCACTGAGGGTGGATATTCGTAATCCAGAAACAGATACTGGCTTGGATGATTGCGCTCGCATGAGTCGAGCCTTGGAAGCAGCATTAGATACTAGCGAAATTGTGCCTTTTGCCTACATGTTAGAAGTTTCTAGCCCAGGTACGAGTCGCGAATTGACGACCGATCGAGAGTTTACCGCCTTTGGAGGTTTTCCCGTTCGAGTCACCCCACTAGAAGTCATTGATGGCAAAAAAGAATGGCAAGGACAATTGATTAGTCGCGATGATACGGCAATTTATCTAAGCCTAAAAGGTCGTAAAATAGCTATCCCCAGGGAATCAGTCCACAAAGTTTTGTTAGATGACAACCCCACGCTTTAAGCCAGCTCGAATTTATCACCCTTAACTCTTAAATTAAACTGAATATGTCAAAATCAAAATCACAAGCACCAAAAAAGAACGTCAGTCTACCCGGACTGAAAAATCTGATTGAAGAGATTAGTCGCGATCGAAACCTGCCTAGCTCATCGGTGCAAGCAGCCTTACGAGAAGCTCTCCTCAAAGGTTACGAACGCTATCGTCGATCGCAACTGATGGACAAAATGCAGTTTGAAGAAGACTATTTTGAAAACTTTGACGTATTCCTCAACTTAGATGATGAAACATTCCAAGTCGTCGCCACTAAGATGATTGTGGATGAAGTTAGCGATGAAGATCGAGAGATTTCCCTGGATGAAGTCAAAAATATCTTACAACAAGAATCAGATCGAGAACTAACCGACGAAGAATTGGCAGAAATGATGCCCACTTCGATCGGTGATTCAGTCGTATTGGATGTCACCCCCGATCGAGATGATTTTGGCCGGATGGCAGCGATTCAAGCCAAACAAGTTCTCGCCCAAAAATTGCGCGACCAACAACGTAAAATCATCCAAGAAGAATTCGAGCAGCTCGAAGGTTCGACCCTAATTGGTAAAGTGCTGAGATTCGAGCGTCAGTCAGTAATTTTGGTCGTCAATAGCAGTTTCGGACAGCCAGATGTCGAAGCAGAATTACCCCAAAAAGAACAACTGCCCAACGATAATTATCGCACCGGACGTACCTTCAAAGTCTTTCTCAAAAAAGTCCGTGAAGGTTCGCAACGCGGCCCTCAATTGCTAGTTTCCCGCGCTTCTGCTGGTTTAGTCGTGGAACTATTTGCCAATGAAGTCCCCGAAATTGAAGAAGAGCTAGTCCGCATCGTCGCTGTGGCACGAGAAGCCACTCCCCCTTCTCGTCATGTCGGCCCGCGTACCAAAATTGCCGTAGATACCCTAGAGGGAGATGTAGACCCCGTAGGCGCATGTATTGGAGCTAGAGGTTCGCGGATTCAGGTGGTGGTAAATGAGTTGCAGGGCGAGAAAATTGATGTGATTCGGTGGTCGCCGGATCCTTCTACTTATATCTCCAATGCTCTAAGTCCCGCACGGATTAATGAGGTAAAGTTAGTCAATCCTGATGGTCGTCAAGCCCATGTGTTGGTACCAGAGGATCAGTTAAGTTTGGCGATCGGGAAAGAAGGTCAGAATGTCCGCCTCGCCGCTCGACTAACTGGCTGGAAAATTGATATCAAAGATGCCGCAAAATACGATCCCATTGCAGCGATGAAGGAAGTTGAAGCCCAACGTCAATCTCAGTCAGAATACCAATCCCGCTATCAACCAGACTATCAGGATGCTGGATATCGAGATGATGAAAATGAGTGATCTGATTTTGGATTTTGGATTGGGAACACCTCTTTGTGCATGGATTCCACAACCTCAAATGGTATGATTTCTATTCATGAATCAAATTTCAATCGCCACATCGATGCAGGAAATTAGCGACTGTTTCCCCGTGATGAGTGAGTTAAGACCTCATTTATCACTGGCGGAATTTATCGATCGAGTTCGCCAACAGCAACAGCAATGCCAATATCAGCTCGTATATCTTCAAGCTGACTCATCGATCGAAGCTGTTGCTGGATTTAGAATTTCTGAATCTCTAGCTTGGGGAAAATTCTTGTATGTTGACGATTTGGTCACTCGCTCCGATCGTCGATCGCAAGGATCGGGTACTCTCTTATTTAACTGGTTGCTAGAATATGCTCTGGTCAATAGTTGTCAACAATTAACCCTCGATTCTGGCGTACAGCGGTTTGCAGCACACCGCTTTTATCTCCATCACCGGATGGAAATTACCAGTCATCATTTTACCCTCAAATTTTAGATCGGATTAGGGCGTGCGATCGACTCAAACTTCTCACATCTTGCATCAAAACATAGTTACTAGTGTTTTAGGGGATAGGGGATAGGGACTAGGGGATAGTTTTAGTACTATTGAGTAAGTTTTCAGGGTATTTCATTAGTTTTTGTGTACTGGTGCAAGATGTGAGACTTCATGAAAATTCAAGTATTTGTTAACAAAAGTTAAAACTACATGATTCTCCTCCAAGCAGATCCGAAGATAATTGATGCTATTCTCAATAGGCTTGACGAACCTACAAGCTTTGAGGTACTATAGCCGTAGAGTAGATTCAATTAAGTTGTTACACTCTGCTAGTATGTTGCTGTACTAATAAAAGTTATTTGATGACTAGGCTCTTTAAAGGAGCGCACTCTGGGAATCGAGCTAGAATTGAATTGGTCAAGCTCAAATTGTGTAATAAAAGCATATTTCATATACCGATCGAGACTTCCCTAGATCGGGTAGCTTTGAATTATGGTTCCAATGGCGATGGTGGTGTATTATTGAATTCTCATCCTTGACTCATCCCTACCCAATGATTCGTGACGCAAAGATCGAAGATTTACCCGCTATTGTGGAGATTTATAATAGTTCCATCGCGGGACGAATGGCGACAGCAGATTTAGAGCCAGTGACGGTATCGAGTCGGTTGGATTGGTTCGACGCGCACAATCCTCGCCGACCGATCTGGACGATAGAAGTAGATGATAAAATTGGTGGATGGTTGAGTTTGCGATCGTTTTATGGGCGAGATGCTTATCGACACACGGCGGAGGTGAGTGTATATGTATCGACAGATTATCATCGTCAACATTTGGGAGATCGACTATTAACTCACGCGATCGCCTCATGCCCTAATTTAGACCTAAATACCCTCGTCGGCTTTATCTTTGGTCATAACCAGCCTAGTATCAATTTATTCAAGAAGCACAAATTTCAACAATGGGGATTCCTCCCCCAAATCGCCAAGCTCAATGGTGTGGAGAGAGATTTAGTTATTTTAGGTAGAAAAATATAATATTTTATTATGTTAGATCGACTGATCGTGGTAATTGCTGGAGATCTGGGTAGAATTGCCTGGAATATTTTTTTGGCATTGATTCCACTAGCTTTAAGTTTCTTCCTGTTTGATAAACCTCGATCGAAGTGGTATCGATGGGGTGTTTATACACTGTTAACTAGTAGCTGTATTTTGGGTCTAAAAAAATATAATAATGGGGATATTCTGACTTCGGTTATTAGTCTACTGAAGTCTTTGTGGGGTGTGCGGATCTTTTTTCTGACAATGGCGATCGGTTTAATTGCTACATTGATGATAATCGATATTCATTCTCGTTGGCGGAGCCTTCCCTTTGGGAAATCGAAACATGGAAATAGTCGCCCTTTAGTTTGGTGGATTGGGTTATTGTTATTTATCCTGATTTTACCAAATGCACCTTATATTTTGACGGATATCGTCCATTTTTATGATGCGGTACGGGATGTTGATTCAGTCTGGGGAATCACACTTGTTATCGTGCCTATTTACATTGGTTTTATTGGGGTAGGTTGGTGCGCTTATTTATTCTCACTGATAAATGTTGGTAGATATCTTCAGCAGCAAGAATTAGGTCGATATATTAATACTGCCGAAATCAGTCTACACTTGCTTTGCTCGATCGGTATTTATATCGGCAGATTTGTCCGCTTCAATACTTGGTCGATAGTTACTCGTCCCAGAGATTTTGTACAGGTGCTACCAGGGGAATTAATCGGTAAATTTCCCCTGGTAGTTATTCTCGGAACGTTTTTGATTATTACGGTCTTTTATACAGTCTCCAAATCGATCGCCCTGCGGTTATCACTAACAACATCGAGCTAGATCGACAAACTATTCCCATAGCTTAATGAGAGCATCTTTAACTGTTGTTGGTAATTGACGCATAATTTTACCCTTTTCCCGATCTACTGCCACCAACGTCACCATCCCAGTCAGATAAATAATCGATCGATCTGGTGATTCAATCTGATATTCCCAGACGATGCGGACACCTTCCATATCGACGGTACGGGTTTTGACCATAGCTGATTCGCCCATTCGCAGCGAACGATGATAACGCAAAGATAAATCTACTACAGGCAAATCGCAGCCCAGAGCTACCAAATCTGCGAAATTAATCCCAATGGAGCGCAGACATTCTACTCGCGCTTCCTCCATCCAGGAGAGGTAGCTACCGTGCCAAACAATGCCCCCATAGTCAGTATGATGAGGATGTACCACGATCGGGTATTCAAACCAATTTTGCCCTGAGCTTCGATCGACGATGCGTTCGATCGAAGTATTTTCCGAAGTTTGAGAACGAAGATCCGTTGTTTCTGGCATAATTTATGATTCCAGTTTAGCGATGCGGACAAAGGGATTGTGCGTTATGTTAACTGAAATGTTAATACATGGTCTGAAGATGAATATATATCGGATTGTCGCACTTGTCTGGGTGCTAGTTATCATTATAGCTAGCAATGCGATCGGTGTAATGCCAACTGCTATTGCTGCAACTCCACCCTTGCAACAGAAGATCGAATTCACATCCAAACAACAGGAGATAATTAAGGAACTTCAAACAGCTAGAGTTGTCTATCTGGGAGAAATTCACGATCGCGACTCAGATCGTCAGCAGCAATTAATGATTATCGAATCATTATTTAAGTATAAGCCGCAGGTGGCGATCGGGATGGAAATGTTTCAACGTCCAGCTCAACCAATTATCGATCGTTATTTAGTTGGAAAAATCACTGCTCCCCAATTGCGCGAACAAACAGAATTCGACCGCCGTTGGGGATACAAATGGGAATCTTACGAACCGATTCTTCGTTTTGCCAAAGCTAATAATTTGCCGATCCTTGCTCTCAATACGCCGACCGAAATCACTCGTAAGGTAGCCAAACAAGGCTTGGAAAGTTTAACAGGTTCGGATCTTCAGTATATCCCACCCATCAGTGAGATCGATCGCAGTAATGCCAAATATCGAGAGACAATTTTGGCGAGCTACCAGGAACATATGGGGATGGTAGGAACGGCAAGTAAAAGTTTCGATCGCTTTTACAATGCCCAATTATTATGGGATGAAACAATGGCAGATCGAATTGCCAATTTTGCTAACCAGCAGCCAAATTATCAAATCATCGTCTTAGCGGGTCAATCACATATCGAATATGGTTATGGTATTCCCGATCGAGTAGCTCGGCGACTAGGTGCAAAGACCAGCCAAAAAACAGTAATCCTTAGTTATGATGGCGATCTAAAACAACGCCCTGCCGACTTCTTGTGGAATCAGATCTAATATTTCCCATCCGCCAGCAAAAATGCCCCAATTGGTCAATCTTACCCACACACGAACTCAACGAAAACCCCATGGGTGGCATTGGCATCGTTCCACCCATGGGAGCAAGTCAAAGTCTTACGGAACTATCACCGAATACTAGCAATGAATACCAATCTGTGTAATAATATTCGGTTTGGGTCAAGAATTAAGCACAAGGGAAAAGTATGTCGCGATATCGCGGGCCGAGACTGAGAATTACACGTCGTTTGGGGGCATTGCCCGGTTTAACTCGAAAAGAGCCTCGCCGTGCATATCCACCAGGACAACATGGACAAAACCGGAAAAAACGTTCTGAATACGCGATTCGGTTAGAAGAAAAGCAAAAGCTGCGGATGAACTATGGTGTCACCGAAAAGCAAATGCTCCGCTACGTCCGCAAAGCAAGACGCGCTACTGGTTCTACCGGATTAGTCCTCTTGCAACTGCTCGAAATGCGGTTGGATAATACTGTATTCCGCATGGCAATGGCTCCAACCATTCCAGGCGCACGTCAACTAGTCAACCACGGACATGTCACCGTCAACGGACGTACTGTGGATATCGCTAGTTATCAATGTCGCGCTGGTGATGTTATCTCCGTGCGTAACCGGGAAGGTTCTCGCAAGTTGGTAGAAGCCAATCTCCAATATCCTGGTTTGGCAAACACTCCCAACCATTTGGAATTCGACAAACCCACTCTAACTGGTAAAGTTACTGGTACAATCGAACGCGAATGGGTAGCTCTTCAAATCAACGAGCTACTAATCGTCGAGTACTACTCTCGCCAAGCATAGAGATTTTGCGATGTCCGCCCGCCAAGGGGTTTCCCGACGTAAAAAGGACATAAAGACAGGATTTTGGATGGCGGCTGCATCCAAAATCTTCTATCTACTGCTTAATTTAAAGTACGTTCGCCATTGGTTTTCTCATTGGGGAGAGGCTGCGCCAACAGCTCCGCGTCGGCCAACTGTGAAAAATATCACTATCCACTAACCACCGATTTGAGACATGGTACGATGATAAGAGCCTGTATCACTGCCTGACTCTCGCCCTTTGTAATTAATTTCTGGTTTGAGAGCGAGTAATTCGCTTACTTGCGATCGCAAGTCCTCCATCGATACACCATTACGCATCGCAGTTTTAAGATCTAGTTGTCCGGTTTCATTGAGCAAACAGGGACGCAACCAGCCATCGGCGGATAAACGCATTCGATTACACCGATCGCAAAAGCATTCAGACATCTGACTAATAAAGCCGAGAGTGCCTTTAGCACCAGGAATGGTAAATACATCAGCGGGGCCATTTCCTAGCACCTGAGCTTCAGTTAAACCCCATTTGGCGCGAATCTGCTGACGGATAGATTCAGAAGAGATCCAGCCGCGATCGCCGAATAGTTCATGATTACCAATTGGCATAAATTCGATAAAGCGGACATGCCATTGTCGATCGATTGTCAGAGCTGCTAAATCGAGAACTTCGGCATCATTAACCCCAGGTATGACTACAACATTCAACTTGAGGGGTTCAAATCCGGCTTGTTGGGCAGCAAGGATGCCTTCCCACACCTGTTGCCAGCGAGATCGACCATTGTTGCCAACAATGCGATCGAAGGTAGCGGGAATGAGGGAATCAAGGCTGATATTAATTCGCCGCAATCCGGCTGAATATAAATCTTGAGCCATTCCAGCGAGGAGAAAGGCATTTGTCGTCAGGGACAAGTCTTGAGTCTGTGGTAAGCTAGCGATCGCGCCAACAATTTCCACTAGCCCTTTTCGTAATAGGGGTTCTCCACCAGTCAAGCGAAAACAGCTAAAGCCGACGGGGATAAATACTTCCCGCACTAGGGTTAACAACTCATCATTCGTCAAGAGCTGCTCTCGATGGAGGTACTCCAGCTCGGTACCTTCGGGCATACAGTACTGACATCGAAAGTTGCAGCGATCGATAAGGCTAATTCGGAGATAATTGACCTGATTCATCTCTTTATTGTCACCGATATAGTTCCAATCTGCCAATCTACCTAACTAGCATAAGTCATTTGTGCAGCGATCTCATTCAACCATGAATCTTGTCCGAAAGCGACGGCTAATCCCAATCCGCCTGAAAAATTAGCCATGAATCCTTTTTCGGTATTTTTGTAATTGATATGACTGGCAAGAGACCATAAAAATACAGCAATTCCAAAAACTAATAGTACTGTAATCACAGATGTGAGCGATAAAACCTGACTGCCAGATTGAGCGGCATCGCCCACCCAGATTTTAGCCCAATGGTCGGCAATTTTCCAGATAAATGTTTTACTCACCCAGACGAGATATCCAGAAGTGAAATAAGCTATGATTCCAGGTATATATTCCACGTTATTTATTTACTAGATATTCAAGGATCGAATGATTATCGCCATCGATCGCGTTCTAGATCGTAAATTGCTTTTTCCCAATGCCAATCTGCGGATTTATCTGGATACCTGAGTTGAGATTGATGGATGAGACGATTAGCTGTATTGCGATTACCGCTCAGTAATTTTAGCAGTTTACGTTCTAAATGAGGATGTTGTGGTTTGATGGCAGTCGAAGAGCTAGATTTACTAGGTCTTTTACTACCAACTCTATCCCGTTGTTTCCAAGCAATAAATAACAGGCATATTCCAAATGCGATCGCAACAATAGCACCATTCATAAGCAAATTGGAAGTTAGTCAATCGATCCATTCTTAGTCTAACTGAGTGGTATCGTATTCTCAATCAGTGGAAACACTAGATTCCCTTTGCAGATTGTTCGCTGTTTACATCGTCTAGATCGCCGCGAGTAAAAGATCGCTTTGCATAGTATTGTCTCCGCAAGTCGTACTTCTCAAAAGGTTGATGAATCCACACATGCTCTGTTAAATAAGTAGCATAATAGTCTGGTACGGAAATCGAACCAGCTTTGTACCATACCACTGCTGTCTTCAACTCTTGAATTTCTGGATGCCTGTCTCGTAGCCAAGATGCAGTTTGTTCTAGGGTAATGCCAGAATCAACTAGATCGTCTACTAATAGTACTCGATCTCCGAGGCTCTCACCTGTCATGGTCATATGACTGGCGATCTTCAAATCGCCTCGCTCTCGATCTCCATAGGAGCTGGTAGCTAATATTGCTAGGGGTCGATCGAAGATGCGGGAAAGGATGTCGCCTACTCGCAATCCGCCTCTGGCGATGCAGATAATTTGGTTGAATTCCCAGGGGGAGATTTTTTCGGCTAGTTGTTCGATCGATTGGTGGTATTCTTCCCAGGTGACGTTTAGATCGGACATTGGTGCTTAGTTGGGGTGTTTATTAAGCACGGACATTGGTGCTTAGTTGGGGTGTTTATTAAGCACGGACATTGGTGCTTAGTTGGGGTGTTTATTAAACACAGAGGTTCACGGAGGGTTCACTGAGGAGCACTGAGGGGTTTTCTAGTGGGTGGGGAGTTGGCTCATGGCTTCTAGATCTAGTACCTGGGCTAGGAGTTCGGGGGTCATGAGGTTTTGTTCGAGGATGATTTGGCGGAGGGTTTTTCCGGTGGTGAGGGATTCTTTGGCGACGTTGGCGGCGTTGAGGTAGCCGATGTGGGTGTTGAGTGCGGTGACTAGGGCTAGGCTGCTTTCGGCGTAGTTGCGGCACCGATCGGGGTTGGCGGTGATGCCTGTGATACACTGTTCGGTGAGGGCGTGGATGGCGTTACCGAGGATTTCGATGCTGTGGATCAGGTTGTAGGCGATCAGGGGCATCATTACGTTGAGTTCTAGTTGTCCTGCTTGGGCTGCCATTTCGATCGCTCGATCGTATCCCATGACTTGGAAACATACCATTGACATCATTTCTGCCATGACGGGGTTATATTTTCCAGGCATGATGGATGAGCCAGGTTGGACGGGAGGCAGTTGAATTTCTTTGAAACCTGTATTGGGGCCTGAGTCCATTAATCGGAGGTCATGGGAGATTTTCACGCAGTCCTGGGCGAGATTTCGCAGGCTACCGGAGACGTTGACGAATGGTGCCATACTTTGCATCGCTGCCATTAGATGGGGGGCGACTGTCAGGGGTACGCCGATTAGTTCGCCCAGGGTTTGAGCTACTTTCGATCGATATTCGGGGTGTGTATTTAAGCCTGTACCAGTTGCACTACCACCTAACCCCAATTTAGTTAGATCCGTGGCAGCATGACTAATTCTACCACGATGTTCGCGTAAAATCTGGGCGAAAGCACCAAAACTATCACCCAATCTGACAGGTACAGCATCCTGCATGTGAGTACGTCCAGACTTGACGATCGAGTGAAATTCCACCGCCTTCTCATCTAGGGCAGCAATGGCGAGATCGAGAGCCGGATAGAGAGTATGACTCAAAGCCAATAAACCCCCCACCCGAATCGCCGTCGGAATCACATCATTAGTAGACTGACCATAATTAACATGGTCATTCGGACTTACCCGCTGATAATTCCCCTTCACATCCCCCAACAATTCCAACGCCCGATTAGCCAACACCTCATTCACATTCATATGGTGAGAAGTACCAGCACCAGCCTGATAAATATCCACCACAAACTGCTCCCGCAGATTGCCCTTCAACACCTCATCAGCCGCCGCCACGATCGATCGACTCAACTCATCCGAAATACAACCCAACTCCCCATTCACAATCGCCGCCGCCTTCTTGATCGACACACAAGCATCAACATAAGTACCCAACGGCATCAAACCACTAATCGGAAAATTCTCGATCGCCCGTAAAGTCTGAATCCCATAATAAGCCGAAACAGGAATCTCCCGCTCCCCCATCGAATCCCGCTCAACCCGAACATCCATATCCTCTCTCCTCCTCTTCCTCAGTGAACCTCAGTGAACCCTCCGTGCTCCTCTGTGTTTAAATAAACACCATAACTAAATTCTAGCCCCCACAAACCGCTCCAAGCGATCCAACCCCTTCTCAATCGTACCTAGATCCGTAGCATAAGAAATCCGAATACAATCATCAGCCCCAAACGGCTTGCCAGGAATCGCCGCCACATATTGCTCATCAAGCAACAACTTGCAAAACTCGATCGAACCGAGCTTACTTGCACTAATATCGATTAACACATAAAAAGCCCCATCCGGCTTCACATAGCTCAACCCAGCCATCATATCCAACCGCGCCAAAACCACCTGACGGCGTTTGGCAAAAGCTTGGCGCATCAGCTCCACACAATCCTGAGAGCCTTCGAGAGCCTCCATAGCCCCATATTGAGCAAAAGTACATACATTTGAGGTACTATGACCTTGCAGAGCAGAAGCCGCCTTAATCAGCGCAACCGGAGCAGCCAGATACCCCACCCGCCAACCAGTCATCGAATAAGCCTTGGCAAACCCATTACTAATAATCGTGCGTTGGAAAATGTCCTCACCCAGCGCACCGATACTCACCTGCTCTAGACCATCGTAAATAATCTTCTCATAAATCTCATCAGACACCACGAGGATATCTCGATCGACAACCACCTTTGCCAAAGCCTGCAACTCTTGCCGAGTATAAACCACCCCCGAAGGATTGGAAGGCGAATTGAGCACAAATAACTTAGTCTTGGGTGTAATCGCCGCATTGAGCGCGTCGGCGGTAATTTTATATCCAGTGCTACGATCGGTATGGACGATTATCGGCGTACCACCAGCCAAACGGACCATTTCGGGATAACTCAACCAAAATGGGGCGGGGATAATCACCTCATCACCGGGATTGATGAGCGTCATCATCAGATTATAGAGCGAGTGCTTGCCCCCATTAGTAACTAAAATATTTTCGGTCGCATAATTTAGGTTATTATCCCGTTGGAGCTTGTCGGCGATCGCTTCCCGCAATCGATGCTCGCCAGCCGCTGCACCGTACCTTGTCTTGCCCAAATCCAATGCCTGTTTTGCCGCTGCCACGATCGCATCTGGAGTATCAAAATCGGGTTCGCCCGCACTGAAACTACAGACATCCTTACCCTCTAATTGCATTGCCTTAGCCACAGCAGAAATGCCGAGAGTGACTGAAGGTTCGATCTCACTGATGCGTGTTGCCAATTCCATAACTTATCGATGCTCCCCAGTCGCCCCTGCTAGCGTATTGTCACACTTGCCGACGCGAATCTACATTATCTATAATAGTGTGCCCCAAGCTTTGTAATTGTAAAGCAATTGGGCGATATTTACCCTAGTCGATCGCCCAAATAGAGTACCCCGACAGGTTGACAGTATAAAAAAATACACAGATCGATTTCGCCGCTCGGTTACGACTTATGATGGGAGAATTACTCAGCCAGATTGTAAATCCGACACCTAGGTATCCATCAGCAAAACTTAGACTCCTTATTAGATAAAAATCTATGATAGATCTATCTTTTTCAGAAGTTTTCGATTATTCTCATATATAGATCTAGTACTAAGTTAAATTATTATTTTATAGACTATACTCTATGCAAAACTTTGTCATTCAAAGTATATGGCTTGTACCATGCTATCCAATTTTGGGCGTTATCTTAGCAAGCCCTTGGTCTCTGGGTTGGTCTGGTCAATTGGGGACTAGACCTGCTGGTTATATTAACATCCTGATGGCAGGAGTCGCATTTATTCACGCTTTGTTCGGTTTGGCAACGGGTTGGGATTTATCTACCCAGGAAATTAGTTTTAGTTGGCTCCATAGTAATACGCTCGATATTAATTTTCCGATCGAGATTTCTACTACTACTCTTACAGCTACGGCGGTAGTTACGGCGATTAATTTCATCGCCCAGATTTATGCAGTAGGTTATCTAGAGATGGACTGGGGTTGGGCGCGATTTTTCTCGCTGATGAATTGCTTCGGCGCGGGAATTTGTGGATTAGTGTTATCCAATTCGCTCTTTTTTAGTTATGTTTTTCTCGAACTGCTGACTCTAGCAACTTATCTATTAGTCGGCTTTTGGTATGCCCAACCGTTGGTGATTACTGGAGCAAGAGATGCTTTTTGGACGAAGCGAGTTGGGGATATTTTCCTATTAATGGGGGTAATTGCGATTTATCCAATTGCCGGAACTTGGAATTTTACAGAACTAGGTGTTTGGGCACAAACGGCTCAACTAGATTCTAACATAGCTATTCTACTTGGTTTAGCTCTCAGTGCTGGGCCGTTGGGCAAATGCGCTCAGATTCCTTTTCAATTGTGGCTTGATGAAGCAATGGAAGCACCACTTCCAGCGACGGTATTACGAAATGCAGTTGTGGTTGGGGCTGGCGCATTTGTGTTGATTAAACTTGCTCCAGTAATTTCTCTGTCTCCATTATTGTTAAATACTTTGACCATCTTGGGTGTGACAACAGCGATTAGTTGTTCGTTAATCTCGATCGCTCAAGTCGATGTTAAGCGAGTATTATCTTATTCGCTCAGTGCTTATATTGGCTTAGTATTTATTGCGATCGGTACACAGAATTTAGATTCAGCTAGATTTATTCTCTTTAATGAATCCTTTGGCATGGCATTGTTATATATGGCCATTGGTTCGATTATTTGGACGAATGTCAGTCAAGATTTAACTCAATTGGGTGGATTGTTTTCACGTCGTCCATTTACAGCCTTTTCACTTTTGGTAGCGATCGCGTCTTTTGTTGCTGTACCTCCTTTGGGTGGATTCTGGGGATTTCTACAGTTAGTTGAAAGTTTGTGGACAGAACAACCTTGGTTGGTAGGCGTGATTTTAATCGTCAATACTCTGACTACTTTTAGTTTGACTAGACTATTTTGCCGGATATTTTTGGGTAAAGTCCAACCGATGACCGAGCGTACGGTTGAGCCTTTTTGGTTGATTAGTTTGCCAGTAATTTCTACAGCTATCTTCATCTGTCATTTACCGAAGATATTGGGAGATTTGGGAATGTTACCAAGTGTAGATCCTGTCTTTGCAACTCTATTGATTTGGTCGAGTGTTTCTGGTATTGCTAGTGCTGCTCTGATCTATGGAGTTAATGAGATTCCCAAGCCAATTAAGCTACCGTTAACAGATCTACAAGACTTTTTTACTTACGATCTATACATTCAACAGTTTTATCAAGTAACGATTGTTTTACTCGTAGCTACCAGTGCGCGGGTAATTAATTGGTTCGATCGATATATTGTGGATGGATTTGTCAATCTGATTGGGATCGGCACTCTATTTAGCGGGCAGGCTCTTAAATATAGTACTTCTGGTCAATCTCAACTTTATATTTTGTTGGGTTTTTCTGGGGTTGTATTAGTCGGTTTATTATTAGGTTTGTTTATTTAAAACGCAGAGGAAGAGGAGAGAAAGGAGAACGCCGAGATATTTTTAGTGATGTTTGTTTAGTTATTAGGATTAGGGATTATGTTGAGTGCTATTATATGGTTGCCTGTTTTGGGGGCAATATCGATCGGAATTATACCTGGGTTTAGTCGAGCGATTGCTTTGGTTATATCGGGTTTGACTTTGGTAATATCGATCGCCATCTCAGTTACTTTTGATTATCAGAATTCGGGATTGCAGTTTGTCGAACAGTTTAGTTGGATTGAGCCATTAGGGTTAGATTATCAGTTGGGTGTTGATGGGTTATCTTTACCACTGGTAATTCTCAATGCTCTATTGGTTTTGTTGGCGGTTTGTGCGACTAGTAAGGAGATCGTGCGGGGGCGGTTATTTTATGCCCTACTATTATTAGTCAGTACCGCAATTACTGGAGCTTTCCTCGCGCAGAATTTACTACTGTTTTTCCTATTCTATGAGTTGGAGTTGATTCCCCTCTATCTATTAATTGCGATTTGGGGTGGGGAAAAGCGCGGTTATGCAGCAACCAAGTTTCTGATTTATCAAGCTCTATCTGGCGTAATTTTACTCGCTGGTTTTCTCAGTTGGGCATGGTTTACCAAGACTGGTAATTTCAACTATGAATCTCTGGCTGCAACTCACTTACCTGCAAATCTTCAACTCCTATTTCTCTGTATCATTCTCCTGGGTTTTGGCATCAAAATGCCCTTGGTGCCCTTCCATACTTGGCTACCGGATGCCTACATCGAATCTCCAACTCCCGTCTCGATGCTATTGGGTGGAATTGTCTCGAAATTGGGTACCTACGGCTTAATCCGCTTTGGCTTGGGCTTATTTCCCGACGCTTGGGTAATCGTCGCACCTTGGCTGGCAATTATCGCCGTAGTTACCGCCGTCTATGGTAGTCTAATTGCGATCGCTCAAACTGATATCAAAAAAACCATCGCCTATAGCTCCGTCGCCCATCTAAGTTACATTCTCCTCGCCACCGCCGCCGGAAACCCACTGAGCATCTTAGGCGCAGTTTGTCAGATGGTAGCTCACGGCTTAATCCTCGCCCTCTTATTCAACCTCGTCGGCATCATCGAAGCCAAAACAGGTACGCGAGAATTAGCCAAACTTCACGGCTTACTCAACCCCCAACGCGGCTTACCCTTCGTTGGCGTGATGCTAATCCTCGCCACTATGGCAAGTGCAGGAATCCCTGGAATGGTAGGCTTCATCGGCGAATTCCTCTCCTTCCAGGGTAGCTACAGCGCATTTCCCATCGCCACCCTCATCTGTCTCGCCAGCACAGGCTTAACCTCCGTCTACTTCATCATCATCATCAATCGCGCCCTATTTGGCAAACTAGAAAACGACATCACCTACCTACCCAAAGTCGCCAACTACGAGCGCATCCCCGCCATCATCCTCGCCACCCTCATCATCCTCCTAGGAATCCAACCAAATATCTTAATCTCCCATACCCAAATTACCACCGATGCGATCGTCGCCAATCTACCTCACCCCACAACCAATATTGCCGAAATACCAAACTTAACCTCCCACCAACTCCCCCCTCAGTGAACCTTCGTGCAACCTCAGTGAACCTCCGTGTTAAATACACACCCCAACTAAGCACAAAAAAACCATGCAAACCAAAACCAAACTTCCCCCATCAACCCACCAATTCGCCGAAGTCATCCATCGCCTCGAAGCAGGCGGCGCAATGCTACCCGACACCCCCGAAAATCTGATGCAGATTATCGGCTTGTACAAAGCATATGCCGTACCGATGGACTTTTATTGGCGCAACTTGCTATACATCGCCGAGCGAGTATTTATCAACCCCCTCCCTGCTTTTAAATACTTTTTGCCCCAATCCTATCTAGACTTACCAAATCATTATGCAGGCGACACCGCCGATTTACGCATCCAACAAAAGGGCGTAGCTTCAGCTCACCCTGAATTGCTGGAATTCATGGAAAAAGGGCGCAGTACAAAAATGCCCAAACTCTTCCATCACTTGTTGCACGATCGGATTAACATGGAGTTTGCCGAAGCTTGTATGCAGGCAATGTACTGGCATCGTGGCATGGGCGGGAAGTTCGATCCTTATCTAGATACCCCAGAATATAAGGATAACGCCGATCGAGCAATCATTGCCTATTTTAAGGGCAATCCGGTGATGCTAGGTTTTTACAAACTTTTTCCCGATATGTTTATCGAGCAAGTGCGAGTACTTTCCTATTATTCCAACCTCGGATTATTTTGGGAAGTGATGGCTCCAGTATTCTTTGAAATGAGCGATCTTTACGATGAAGGTAAAATTGCATCTGTACCCGACGCAATGAATTTCCTTGTAAATGGGATTTTTGCCATCGCCGGAAGACCAATTTATCACCATGTTTATATTAACGGGGAAATGTTTGAAATTATCCCTAAATCTGCTGGGTTTACATGGCTATATGAAGCTGCATTACCCTATGTAGAAGCAGTATTTTATCGTACCGCGCCATTTAGAGGCACAAAATCTTATAATGCCCAAGCGGAGCAAGTACCATCAGAGCAAGAAGACTTCCACTATGGGATTTTATATGCCGATGTCAATCCAGTTGGTAGTGCGGGAATTCCACCGACATTATTGATGGATGATATGTATCATTTTCTACCCCAATATCTGATCGACTATTACCAACAACATTGTCGGGGTAAGGATGATATGCTGATTCAATCTGGGGTGAGTTTTCAGCGATCGATGTACTGTGTCACTTCGGCGGTGATTCAAGCTTTACGCGCTGCTCTATTATATCCCCTCGATGATGAGAATCCCCAGCACTTGGAAAAAAATCGTCAGTTCTTTGAAGCCCAAATCGACAGGTTCAAACGCCCTGAAGCAAGGTTGCGGGATATTCAAAGTCAGGAATATCGTTAGGAACTATCTAGAGCGAATTTGTGATATTATCCTGCTTGGAAGAGAACACTAATTCAAACCCATCTTACCCTCTCTCAAATTAAGGATGGGATATCTATGGAGGAATCAGCCTAATGGTGCAATGGATTAATGATTTAATGAGCGGCTTGGGATATTGGGGTGTCGGATTTCTCATGTTTGCTGAGAACATATTTCCGCCAATTCCTTCCGAGTTAATTATGCCATTAGCTGGGTTTACAGCAGCTCAGGGTAAAATGGATTTTTCACTGGCTGTTTTGGCTGGTACTATCGGGACGATGCTGGGAACTTATGCTTGGTATTATCTCGGTAGACTAGTTAATTATGACAGGTTGGGGGTTTGGGTCGATCGATATGGCAAATGGATTGGCGTATCGGTAAAAGAGATCGACAGGGTTAATGATTGGTTCAATAAACATGGGCGTAATGCGGTCTTTTTTGGTCGCATGGTACCAGGAATTAGGACGCTAATTTCCCTCCCTGCGGGAATGAATAAAATGCCTTTAGCTACCTTTACTATTTATTCGACATTAGGCACCTTCATCTGGACATTAGCTCTAACTGCTGCTGGATTTCTATTGGGTGAAAACTATGGATCGATCGAAAAGTATTTAGCCCCAGTATCGAAACTTGTTATATTTGGATTAATTGGTTTGTTAGGTTATTGGATTTTCAAAAAAGTAACTCAGAAAAAACAAGTATAGGAGAAAATAAACATGCCAGACATCGTAGATATTGCAGTTGGAAATGGTAGCTTTACAACCCTAGTTGCCGCAGTTCAAGCAGCGGGTTTAGTTGAAGCTTTAAAGTCACCTGGGCCATTTACAGTATTTGCGCCAATTGATGCAGCCTTTGCTAATTTACCCCCTGGTACAGTGCAGACTTTAGTCCAAAATCCACCTCAATTAGCCCGCATTCTCAAATATCATGTGGTATCAGGGAAATTTACCAAAGCCGATTTAGCTGAACTCAAGGTGGTTGAATCTCTCGAAGGATCGTCAATTTCGATCGATTGTAGCAATGGATTTGAAGTCAAGAATTCAAACGTAATTATCCCCGATATCGAAGCTGATAACGGAATTATTCATGTTATCGATCGAGTAATATTAATGGGATAGATAATTTAAAATCCCCGACTTCTCTAAGAAGTTGGGGATTTTGCCTAAGATATCTAAAGTCTTCATTTAAAAAGATCTATAATTTTCAGCATAAATTAACATCGATATTCCAAATGCGTCAATCTACTCTCCATCAATTGAAAGTATTTGAAACTGTTGCAAGACTAACTAGTATCACTCGTGCAGCAGAGGAGTTGTCTTTGACACAGCCAACTGTATCGATGCAAATCAAGCAACTTACCCAGAATATCGGCGTACCTTTATTTGAACAAATCGGCAAAAAGTTGTATCTAACGGCATCAGGGCAAGAGTTATTTAGCACTTGTCAAGATATCTTCGATCGACTGTCCCGATTTGAGATGAAAATTGCTGATTTTCAAGGACTAAAACAAGGGAAACTAAAATTAGCAACAATCACCACAACTAAATATTTTATGCCCCGTGCCCTTGCACCTTTTTGTCAATTATATCCTGGTGTAGAAGTTGCCTTGGAAATCACCAATCACGAACGAGTATTAGAACGACTGAGTGACAATCTTGACGATCTATATATTATTAGTAAAATACCAGAAAGGTTGGATGTTTCCTTACATCCATTTTTAGACAATCCCCTAGTTGTCATTGCACCGACAAATCATCCTCTTGCACAAGAGAAAAATATTCCAATTTCCAAATTGCAAAATGAAGCATTTATCATGCGAGAGCGAGGTTCGGGTACTCGTGCTGCTGTAGAGCAGCTATTCGCCCAACATAATATATCGGTAAAAGTCCGACTAGAATTGGGTGGAAATGAAGCAATCAAACAAGCAATCGGTGTAGGTTTTGGGATTTCAGTACTCTCTCAACATACATTTCCTCAAGATGCAGCAATGTCAGGATTGACAATCTTAGATGTGCAACATTTCCCGATCGATCGTCATTGGTATATCGTATACCCAGCCGACAAACAACTATCGATTGTCGCCAGTACATTCTTTGATTTTCTTCAACAAGAATCAGAATCGATCGCCAATAAAATGCGCGGATTAGTTAAATAATAGGTGCTATTATTATTTATTGAGTTTTTTTAACCAGTCAGCTCAACTGATATAATATGATATAGTATCATTGATGGAGCATTTTTCAACCAGTAGTGGACATATGAAAAATCAAACTTTAATTTCGATTATATTAGGGTCTCTTCTTTCGATCGGATGTACTATTTCATCCTCGATCGCCCAATCCACTCTTAAAGGTACTGTTATCTATCCCAGTGATTTTTTGCCCCCACAAAAGGTATGTGCAGAAAATGTGAAAACAAAACAATTATTCTGTTTTGAAACTAAAGAGAATAAAACAGACTTCTCTATTTCCGTTAAGGCTGGAACTTATCAGATATTTGCCAGAGAATGTACGGTAAAGAGTGATATTAAAACAAAGCTCTGTGGCGGTAGTTATAGTCCGAAGCGAATATATTATAATGAACATGCAAAATGTGGACTGACGGTTGAATGTGAAAAGAAATTCAGGAAGAAAAATTCACCCATTTTGGTACGCATTCGATCGGGTCAAACCATCGCTAATATTAAGCCACATGACTGGTATTCAAAGTGATAGCTCTCATTTAATTAAATAAAGTTGCTCGATAGGCTGGTAAAATATTGTTCAAATTATCTCATCAACGATCCTACTTCAAATCTAAATGTTAGACTGAAACCTAGATCCTTTTCATTTAGATTTGAAACACCATATGTTTACTGATGCTTTTGTGACAATCTCTAGCACAAACTTCGATCGGATAGTTGAATTTTACTCCCAACTATTTGACTGTGAAGCTCGATCTTATCGCCCTGGGGTATATGCTGAGTTTGCTATCGGTGGTTTACGCTTGGGGATTTTTCAGCCTAAGTCTACTAATCAGCCTAAACAATCTGGGCATCATAATGGAGGGATGAGTATTTGTCTAGAAGTAACCAATTTAGAACAGGCGATCGACAAACTATCCCAACTAGATTATCCCCCACCAGGCGACATTATCACCGCCTCCCACGGACGTGAAATTTACGCCTACGATCCCGATGGCAATTGTCTAATTCTACATCAGTCACCTAGTTAATCTTTAAATCTACATGCAACGTCTAGAAGTAGAACCCCGTACAATTTTGATTGGCTTGGCTGGTAGTCATGGCTACGGCTTAAATCGCCCCGAATCAGATCTGGATTATCGTGGTGTATTTATCGCCCCTCAAGCCTATTATTTCGGCTTTAATAAAGTCGAGCAAAAAGATAGCGGTTGGGATACAGAACCAGGTATTTTTGACTTCCTCAATAATGAAAAAGATACTGTCATCTACGAACTAAAAAAGTTTGTCCAACTTTTAGCTGGAGCCAATCCAAATATCTTGGAATTGCTCTGGCTCAAACAATATCCAGTCAAAACCGAAGTCGGTGAAATCTTACTTCAACATCGAGAGCTATTCCTGAGCAAACGAGTCAAACATACATATTCTGGCTATGCCTTTGCCCAAATCAAAAAGATCGAATCTCACCGTAAATGGTTGCTAGATCCGCCACAAATCGAACCAACCCCCGCACAGTATGGACTAGCTGAAGAACGCCCGTTAAATAAAGAAGAATTGCACGCCTTCCTCGAATATTTATATCTACTAGTACGGGGGAAAATCGAATATCTATCTGAATCCGAACAACTCCATCAATTACTAACTGGAGATATCGATTATAAAGGCATCCTAAAACAATTCCCCCTAAATGATGAAGCATTAGAATATACCCAACAGCTCACAAATAGCCGCTCAGACTTTATTAAACTGCTGCAAAAAAGTCAACAGTATCAAAATGCGACGCGAGAGTGGAATGCTTATCAATCATGGAAAACTAACCGCAATCCAGCTCGTGCGGGGATGGAAGCAAAATCTGGTTTCGATCTCAAACATGCCATGCACTGTATCCGCTTATTACGCAGCGGATTAGAAATACTGCAATCTGGTAAAATATTTGTCGATCGACGTGAAGTAGGCGATGCTGATGAACTCAAAGCTATTTTACACGGAGACTTTACTTATGAACAAGTAACTAAAATAGCCGATGATTTGGTAGCTGAACTCGATCGAGCATACAATACTTCTAGTCTACCCCACCATCCCGATCTACGTGCGATCGACAACCTATGTATCGAAATAGTCGAAAAACAAGGTTGGTAACTAAAGACATTTTCCCTGTCTTGTTGACTCTACAATAAGAAGTCTTTCTCTAAACCATGTGTAATACCTCCTTCCCAGTCTGAATTTAAAAAATAACGAACACTATTGAAACAGTGTTCGACAACATCAGCATAAATAGGATTTTTCCGATAAGCAGGATCGTATCTAAACTCACGATCTGTATTTTTTTGTTTTCTTAGCACATATATTTGGTCGATTTTATATTTCTTTAGGTTAATGGATTCAGTCAATTTCAACCATTCTGTGACAACAATATACATTGCATTTGGATTCTTCTGCTTGAGTTGATCTGCTGCTGTAGAAACATCTTGCAACATCGTTTTATCAAGATATGTCTTGCATTCAATTGCAACAGCGGGTATATCCCAGTCATGAGTTTCTATTATGTTAGATCCTTCAGATTGAAGAATTGTTTTGATACTTGTACCAATTGCAAAATCATGATCTTTAATTTCGACCAGAGCATGAGGATTCTTCAGCATATCTCTATATGATGGTGCCCTAAAGAAAATATCTTTAAATGAGTGAGATTTTCCGAGTAATGCACTCTGTGAAATTCCAAAGACCATATCTCTAAACAGAAAATATAAAAACTCTTCCAAAACAGAGGAATGTAGATTCGATCGCGAATCAAACTTCTCAGCATAATGTTGTTGGTCGATAAAATCCTTATATTCATTTAGCAGTCTTACCCGCTCAAAAATGATTTGAGAGTCATTTACTGACAGTTCTGAAGTAGTCCCTTTCAAAACTTCATTAGCCACTCTCCATTTTTCATATTCAGTTCTAATTTCTATTAAGTAGCGACGAGAATCAGAATCGAGATACTTAGTTTTGTGAGTCTCTTTTTGTTGAAGATTATTGCCATGTACGAACATATTATTCACCGATCTGTTTCAATATATTTTCTGCAATTGCGAAAGCCATTAGCGGTGGAACGGCGTTACCAATTTGATTATATTGACAAAGATATTTTTCCTCTAATCGTCCTTCTCGTTGCAATAATTTATGACTAACAACGGTCGGTTTTCCCCTGAAAATATACCAGTCTGGAAAAGATTGAATCCTAGCACCTTCGCGGGCTGAAAAATTTCGGTTCTTATATGGATGGACAAAGTTTGCATAAAAAGATGCAGGTACTGTATGGCATGGTCGATCTGGGTGCATTCTTCTATTATTTTGATCGTAGGCTGTATCTGAAAACTCTGTACTATTTCTTCTGAGTGGTCGTAAATGTTCGGGGACATCAGCAGTAGAATCACCCCAATTCATCGAAGCAAATCTCTCAACCAGCCGTTTTGAGTGATTCATTGCTTTGTGATTAAAAAGTTTATTTGAACCCTGGCGTAAAAATCTCTGATAGTCATTTAACGGGGGCTTGGAATATTCTGATTCTTCCTTACCTTCTCTTGCTTCGATCTCAGGTAAATCAGAGATAGCATCCCATAATGTAGGGCATTTTTTGAGATTACCATCCAATAAGTCTAGTTGACTCATTATGGTATAAGTTTTTTTTGGAAAAGGATTTTCTAACTTTATTTTTGATGCAATTACTATAAGTCTTTTCCTAATTTGTGGTACGCCATAATCAATTGCTTCTAAGATGCGGTATTCTACCTCATAGCCAAGTTCGCGTAATTCAGTCGTGATAATATCTATGACTATCTCTTTATTTTTAGTCTTTGCTTTAATTAGATTTGGCACATTTTCCATAATCATGATTTTAGGCTTGAGTAATCGACCTACTCGAATAAATTCTTTAAATAAAGAGTTTTTTGGATCTTTTGGATCTCCACTATTTTTATTGCAGATTGAAAATCCTTGGCAAGGTGGGCCACCAAGAATAATATCGGGTTTATATTTGCCGAACGTATCAACTATCTGTTCATCACTCATTTGAGTGATATCGCCTTGCAGTAAAGTTGTATCAGGATGATTGAGTTTAAATGTTTCGCTTGCCCATCGATCTATTTCAATCGCCCCAATAATCTTGGCACCAGCCAAGGCAAAGCCCAAACTAAAGCCTCCAGCACCTGCAAAGGTATCAAGTACTGAGTATTTCATTTTTTGCTCATTTTGCGAGTAACTATGCTGAGGCACTTTAACCTACCAATTTCTTGAAACGTTTTTTGCCAACTTGGAGCACCTTACCAACGATCGATTCGGCATCATCATAAGTCAACTCAATATCAGCAATTGACTCGCCATCTAATTTCACTGCACCGCCTTGGATTTGGCGTTTGGCATCATTACTACCAGAGCACAAACCGCTAGCCGAGAGGATTTGAAACATTTTTGCGGGAAAATTGACAGTAGCGAGGGAAAATTCGGGGATACTATCGCCACCTGCATTTTGCCCTGGTTTGGTAATGAGGGCGATCGAGTCAGCCTGCGCTTGAACTGCTTTTTCTTTCCCGTGATATTGGGTGACTACTTCGAGAGCCAAGAGTTTCTGAGCCTCTCTGGGGTTCTCTGGGATGAGATCGATCGATATATCGGTCAATAGGGTAAAGTAATCTTTGATGATGCTGTCGGGCGTTTTCTCTAGCTTAGAGTACATACTTAGAGCATCCTCTCCCAAGCCGACATAGTTATTGAGGGACTTGGACATTTTTTGGACACCATCGGTACCGAGCAAGATGGGCATCAATAAGCCAAATTGAGGAGTTTGTCCGAAGTGGCGTTGCAGATCTCGCCCGACGACTAGGTTAAACTTTTGATCTGTACCGCCGAGTTCTACATCCGCCTCAATCGCCACCGAATCATAACCCTGCATCAGGGGATAGAGAAATTCATGCAGGAAAATCGGTGTTTCTTGCTCGTAGCGGTTGGCGAAACCTTCTTTGGCGAGCATTTGCCCCACTGTCATGGTAGCCAAGAGTTCGAGGGTTTTACCGAGATCTAGTTTTGATAACCATTCCGAGTTGTAACGGACTTCCAAGCGTCCTGGTGTGTCAAAATCTAAGATCGGCCGCACCCTGTCGAGATAAGCTCGCGCATTCTCACTCACTTGGGCTGGAGTCAATTGCTTGCGGACTTCAGATTTGCCCGTAGGATCGCCAATTCTGGCGGTAAAATCGCCGATAATCAGTACCGCAGTATGTCCGGCATCTTGAAAAGATCGAAGCTTCCGCAAGGGTATACTATGCCCTAAATGGATATCTGCACCAGTTGGGTCGATACCAAGTTTAACCCGTAATGGTCGCTCGGTTTGAGCTAGTCGTTGAGTGAGATTTTCAGCCACGTCGGTAGAATTGGGCTGGTGGGGAAAAATCTCACTCACCCCCCGAAAGAGCCAATCGAACTGCGAGGATGCTGACACGGGTACAGTCGGAATCATAAAGGTGGCGAAAATCAAACGAGATCTAGAATGTTTGGTGGCAATTGTTGTCGATCTAGCCATCGATTTGGCGACCTTATTGACGTAAGTTACTAGTTATTCTTCAGATCGGTGGCGAGGGATGAAGGATGAGGGGTGCGGGATGAGGGAAAACCCAATATGCACAACGAATCGATGCAATTACTAGTTTATGCCCTCGCCCCTCGTCCCTCGCCCCTCACCCCTCTCATCTTAAAAAACTATAACTAGCAACTTGGGCTATTACCAAGCCTTGTATCACTCTAACAGCTATGGTATAGCCTTTCAATAGTGAGATTTTTGGCAACATCCTACGGTTGTATGTGAAATATCCCTCGATCGAATGCTAAAATAATGTCGATCCGCATTAATCCGAGCAGTAAAGATCTCCAGTGTCTTCTAAAGCTTTGCAAAAAAAGAACCCCAGACCAAAAGCAAATAACTACGAGCCAGAGCGTGGTTTTTCAGGCGGTATCGGCCAAATCGCAGGCGGTACCATGTTAGGTGTGACTATGTTGGTGAGTTCGCTCGTCGCTGGAGGATTGGTGGGGCTAGCAATTAGCTTCCGCAACTTACCGGATGTCCGCGTACTCCGAAGTTACGCGCCAACTGAGACCACCTACATCTATGATGTCAAGGGTTTGCAATTGGCTAGTCTACATGACGAAGCCAATCGTGAAGTTGTCCCACTCAATCGGATTTCGCCCAATCTCAAACGCTCTCTCCTGGCGATCGAAGATAGTCACTTCTACTACCATCAAGGGGTCAATCTCTCTGGGGTAGGTCGCGCTGTAGTCGCTAACTTCAAACGGGGTGGAGTGAAAGAGGGTGGTTCGACAGTCACGATGCAGTTGATCAAAAACTTGTTTCTATCCCAGAAGCGAGATATTTATCGAAAGTTGGCAGAGTCGGTTTTATCGATTCGGCTCGAACAGATTTTTCGGAAAGACCAAATCCTGGAAATGTATCTCAATCAAGTTTACTGGGGTCATAATAACTACGGGGTAGAAACTGCCTCCCAAAGCTACTTTGGCAAACATGCCGCAGATCTCAACCTAGCTGAAGGCTCCATGATGGCGGGCTTAATTGCCTCGCCTGAAAAATATAGCCCTTTTGCCAATATGAAAGCGGCCAAAAAGCGTCAGGGTGAAGTGCTGGGTAGATTGCTAGATCTGGGTTGGATTACACCCGATGAGAAAGCCAAAGCCGAAGCTTATGAAATCAAGCTTGGTAAAATCAAAACCTGGCAGAGTAGTAAACTACCCTACGTGACAGATGCCGCTATCGAAGAACTCAATCAGCGGTTTGGTAGGGAAACTGTCCGCAAAGGCGGGATGCGAATCCAAACCACGATCGATTACAACTTCCAACTGGCGGCAGAAAAGGTCGTCAAAGATGCTTACGAGCGCATGGGACGCAAAGATTATCAAATCAGTCTAGTCGCGGTCGATCCGCGCACTCACTTTGTCAAGGCGATGGTCGGTGGTGTAGACTACAAAAAAAGTAACTTTAACCGGGCTATCTACGCCAACCGTCAACCAGGCTCTTCCTTCAAACCCTTTGTTTACTACACCGCATTCGCCACGGGGAAATTCTCCCCAGACTCGACTGTTGTAGACGAGCCAGTCCGTTATCGCGATGGTAATGGGTTCTATTCACCCCGCAACTATGGCGGCGGTTATTCTGGTGCCATGAGCATTCGCCGAGCACTAGCCGTATCTGCCAACGTACCAGCCGTAAAAATGGGCAAAGAGGTAGGATTGGATAAAGTGATCCAAACCTGCCGCACCCTAGGGATCAAAAGTCCGATCGAACCTGTAGTGTCTTTACCATTGGGCGCAGTCGGCGTAACACCGATCGAAATGGCTAGTGCTTTTGCCACCTTTGCAAACAATGGCTGGGCATCTGAGACTACTAGTATCCTGCGCGTTACCGACAGTGAAGGGAATGTTCTACTAGATAATACCCCTCAGCCAACATTAGTCCTCAACCCTTGGGCAGCAGCCCAAATCAATAACGCGCTCCAAGCGGTCGTCAATGAAGGTTCGGGGAAAGAAGCAGCATTAGGTCGTCCAGTCGCCGGAAAAACCGGAACCACCTCCAGCGAACGGGATGTCTGGTTTGTGGGCTACGTGCCCCAGCTATCGGCCGCTGTATGGATTGGTAAGGACAACTTTACCCCTCTCGGTCAAGGTGTGACGGGTGGTACCTTTGCTGCACCAATCTGGCGGAGTTTCATGAAAGAAGCTCTCAAGGATGAACCCGTGGAGTTTTTCCAATCGCCCTCAAAGTTCAAACGTCCGGGGCAGTAAGGAGTTGGGGGTTGGGAGTTGGGAGTTGGGGGTTCAGAATGATTGATAAGCAATATTGACTACTCACTCCAAACTCCCAACTCCTCACTCCAAACTCTCCTACACCCGATCGATTTCCAGCTTCATTCTGCCGAGGGTGAGATTCATTTGCTCGAACATTTGATGGGGAGTGACACCAAATTGACTCATTTGGGTATTCATTTGCTCGACGGTCATTTTTGCCATGAAGTCGTCGGATAATTCAAAGCGTTTCATAAAGATTTTATACCGATCGAGTAGTGTTTCCATTCGATCGATGAACATAATCTTGCCCTCACGATCGAATTTACCATAACTACCGCCGAGCTGTGTCAGATGTTGATAATCTTCAAACAACTGTTTGGCTTCTTGTTGGATGATGTCAGACTCAAAAAATCCCATGACGGAATAAGTAGTAGTAGGGTTAAAATTGACAAGCGGGGCATGACTCAAACATGCTCATATTTATATTCTAAGTCAGTGTCGAACCGCTGAGAACTGCGGTTTACCGTAAATGAGGGGTCAGGGGTCAGGGATGAGGGTGAGGAAAAAATCAATAGGTACAACCCTCTACGATTACTATTCAAGATGTGAATTAGAGGAGACGTTAATGTTCGATACCACTACACCAAAAAATCGTCAACTGGCGGTGATTTTGGCTTTTGCAGGGATGGTTATTCCCGTAGCTGGATTTCATAAGTTTTATCTCGGACAACCAAGGTGGGGTCTAGTATACTTGTTATTATCATGGACACCAATTCCCCATATTGCTTCAGCGATCGAAGCAGTCTGGTACCTGACGCAAGATAGTAATGTATTCCTTGGCACTCCCAATCAGTCAGTAATAGTCAATGCTGTTAGCAATCCTGTCAATGGTGTCGCCGATGCCATCCGCGAATTGGACAAACTTCGTACTGATGGTTTGATCTCAGAATATGAGTTCGAGCAAAAACGCCGTCAATGGCTCGATCGAGTATAATAACTCAGATAAGGCTCTAAATCTAGATTGTGAGCATTGTTGACGGACAAATGTCAATCCCAACTCGGCTTGACAAAACCTGAACTTTCGATCGAGGGAGATCCATCGTGGTAAAAATTGTTGGGATCGCAGGTAGCTTGAGACCTGAATCTTACAGTCAAATGGCTCTGAAAATCGCGGCTCAAAAAGTACAGGCTTTGGGTGCAGAAGTAAAAATTTTGGATTTGAGACAAATGGATTTGCCATTCTGTAATGGTGGCGATGAATATCCAAACAATCCTGATGTAAAATTAATGCAAGATGCCGTTAGCTCTGCTGATGGATTAATATTAGTCTCGCCAGAATATCATGGTAGTGTCAGCGGCGTGTTGAAAAACGCGCTAGATTTAATGAGTTTTGACCAACTCTCAGGTAAAGTTGCCGGATTTATTACTATCTTAGGCGGACAAAGTAATAGTAATGCACTCAACGATTTGCGCGTGATTCTACGCTGGGTTCATGCTTGGGCAATTCCCGAACAAGTTGCGATCGGACAAGCTTGGAAATCATTCACTCCTGATGGTAAAATTGCAGATGAGAAACTGGCCGAACGCCTCGACCAATTTGCACTCAGTTTAGTAGAAAATACGCGCAAAATCAGAGGCATCGATTAAGATTCGTTGGCATAGCCTACCGGAGGTAATCGTTGAATTTCCTAGATCCCAACTCACCCTAAACTCCATTGACTCACGATCCTACTCAAACCGTCCAGTCTCTGCTTAAAATGTCTTTAAGATCGCGCATTCAAGAAGATCCATATTATCGCTTCCAATCAGCGTTTGATATCGCTTTGGCTGCCAATCTGGGCATAACTATCGATGTCAACCAAGCGAGTATAGATGATTGGCTTCGGCTTCCAGGTATTTCGATCCATCAAGCTCGTCAACTGGTAACATTGAGTCAATCTGGAGTACCTTTTTATTCGATCTCCGATCTATCGGCGGCCCTAAATATTCCGCTCGCTCGACTGCAATGTTTGGCACCGATATTAAGCTTTCAATATTATGATGAATCTGAAGGTTTACCGAAGGTAAAAATTAATCAAGCGACAGTTGCTGACTTGATCCAGATTCCCCAGATCGAACCAGGATTAGCTCGGGACATTGTGATTCAACGAGAGCAGCATGGAGATTTTACCGATTTAGTCAACTTTCAAGAGCGGATGGGATTGTCGGGTAGATCGATCGGTGAACTGATGCACTATCTTCAGTTTTAAATAACTAATCAAAATTGCAAGTAATCTACGATCCGAACATGTTACTGCCAATTCTTCGGATTTTATCCGATAATGATTTACGTGAGAAAACGATCGAGTTCGATCGTTAGATCTAAATCTTTTTTCCATGCCTTAACCTTACCATCTCGCTCGACTTTAGCAATGAAGGGTGCGAGATTTTGAGCAATAAATTTTTCCATTGCAGGGATAGCTGTGACAAAAATATTTGCCATATCTGCCCCTGAAAGATTTTGAGAAACTAGCACGAACATTTTAACTCTAGCATCTGCTACTGCTAGCCGCTCTATTTGGTTTTTACCGATTCTGGCATCTTTAGTTAAAATAACCCATCCTCTTTTGCCAATTGCTGGAATCCAATCGACATCTTGAGTGTTTTTGCCAAAATGGTCATCATGGATTTCAACATTGACACCTGCGGCTCGTAAAGTTTCTACAATCAGCTTATTACCAAGACAACGATCGATGAAAAATGTTGTAGATTCAAACTCAGTCATGCAGAAATTGACGATAGTTCACATCTAATTGCTTCTTCGATCGAGAGCCTTTCACAATTATAGTCGATAGCTAATTCATCGATCGAATCTCCAGCAGAATATCGTTCTTTTAAGATAGAAGTTGCTATTCCCGTTCCATCGATCGTTCTTCGACCAAAAGCAACTCGCGGATCTATAACCACAATGCGAGGATTATTTTCTTCATGAGAACGAGTGAAGGGGTACAATTTAATGGCAAGTCCCCCATCGTCTGGCTCGATCCGTTCTAGATGTGTATTAATTGATAATCTTAATTGATTGCGCTCTACTTGACTAGCTTGAATTAATTCTCCATAACGATCGACAAATAAATCCACTCCATCTGTACTAAATGCTTGAGTTGCAAGGGGATGAGCTACTTGAAATCTTTCATCAATAAAATCGAGCGCATCTCTAACTCGATTGAGTTGAATTTTGTGATGCTGACGAATAGCACGTAAGACATGAATTTCGACGAGGTTGGTAAAAGAGAGCAAATAGGGTTTAGATGGGGAAATATCAATAATAGGCGCGAAAAAGTTGGAGCCACTTTTTACTCGATAGTTATGTCCAATCGTCCAGGATCTAATTGTACTAACTGGAATCCGTAAATAACGGGCACCATCTTGGATGGAGTAGATGGGGATACGTCTAGAATCGATTTTGCTGTAGAGGGTGTTCATCTTGGTTTTTAGTTCTCATTTTCTAGATCCTCAATCGTAAGCGGAGATTGAGAACTATGCCTTACATACAATATATAAACATTAAAATCTCGAATTACAAATAGAACTCTATAAACATTTTTAGATTTTCCATGCAGAAGTTGTCAAACTTCCTCCGTAAAAATTTCGTGTTCGATCGCTAATCTGCATCGATGGGGCTTTTCCTGGAGGGTGAAGATTGTGTTCATCAATTGACGAAACCATCGATCTGCAAAGCCCTTGATTCCGTTCTCGATACCATCGATAAGTACGATCTATTTGGGCTTCTGCAATCGGGGTTAGCTCAACCTGTAATGTCATATTTGCGCTGCATATCGTGGATAAAATCACCAATTGGGCGAGTTTGTCCCTTGTTAAGTTCCTCAATCCCTTGACTAATTCCGGCGATCGTTTCGATTCGATCGATTAGTTCGCTTAATTTAGCAGGATCGATATTGCTTGAGTCGAGGAATGTTACCAGCACTTGAGATCGATCTCCCATATTCTGTGGTGGTCGATCGATTTGGATTTGCCCATTTTCATATATGCCTTCGATCGTTTCTAGCATGAATATATATTTGGGGATGTGCAATTGTCATTGCTGCGGCGGTCGCACTATTTAAGCCATATTTTGACATGTATTTAACCATGCCAATTACGCTCGAATATACTGCCGATACAAACTTGACCCCGACCCCATATTTTTCGGCTCTAACCACTAGTGCCGAACGAAAGCCATCATAGATAAAACCTGAAAGCATTCGGTTATAATCTCTGCTGGGCGGGTGACCCGCCACGCTAGAGCCTGTATGTCTCAGTGATGCTTTCTTTTGGGTAAAATCTAAATTCTCACAAGCAATCCAACAGTTTAAACTACTGGCTAAAATGACGATATCTTTGACAATATCTCTAAGCTGGGATTTGACTTGCCCAGTTGTGCCAATTGGAATCTCAAAGCTCAAACCTTTAAAAGCTCGATCTGGATTGCCATCAGGTTTAATGTAAATTACATCGATTGTTTTTGCATTAAGGTCAATGCCTAAACAACCATTTCGCATTGATGTAACCGTGGGAATGTCTGCGATGTAAGAAGATAGATGAATATACCATTGGTCATCTTTATGTTCCCGCCGAAAGCAGCTAACAGTAATCGGTTTATTCGCTTCTAGCGCATACAATATATCACTCTTTCTCTTACCATCTAAGGTAAATTCTAGTTCTACGGTCTTACCATAATCTTCTCTTAAAAAAGTAGGAACAGATAAGACAACTTTGAATAAATCATCTTCTAAGTAATGAATTCCGGCTACTGGATTATTGCCAGCAACACGACCTTTTCCAACACTATAGAAGTTTCCCGAACGCTTTTTGAGCCAATCCTCACGCCATCGATCGATTGAATCATAGTTGTTCTCATCCAGATGATGTTGTGAAGAAGCTAACTTAGAACCACCAAAGCAAATATGTAAACGCTGTTCGCTCAATAGTCGGTTTAACTTAGTTTCTTGACGATGAATCCGGTTGATTTTCGATTCCAATCCCATTAATCTTTTTGCAAATCCCAACATATTCTTTTTAGTCGGGTTATCAAGTTGCAATTCCATTTTTGTGATGGTTTCACTCGCCGCTTTTTTACCGATTTCGATATCCACCTTTAAGGCTTCGATGCAGTTCTGTTTGGACGATTGCAGTTGTTTAATTGTAGCGTTAGCATTACTCGCAATTGAGTCTGCCCAAGCCCACCCAATCCCAAATCGTCCTTGGAATGATTTCTCGATCTGGTCTTCTGTTTTGCCATGTTGCAATGCGTTTACCGCAGTCCGAAAGATTGATTGATATCGGTTTCCCCAATCTTCTAAAAATGGATGCTCAGGCAATTTAGACTCGACCCCAAACATAATTTGTGGTGTTCTATTGCCATCTTCATCTTTGGACTTACTCAGCGTTTTGCGGGTCAATTCATAATACACTCCTTTCTTTTTACCCATGTTCGACTCCGCTCACTGCAAGCAGTTATACTTAATTTTACTGCAAGATTGGGGGTGGTGGGCTTGAGCCGCTTAGGGCGATCGTGGCTCGTGGTGAAAGATGTGAATTAATCAAGCATCTGTCTGACTCCCAAGACATATTTCATAATTCTCTCGAATCGTCACGGTACTTGGATGCTCCAAACCTAGAGCCTGTTCGCAAATTTCCACCGCTCTGGCATACAGGGGTAAGGCTTCCTCGGATCGATCGATCGAATCGTACAATCCTGCCAGATTATTCAGGCTGGTGGCGGTACTGGGATGATTGGCACCCAATTGCTGTTCGCAAATATCGAGAGCGCGCACATATAAGGGTTCGGCGGCTGCGTATTTGCCGATCGAACTGTACAATTCTGCCAGATTATTCAGGCTGGTGGCGTTACTTGGATGATCGACTCCCAATTGCTGTTCCCGAATCTGGAGGGCGCGCACATATAGGGGTAGAGCGGCTGCGTATTTGCCGATCGAATCGTACAATCCTGCCAGATTATTCAGACTGGTGGCGGTAGCGGGATGATCGACTCCCAATTGCTCTTCTCTAATCTGGAGGGCGCGCACATATAGGGGTTCGGCTGCTGCGTATTTGCCGATCGAACTGTAGAAGTATGCCAGATTATTCAGACTGGCGGCGGTAGCGGGATGATTGGCTCCCAATCTTTGCTCCGCTGTTGCCAAACACTTGGCATACCACGGCTCTGCGGCAGCATACAACCCCTGACTATCATAAAATCTTGCCACGCCAATAAATGGCCAGTCGAAATCATCATCCGAGAGCAGATAGGAGTAGTGCAGTGCCACTTCCTCGATGTGAGGTACGATGTCCCTCATCTTTGCTAGTTGCTCCAAAGTCATATCCTGACTGGCTTGACGGGCACGCTGCAACATTGTCTCAGCAAATACTTGGGTGAGGATGTCCGAATTTTGACCTCGATCCTGGAAAAATTTACGCACGAGGGCGTGTAAGGTAGTTGTTTGGCTCTCTTTATTCCACTTAATTAGGGACAATTTCTCTAATTGCTGGCGCGACTGTTTCACCGTTAGGATTTTTCTCGCTGGGGCTGCCGTTGGTGCGACTTTTGGTTTTCGCTTCCACAGATTGCCTAGATTCTTGCCTAGTTGTCGCAGTACGCTAGTTGGATTTGGGATTGTTTTCAGCTTTGCCTCAGCAACCAGCGCACTCTCAGCCATTTTTGTTGCCAATCCCCACGGAATCGCTTTGGGAGCGCACAACCCCAATAACTTCCCAACTGTCTGAGTTTCTGGTGCTAATTTCTGCCAACTGAGTTCCAATGCCGATTTGACCCCGCGCTGGGCATTCATCGTCGGATATACTGCTACAGGATCTTTTCCATCCAGTTCCTCCTGAACTTTGGACAAATCAGCAGTAAACTCAGCAATAGTAACTTCATCATCCTGGTGTAAATAACGCCCCACCAACTCGATGCCCAACGGCAAATTTCCCAGCAAATCATGACAAAGCCGTTTCGCTTGCACCAACTCCCGCTCTATCCGTACATCACCAATCTGTTTCCGCAAAAACTCCAGCGCAGCGGCATCTGTCAGCTCCTCCAAGTATTGTTCGACGATAGTGGCATCCAAACCTTGGCAGCGAGTCGTCACCAAGAGCCGAAACCGCCCATCGCTAGGTAACATCCCACCAATTTGACTCGCCTCATCCACATTATCCAATACCAACAGTACCTGACTATGGTTGGAGAGATTGCGCTCCCACTGTGCCCAACACCACTGAGCGATCGATCGCTTATCAGTTATCGCTGGCGGCAAATCTAGCCCAAACTCCCGCAAGACATGCTGTGTCAACAGATCCGCCAACACTCGATCGCGCATCCCTAACCAATAACACCCACCTCCATAATTTCTCCCATACTTATGGGCATATTGCACCGCCAATTCTGTCTTTCCCACACCCGCCATCCCCACCACCGCCACAATCCGCCGCGATGCGTGCAACCCCACTAATCGCTCCAGCTCCCCATCGCTCCCAACAAAATTCGGTGAGGCTGGGTAGGGGATACTATAGGTGGGAATATATCTAGGTAGAGATGCTGCTTGATGAATAATTGTCGTCTGCTCGATCTTCTCAACCTTCAGATCTCGCCCAACAGTATTACTCGTCAATAGCTGCTGATTAATCTTTGACTCGTCATTCATATCCTAACGCTGGGGGTGGGTGATGGGGTTTTGGTGCGTTACGCTGTCGCTAACGCACTCTACTGAGTTGATGGATAGGTTAACGGTGGGGCAGTGAGGTGATGCTTTACTTAATCGTCTGTCTCGAACCTCTCAAATCCATACTCTTCGCCTTCACATTCTTCATCAACGTCGCGTCCACCGATTCACTCCCAGTACGTGCAATGTTTTGTTCTAGCGATTGCCCGTCGAGATGTTCCTCCACGTCAATCTTTTCTATCATCACCGCAACAATTTTAGCCTTGTCATCTGCTAACTTTGCCTGAAATGCCTTATTTGGCTCCGCATCAGCCGCCTTCAAAAACTCTTCAACAGTCGGCTCGGCGGTAATCTTTTCCAGTCTTGCTTTGCCTATCTTCATAACCTGTTTATCTTCTATTAGTAGTTTTGGGTCATAGTGGCGGATTGTCTCGATTGCTGCCCCCATTTTTTTGACTAGCCCCTCACTAAGTTTCTCACTCGTTTTCTCTAACGTTTTCTCCGCTGTCTTAGTAATCAATAATGTGGCAATTGCTGCGATTGTAGCACTAATAGGTTCCATGCCGTCCTGGTAAGATATTGTACTTAATTAGTATGCACCAAGTGACAAATTCAGGTGCGATCGTTTTATTACAAATTAGTAGTTTATTTCGATTCTCTGGGGAGAGGCTATGCAAACAATCGGTCAATTCACGCCCAATCCTTCTCCATATCTCAGTCCGCGAAGGCGGACTTTGCATCACTAGCCCCGATTTCAATCGGCGGCGAACCATATCGGCGAATCACCATCTCCATACCCTATGAAAAATCCCTCGCCAATAGATGACGAGGGATTTTATTTAACTAATAACTTCAGGAATTAGCTACCCGAACTTACCAGCAGTAGAGGCGATGAGGAAGGCTGCGTAGGTGAGGATATAACCGACTGTGAAGTGAGCTAGACCAATTACACGACCTTGAACGATCGAGAGAGCAACGGGCTTGTCTTTCCAACGAACCAAGTTCGCGAGAGGAGTACGTTCGTGTGCCCAGACAACAGTTTCGATCAACTCTTGCCAGTAACCGCGCCAGCTAATCAAGAACATGAAGCCAGTCGCCCAGACTAAGTGTCCGAAGAGGAACATCCATGCCCATACAGACAAGTTGTTCATCCCGTAGGGGTTGTAGCCGTTGATGAGCTGAGAGGAGTTCTGCCAGAGGTAATCGCGTAACCAACCCATTAGATAAGTCGAGGACTCATTAAATTGGGCAACGTTACCTTGCCAAATACCGAGGTGTTTCCAATGCCAGTAGAATGTAACCCAACCTAGAGTGTTCAGCATCCAGAACATTGCTAGGTAGAAGGAATCCCAACCGGAGATGTCACAAGTACCACCACGACCGGGGCCATCGCAAGGGAAGGCATAGCCGAAGTCTTTCTTGTCGGGCATCAATTTGGAACCGCGAGCATCCAATGCACCTTTGACCAAAATCAAGGTGGTGGTGTGGAGTCCGAGGGCGATCGCATGGTGGACTAAGAAGTCACCAGGGCCGATGGTCAGGAACAAGGAGTTCTTACCAGAGTTGATTGCTTCTAACCAACCTGGCAGGTAAACTGCACTGGTGGTGGAAGCCAAACTACCAGCGTTGGATAGTAGGTTATCAAAACCGTAGAGTGCTTTACCGTGAGCACTTTGAATCCACTGAGCGAATACTGGCTCGATCAGGATTTGTTTCTCAGGTGTACCAAAGGCAACTACCACATCATTGTGAACGTAGAGACCGAGGGTGTGGAAACCAAGGAAGAGAGATATCCAACTCAAGTGGGAAATAATCGCTTCTTTGTGCTCTAGCATCCGTGCTAGAACGTTGTTGCGGTTTTGTTCGGGATCGTAATCCCGGACCCAGAAGATCGCACCGTGGGCGAAGGCTCCAACCATCAAGAATCCAGCGATGTACTGGTGATGGGTGTAAAGTGCCGCTTGGGTAGTGAAATCCTGTGCCAAGAAGGCATAAGGAGGCATAGCGTACATGTGTTGAGCCACCAAAGAAGTGACTACACCCAATGAAGCTAATGCTAGACCTAGTTGGAAGTGAAGGGAGTTGTTTACAGTGTCATATAGACCTGTGTGTCCAGCACCTAGTCGTCCACCAGGTGGTTTGTGAGCATTCAGGATATCCTTGATGCTGTGACCGATACCGAAGTTGGTACGGTACATGTGACCAGCGATGATGAAGATTACGGCGATCGCTAGGTGATGGTGAGCCATGTCAGTCAACCACAAGGATTGAGTCTGAGGATGGAAACCACCCAAGAAAGTCAAGATCGCTGTACCAGAACCTTGGGCGGTGCCAAACATCTGTTGAGCGGTATCAGGATTTTCTGCATATACACCCCAGTTGCCTGTAAAGAAGGGGGTTAACCCTGCGGGGTGAGGTAATGTACTAGTGAAGTTGTCCCAACCGACGTGCTGACCGCGAGATTCGGGGATGGCAACGTGGACTAAGTGACCAGTCCAAGCGAGTGAACTTACGCCAAACAATCCAGATAAATGGTGGTTGAGGCGAGATTCAGCGTTCTTGAACCAAGACAAGCTAGGGCGGAACTTGGGTTGAAGGTGCAACCAACCAGCAAACAGCATGACTGAAGCTAGGAGGAGCAAGCCGATAGCACCAGCATACAAGTCATCATTGGTACGCATACCGATTGTGTACCACCATTGGTAGACACCAGAGTAGGCGATGTTGACTGGGTTGGAGGCACCAGCTTGGGTAAAGGCATCGATTGCAGGTTTACCGAAGTGAGGATCCCAAATTGCGTGAGCGATCGGACGGACATTGAGCGGATCTTTGATCCAGGGTTCAAAGTTGCCTTGCCAAGCGACGTGGAAGATATTACCAGATGCCCAGAGGAAGATGATGCCCAGATGACCGAAGTGAGTCGCGAAAATCTTTTGGTAAAGATTTTCTTCAGTCATGCCATCGTGGCTTTCAAAGTCATGTGCGGTGGCGATTCCGTACCAAATCCGCTGAGTAGTCGGATTCTGCGCGAGGTCTTGGCTAAATTTAGGGAATTTAGTTGCCATAGTTTTCCGATCGGGTTTATTTCACTGACAGACTAAATAATTACAGTTGCAATCTTCGGGTCTGACATTAATTAATTATGTAACCAACCCCAGATGTCTGGGTTCTGTCGATAGCGATTGTTAAGTTTGACCTATACTAACCGCTATCGAAAGAGACATGTCCTTGTTAGATCGAGAGCGATCGAGCCAGGAAGAATGCCCAAGTAGTAGCAATACCTCCGAGGAGATAGTGAGCTACACCCACAGCCCGACCTTGAATAATGCTCAAAGCGCGAGGCTGAATTGCAGGCCCAACGTTAAGCTTGTTGTGCGCCCAGACAATTGACTCGATCAGTTCTTGCCAGTAGCCGCGACCACTGAATAGGAACATCAAGCTAAACGCCCAGATGAAGTGCGCGCCCAAGAAGATCAAACCGTAAGCAGACAGAGCAGAACCGTAGGAGTTGATGACTTGAGAAGCTTGCGCCCACAAGAAGTCACGCAACCAACCATTGATGTTAATTGCACTTTCTGCAAAGTTGCCGCCTGTAACGTGGGAAACAGTGCCATCAGGAGCTACAGTACCCCAGACATCTGATTGCATTTTCCAACTAAAGTGGAAGATTACTATCGAGATGGAGTTGTACATCCAGAACAGACCAAGGAAGACGTGATCCCAACCAGAAACTTGGCAGGTACCACCACGACCGGGACCGTCACAAGGGAATCGGAAGCCCAAACTAGCTTTATCGGGGATTAACCGGGAGCTACGGGCAAACAAGACACCTTTGAGGAGAATTAATACGGTGACATGAATGGTGAAAGCGTGGATATGGTGAACCATAAAGTCCGCTGTACCCAAGAAAATCGGCATCATGGCTACTTTGCCATTGACGGCGAGAGTTTCGCCACCGAAAGCTAGACTAGCAGTGTGCAGTGCATTTGGGGCAGTGTTACCAGCAGCAGCGGTGTGCAAGCCTTGAATCCACTGTGCAAATACAGGTTGCAACTGAATCGCCTTATCGGAGAACATATCCTGGGGACGACCCAACGCCTGCATGGTGTCGTTGTGGACGTACAGACCGAAGCTATGGAAGCCGAGGAACAAACAGACCCAGTTCAGATGGGAAATAATTGCATCGCGGTGACGCAACATCCGATCGAGTAGGTTGTTTTGGTTCATAGCAGGATCGTAGTCACGAACCATGAAGATGGCTGCGTGAGCAGCTCCACCGACAACACAGAAGCCGCCAATCCACATGTGGTGGGTAAATAGCGATAGCTGAGTCGCGTAGTCGGTAGCGAGGTATGGATACGGAGGCATTGCATACATGTGTTGTGCCACGATGATGCTGACCGATCCCAACATTGCCAAGTTAATGGCTAGTTGTGCGTGCCAAGAAGTGGTGAGAACTTCATATAGCCCTTTATGGCCTTCGCCAGTAAATGGCCCTTTATGGGTATCTAATATTTCTTTCATACTGTGACCGATGCCCCAATTCGTCCGGTACATATGACCAGCGACGATGAATAGCACAGCCAAAGCTAGATGATGGTGAGCCGTATCGGACAACCACAGACCGCCAGTAGTAGGGTTTAGACCGCCTTTGAAGGTGAGGAAGTCTGCATATTCAGCCCAGTTCAAGGTAAAGAACGGGGTCAAACCTTTGGCAAAACTGGGATACAGTTCGGCCATCTTGGCAGGATCCAAGAACTCATGGGGTAAGGGGATGTCTTTTGGTGCGACACCAGAATCCAATAATTTATTTATAGGTAGAGAAACGTGGATTTGATGACCTGCCCAAGACAGACAACCTAGACCCAATAAACCAGCCAAATGGTGGTTCATCATCGACTCTACATTCTGGAACCATTCCAGTTTGGGAGCGCGTTTGTGATAGTGGAACCAACCAGCAAACAGCATCAAGCCAGCCATGACGAGTCCGCCAATCGCAGTAGCATAAAGCTGGGTAGAGTTGGTGTAACCAGATGCTCGCCAAAGTTGGAACAAACCAGAGGTGATTTGAATTCCATGAAAACCGCCACCAACGTCGGCGTTGAGGATGTCTTGTCCGACGATCGACCAGACGACTTGGGCACTGGGTTTGATGCCAGCAGGGTTTGTCAACCACGCTTCATAATTGGAGAAGCGGGCACCGTGGAAGTACATTCCGCTCAACCATATAAATATGATGGAGAGATGTCCAAAGTGAGCACTGAAAATTTTACGTGAAACGTCTTCTAGGTCATTTGTCTGACTGTCGAAATCATGTGCGTCGGCATGAAGGTTCCAAATCCAAGTGGTGGTCTTTGGGCCTTTAGCTAAGGAGCGATCGAAATGACCTGGTTTACCCCACTTCTCGAAAGAAGTAGGAACTGGATCTTTGTCAACGACTACTTTTACTTCTGCCTCCCGCTTCGGGGGACTAATCGTCATGAGGATTCTCCTCTGTGAAGAAGGAACGAGGTGGTACCCAATTGGGAATGCCCGTTTTCAAGAGTCTCTTTTGAGTGAAACGGAGCCAAAAACCTTGCTCGGGTTACTTATTGCTCGCACGAGTCGAGAGGGTAAGTTACGAGCTGCACTTGGATAAATAAAACAAATTCATTTAAAAGTGCTTCTGTTCCCAAATTATAGGTTGAGGATCGGCTTACCTGACTGTTTGTTCACAATAGTTCAAACTCCCCTTCCTAAATGCTTGGATTGATTCCACTCTGTTACATTCGCGCTCAAAGTCAAGCTTAATACATTTTTTTTAAGAAAATTTAACAATCGTCCTTAAGTAGCTCTGGCAGGTCAATTGAGACTGATTATTGAATTTGGATCGATCGATCCGATCGATCGACAGTAATAATATTTCTCGATCTTATTTACATATCTACATAAAGTGTTAATTTTAAATTTGTGAGAAAATTAGGTGTTTTGAGGCAAAGAGATTCCCGATCTCTCAGATTGAATTTGTAAAACTTCACAATTGGCGATTCTGCAAGGCAGAAGCCTTCGCTTTGCGGAATCGTCAAAAGATTGGCTAATCCTAGTAAAATGGGCAGAAGCCTTCTCGATGGCGATCGATAAAGTTCAGTATTCAAGCAGAGGTGTGGGTGTTGAGAGCGAATCTGAAGTGGAAATTGATGGGATCGTGTCTAGCACTGATACTTGCGATCTGTATAACGAGTTGTGATAGATCTTCAGCAACGGCAATCGATTCATCAACTACGATCCCTACTAATCTCAAGCTAGCGACGACAGATGGGCCATTGTCAGAAGTAAATACCCCCGATGCGATCGTCAAACTAGCCCCCACCCTTGAAAAATATCAGCCCCAAGTTCAGATTCTCAGTCCGAAAGCTGATGAAGTACTGGCTGACGATCGAGTCACTGTAAAATTACAAGTCAACGATTTACCGATATTCAAAGATCCCGAACTAGGATTGGGCAATCATTTACACGTTATTCTCGACAAACAGACTTATCAAGGAGTATACGATCTGAGTCAACCCTTGGTTTTTAAAAATTTAGCGGCTGGAACTCATAGTTTACGTGTATTTGCCTCTCGCCCTTGGCATGAGAGCTTCAAAAATGAAGGTGCGTATGCTCAAACTACTTTCCACGTTCTCACCAAAACCGCCGAAAATAATCCCAATCCCCAACAACCACTGCTCACATATAGTCGTCCGACAGGTATATATAGTGCAGAACCAATTATGCTCGATTATTATTTGAGCAATACACCTTCCCATCTAGTCGCGAAAAAAGGCGATAGTGGTTTAGCCGACTGGAGAATTCGCGCGACAGTTAATGGTCAACAGTTTATCCTGGATCGATGGGCACCAATTTACCTGCAAGGCTTTAAACTCGGCAAAAATTGGGTGAAATTGGAGCTAGTAGACAATCTCGGCAATCCGATCCCCAATGTCTACAATGATACAGTATCGATCGTCACCTACGACCCCCGGACGAAAGACACCCTCGCAAAACTAGTTCGGGGCGAACTCAACTCTACTCTAGCCATGAGCTTGGTAGATCCAAATTACAAAGCACCATTACCAAAACCTACCCCAGCACCAACCCCAATTATCGAACCAGCACCACCAGTCGTCAAATCTACCCCCATACCAACACCTGCACCAATTATTACGCCACCTGTCGTCATCGAACCAACTCCGCGACCGATTATCGTTCCATCACCGCCGATCGTCGAACCAACTTTAGCACCAATTCAGTCGCCACCACCGATTGCAATCGCTCAACCCAAACCTTTGCCATCACCAACACCTGCGCCAGTAATTATCAGCCCCAAACCCATTTCCATCCCTCAACCGACTCCCGTGGCGACACCAGCCCCCGTAGCCGCGATCTCTCATCCCCAGCCAATCGAAACACCCACACCCCAACCAATTGCTACACCTAATCCAGTCATAGTTTCCTCGCTGCAACCTGAAGTCAGCAAAACCCCCGCCGAGCCAATTCCGGTACCACCCGCGATTCTCCCCAGGAGAGGCTACGCCAACGTCAACCCGGTTAAATCTGCACCTGTAGCAGCTACTGGAGACGAGAAAACTTGGCAGACTCAAGCAGTAGAATTATTCAAAACTGCTGGTGTCAAAACCAGAGAGTTTACTGATTCGATTCCGCCAAAAGCACAAAGATTCGGACATAATATCCAAGTGTGGGTGGGGAATGCGATCGATACAACTCTTGCTAAAGTTCAAGCTTGGCGCGACTCAGCGAATAGCGATAATAAACCAGCGGAAAATAAAACTAGCTAAATCGGCGAGATCGATTTCTGTGCTTTGGATCCTATGCTAACAGTTTTCGCGATCGACATAAGTTAATCGATGAGTATAATAAGGGAGTCAATGGTGCTGGATGAATTCAGATGGATGTCACCTGTTATATTAGAGTATTCGACTTAGACAAATACCGAGAGATCCAACCGATCGTCGGAAGCATCTATAACAAAAGTGCAGATCCAGATCTGGTAGCTTCCTTGATAAGAGAATCGATCGATAAAATCGAAACTGATGAATTTAAAAAATACCATGAGGAATGGATTCAAGAAAGCTATAGCGATTCTCTTGAATCTGCACTCAAGTTAGTACAGTCAGGTCGTTTATCAGAATGGTATATTTACGATGGAAGCACTGAGGAACTAGATGATGACAATTTAGAACGATATGAAGAAGATGATGGAGTTAATCTACTACTAAAGCAAAAAATCTTATCTATCGAGTCTTTTACTGAAGAATATCATCATTCACAGATCTTATCTATCGAATCTTTTGATGAAGGATATTATCCGCTAACGGAGCAGGATCTCAATAATCTACCAGAAGATGACGCAGGAGCCGACAAAGAGACAATCGAAATAATTATGAGATTACTTTGTTACCCAGATTACCAAGACTCGATAAATGAGCTAAACTCAGTCTCTGAAAACATTGCTGAATATTCAAATATTAATGGAATTTGGTATGACTTTAATAAAGTTATACATAATCTAGTAAATGATGGATCGTCAGAATATCCAACAAAATATTTATTTATCGCTGATGGTAGGTCTATATCAATTTTAGAACCAGAGCTGCTTCCATATATTACTAAAATGGTGTTTGAAGACCTGGCTAATCTCTCCAAAACAGATTGGATATTATATCGTGTAGAGACTCATTGGTATAATGATGAAGTATCTGAATTTGAAAAAGCAGAAGCAGAGAAGTATGCTATTTTCGATCGACAAGTTCAAGATGGAATAATAATTCTCTCCGATCCAGAAACTTACTATGGAATGAGAGCTTTTGCTGCATTGCTCGCAGAGTCACGAAAACATGAGGTATTCAACCGAAGATATAATATGTTTCCCAAGACATCACCACCTGAAAATTTAGATGATGGGGATGTTGCTATTGCCACTCCAGAAATTCAAGATGAACTAATCACTTTTTATCAACGTCTAGCTAATATACTAGAGCTAGTAAATTCACGATCGGGATATACCATATCAAATGAATCACATTCTTTCTAAAAAATAAAGATAGATAGTGGATAATACCCACCATCTATCTTTTTAGATGGGAACAGGTGACATATGATGAAAAATCACAGAATCGGGATTATTTCAACAGCCGATATAATTTATAAGGAAGTATCCGTGACTGAATTTGCTTCTCCGTCGAAAATTTGGGCGACAGACTTGGAGGCTAATGGTGATATATTTGGAATGCTTTCGATCGGTTGACGAGTATCGGTAATCAACCAGTCCAATGATGAAGCTTGAACATCGATCGTCGAACCATTTTTATCTACACAATAGCGGCCGAATACTAACTTATCAGATAAAGTTACTCCAGCAGCAATCCGCGAATATTCAAAAATTACGCTATTATCGATGTGAGTATCTTTACAAATATGGCAGTTACGCCCAATCATTGTTGGGCCAGTAATCTTGGCACCATCTTCGATTTTGGTCATCCCACCAATGTATACTGGCCCAGTAATATCTACTTTATCCCAATTTACCGCGACATTAATTCCGGTATAAATTCCTGGTGCGACTTGATGTCCGGGAATGGGGACATTTTTGACCTCACCCATCAATACACTCCGAATTGCTTGCCAATAGTCGGGCACCTTCCCAATATCCACCCATTGAAAATCCATCGCTATGCCATAAAAAGGTGCGCCTAATTCTACTAACTTGGGAAATAAATCGCCACCAATATCATATTCTTGACCAGCAGGGATATAGTCAAATATTTCTGGTTCAAAGATATAAATACCAGTATTTATATCAGTACTGAGAGCTTCTTCGATGGTCGGCTTTTCTTGGAATGCTTTGATTTTGCCGTCTTCATCCGTAACGACCACACCGTAACTAGAAACCTCGTCGCGGCGAACAGACTTCATCACCACAGTAGCGAGAGATTTTTTTTCCTTATGCCACTTGACTGCTGCGGTGAGATCCAAATCTATCAGTGCATCGCCACATAGTACCACAAAGGTATCATTAAAGAAAGGATTAAAGTCTTGAATCTGTCGCATCCCGCCAGCCGAACCCAATGCTTTTCCCTCTAGCTCTCCATCTTCGCGAATCGTACCCTCAAAAGAATAGGCAATTTGCACGCCGAATCTTTGCCCATCGTGAAAATAACTTTCGATTTCTTTGGCGAGGTGACTGACATTGACCATAATTTCGGTGCAATTATGTGCTTTGAGCAAGTCTACCAAAAATTCCATCACTGGTTTGTGCAGGATGGGAATGAGTGGTTTGGGGATGGTGTAGGTAATCGGACGAACGCGGGTGCCTTTTCCGGCAGCCAGAATCATAGCTTTCATATTAAAATTTCGCTTATCTAAGCTCCCCATCTTACTTACTTTACCAGCGATCGGCTTCGATCGGCTATGAAGTCATAGGGGGACTGGGGGACTGGGAGACTGGGAGACTGGGAATGTATTATTTCCTCAATCCTCAATCCAAAATCCAAAATCCAAAATCCCCATAAAAAAGGAACCGCTCAAGACACGGTTAGGTGTCTCAAGCGGAAAGTGGTGTGAGGAGTGAACGAAGACATCAAGCCTCCGTTATCCTAATTGTAACAGGACGATCGATCGCGGGGGGAGATCGATCGGTCATTATGCCATAGCGAACACAATTAATTTGGTTATTTACCCATGCCTAACTGCTGTGCTTTTTGATACACTTTGCCTTCGGTGAGTAGTGATGGGGCAATTACTACGTCTACTTTCTGCATATCCTTAACCGTTTTGGCACCCAGGGTACCCATACTGGTTTTGAGCGCGCCCAAAAGATTATGAGTGCCATCATCCAATTTGGCAGGACCTCGGAGGATTTGCTCTAGACTGCCAGTGGTGCCGACTTTGATGCGGGTACCTCTGGGCAATACGGGGCTAGGAGTCGCCATGCCCCAGTGGAAGCCGCGCCCTGGTGCTTCAGCAGCACGGGCAAAGGGAGAACCAATCATCACCCCATCAGCACCGCAGGCGATACATTTGCAGATATCGCCACCAGTAACTAAACCACCGTCAGCGATGACGGGAATATATTTACCAGTCTCTTTGAAAAAGTCATCTCGTGCGGCGGCACAATCGGCTACGGCGGTAGCTTGAGGCACGCCAACACCCAAGACACCACGGGAGGTACAAGCGGCTCCTGGGCCGATGCCAACTAGGACTGCGGCGGCTCCTGCCTGCATCAATTCGAGGGTGATATCGTAGGTGACACAGTTGCCCAAAATTACTGGCATGGGCATTTCTGCACAGAATTTAGCCAGGTTGAGGGGTTCGATCCCCTCTGGTGCTAAAAATTCGGTGGAGACGACGGTTGCTTGGATAAAGAATAAATCTGCGCCTGCTTTGGCAACGCTCGCGCCAAATCTGGCTGCACCTGCGGGTGTCGCACTAACTGCGGCAATTCCTCCGCCTGCTTTGATTTCGGCAATCCTTTGTTCGATTAAGTGTGGCTTGATGGGTTCGGCATATAGTTCCTGCATCAAGGTGACAAATCCATCGTTCCCAACTGCGGCAATTCGATCGAGAATAGGATTGGGATCTTCGTAACGAGTTTGAATTCCTTCTAGATTGAGTACGCCCAACGCTCCGAGTTTCGACAACTCTATTGCCATCTGAACATCTACGACCCCATCCATTGCACTCGCAATAATCGGGATTTCACGTTTTACGCCGCCAATTTGCCAGCTAGTATCTGCCAAACTGGGGTCTAGTGTCTTACCGCTCGGCACTAGGGCTATTTCATCAAACCCGTAGGCTCTCCGAGCCATCTTCCCTTTCCCAATTTGAATATCCACGACAGATCCGATTTGCTCCAAGAAACATATTTAACTAAGCCTAGCAAACCTGTTGCAATATTTGGTTGCTTTTGACAGTTTTTTTTCTAGGGTTATATGTTTCGATGTCAGGAGTCGGGTGGGGAGGATGATGGCAGATGAGGAAAGCTTTCCGCTTACATCCCCACACTCCCCATCTTTTTTTAGCGGAACCTATCGGGATTTAACATTTTGGTGTTGTTGGGTTTTATTTTCGCTGGGGTGCTGACTTTTTTGGTGGTGGCGGCGGGGGTAGTGGGACTTGTGGGACTTGTGGGGGTGGGACTTGTGGTGGGGGTAATTATCGTCAGACGACTCAATCCGGCTGCTGTACCGCCGTCATTGACGGAAAGGAAAGGGCGAAGATTGATACTACTTTTAGGTTGAGGCGAAGGAGTAGGTGTATTGCCACGGATCGATCCAACACCTGGGATATTATTTGAATTGCCACCTGGGACAAATGTGCTGACCCCTGTAGTTTGTTGCCCGCTATCTGCCATCGAGAGATTGCTAAATACTGCATCTCTGGTTTCAAGTGCATCTTGACCTTTTGGCACGGTGAAAACAATCCGGCATTCACTATCTCTTTCCGTGGTAACACAGACGGTATCATAATTATTTTTGACATCCGTACGCAGTTCTTGCAAGCCATCTTTGCGATAGTCTTCCAAGCGACGGGCGATTTCGGTACAACGTTTGGAAGCATCCCAGCTACCCATCGTAGTAGGAACCGCCCAAGGATACTTGTCTCCAGCTCGATCGACCGGACGATATGTAACTATATACTGACTATTAAATGATTCGCAAACAAAACGAGCTTCTGCGCCACCAGATGGGACACTGGTTTTGGGTGTAGGGGGGCCAGCTTGCGCTCCAGCGGTTGTGCTAGCGAGCATTACGCCCAAGATTGCCCAACTCCAGATTTTTAGATATGTTTTCATGATGGGGTAGATATTAAAGGGTAGATGGTGAGATTGTGAGGGCTGTCAGAATAATTTAAAAAGCTGCAAACCTCAATCCAGTCATGCTTTTTCCTGATGCCCTCACCTCAAAGTTTCGCGTTATGAGTTGGATCCGTAACGTTTATTTCGGCAAGTTTTTGCTCAAGTGTAGGGACGTAAGGAACTAGTTAGAAAGTTCCAAGCTAGAAATCCGCTCGGAGGATCTAATCTGCTAGATATTCAGCATCTATAATGGTCGTTATGGCAATCCGTAATAACTCTGGTTATTTCTAGTCGTTGACTTTGAGTCAAAGAAATATGGCGATCTTAAATGATTTCCAAGATTTCCAAACCCCAGAGGCGCAAAGAGTTAAGGATTCGAGATCCTAACTTCTCATTTTTAGGAGAGCCAATCCAAAATCCAAAATCCAAAATCCAAAATCCAAAATCCAAAATCCAAAATCCCCGTGACGATCCAGGCAGAAACGTTAGAATTATTAGAATGGTCGCGGTTGTGTCAGCAGGTGTCAACATTTGCCGCGACAAAATTAGGTCAAATTGCGGCAAAACGTTTGGTGGTGCCCAATGAGCCGAGTGTGAGTTTCAATTTGCTGGCTCAAACTAAGGAAGTTTATCAGTTAGAGACTCAGATAGTTGGTGGGTTGTCTTTTGATGGGATTGAGGATTGTGGTGATGCCCTAGAGCGTGCGTCGGTGCAGGGGATGTTATCTGGGAAAGAATTGCACGATCTCGCTACTACTCTGGCGGGGATGCGGAAACTGCGGCGCACGATCGAAAGTCAGGAAAATATTCCGGTTTTGCAGGCTCTAGTAGCCGACGTGCGGACGTATCCAGAATTGGAACAGCAGATTTATCATTGTATCGACGATCGCGGTGACGTAACCGATCGATCGAGTGATAAACTGGCAGGAGTACGGGTACAGTTGAAGGGACTCCGCGATCGAATCTACAAACAGCTTAATAGTCTGATTCAGCGTCAGTCCAATGCGATCCAACAACCGCTGATAACTCAACGCGGCGACAGATTTGTCATCCCTGTCAAAGCATCCCACAAAGAAGCAATTCCTGGCGTAGTCCACGATACATCTGGCAGTGGTTCGACCTTATATGTCGAACCGCAAAGTATCATCAATCTAGGGAACCAACTCCGTCAACTTCAACGCCAAGAGCAACGAGAAATCGAAGCAGTATTAATCGCCCTCACCAGCAAAGTGACTGAGGTTCAAGAAGATCTAGAACATCTCCTGGCTATGGCGACGACGATCGATCTAGCCACCGCCAAAGCTAGATATAGCCTGTGGTTAGAAGCCAATCCACCCCGATTAATCGATCGATCTGCCCAAGAATATATCACCCTCAGAGGATTGCGTCACCCCTTACTCATCTGGCAACACCGACATGAAGAAGGGCCAGAAGTAGTACCGATCGATCTCTCCATCCGTCCAGACATCCGCGTAGTCACTATTACTGGCCCCAATACAGGCGGTAAAACTGTCACCCTCAAAACCCTTGCGATCGTCGCTTTGATGGCCAAGGTGGGGCTATTTATCCCCGCACGAGAGCCAGTTGAGATTCCCTGGTTCGACCTAATTTTGGCAGACATCGGCGACGAACAATCGCTCCAACAGAGTCTCTCCACTTTTTCGGGACATATTCGGCGGATTGGACGGATTTTGGCGGCAATTGCACCGGATACCCACCCCCAGCCCCTGCTCGAAGGAGGGGAGCCGGAGACTAGTGGGGACATAGAAGATGCTCCCCCAGTCTCCCAGTCCCCCAGTCCCCCCCTCTCCCCCTCCTCCCTCATCATCCTCGATGAAGTCGGTGCAGGCACGGATCCTACCGAGGGTAGCGCACTGGCGATCGCATTATTACATCACTTGGCCGATCGAGCGATGTTGACGATCGCCAGTACCCACTATGGAGAATTGAAAGCTCTCAAATATCAAGACGAGCGATTTGAGAATGCGTCTGTCGAATTTGATGATGTGAGTTTATCGCCGACTTATCGGCTGTTGTGGGGAATTCCGGGTCGATCGAATGCCCTGGCGATCGCTGGGCGATTGGGGTTAGACTCAAATATTATTGACGATGCTAGATCCCATTTAGCATCTGGTACTTCTCAGGAAGTAAACGAGGTAATTGCTGGATTAGAAGCTCAACGGCGCAGTCAAGAAACCAAAGCCAATGAAGCCGCCACCATCCTAAAACAGGCGGAGAGATTTTACTATGAAGTTTCGCAAAAAGCCGCCCTATTGCAAGAGCGAGAGCAAGAACTCAAAGCCAACCAAGAGCGCGCAGTCGCCGCCGCCATCCTCGAAGCCAAGGGAGAAATCGCGCAAGTCATCCGCCAACTCCAACAAGGGCCACAGACTGCCCAGGCTGCCCGTGAAGCCACCGACGGACTCGATCGCGTCTCCAACCAGCGTTTGTCAGCTAAAGCCACCCCTAAGCCTCTGCCAGGGTTCAATCCACAGGTTGGTGACAGAATCCGTATCCCCAAATTAGCCCAAACCGCCGAAGTCCTCAGCACCGTTGACGATAATGGCAATCTCAATGTCAAATTTGGGATCATGAAAATGAATGTCGCCCTCGTTGACATCGAATCCCTCACTGGCGAAAAAGCTACGCCACCAGCCAAAAAGACTTCCGCCGCCAAAACCCAGGGGAGTGCTAAAGCTAACCCCAGCGTACCAGTCGTCGCCATCCGTACCTCAAAAAATACCGTTGATATTCGTGGGCAAAGGGTGATGAATGCCGAAGCTGAAATCGAACGGGCGATCGGCAAAGCTTATGAGTCTGGTATCATGTGGGTGATCCACGGTAAAGGTACTGGGAAACTCCGCGAGGGAGTGCATGAATTTTTGACCTATCATCCTCAAGTCGATCGATACGAATTAGCTGGTGATAAAGATGGTGGCGGTGGTGTGACGATTGCTTATTTGAAGTAATTAATTACGATCCAATTAACCTGTAGGGATGGGTTTAGGCAAATAAGCATCGATAAATTCTAAAAATATTGATAGATACCCCTAACTGGAATATCCAGTTCGGATGTTGAAACTTACGGAATTGAGGGTAAGCTCTATGTAGTTTGGGTCAAGGATTTAAAAGCCAGTCACAACCATCTGACATAACTCATGAAGAGCGATAAAAATCAAAAGCAAGGTGCTGGCTGTTCGAGAATACCACTCTCGCTAATTTTAGCTATCCTCGGCGGTAGTTATTGGTGGTTGATTCATCAAGGTAATATCAATCTGGTTGCTAAATTCTTACCCAACTTTCAACCAGCGAATACCGCAAGAATGCCAACCATGGAGGCGAAGACTTTAGATAAAGCGGCTGCTATACCAACATCGATCGAGCCTAGTATAGCAGCAGATCCTATTACTGCACCAGTTGAAATCGCTAAAAAACCTCCACTCAAAAATTCACCCCAACCAGTCAGCTCAAATAGTAACTGGGACAAAAAAGCGATTCGGGGTATTTATCTCAGTCGCTATCAAATCACTAATAATGCTAGTGAAGAAACAATTAGGCAAAGGGTACGTTACTATCGTGCTCAAGGAATAAATACAATTATTCATGGAGTGTGGGGTAATGGTTGCACGATGTATAATAGCGAAGTGATGCAGCAACTGTTGGGTGCCAAAAGTTGTCCCAACTTATTTGAAGATCGTTGGTTGGAATGGACGATCGATGAAGCACATAAGCAGGGAATGCAGGTTCATGCTTATTTTGAGAAGGGAATTAAGATCGACAAAAATAGTCCGATCTTCGCGATGGCGGTGGCTAAAAAGTGGCTAGTACCTGGAGTCGATAAAACTTATTTTAAAGTCGATCATTATGTCTTGGATGTCGAAGTACCGGAAGTGGCTAATATCTTTAAGAAGATGTTAGCAGAATTTGTGACTAAATATCCCAAAATCGATGCAGTCCAATGGGATGACTATTTAGGCTATCATGCAGAATTGCCAGGACAAATAAATCGCACAGCTAGTTTGACTAAATTCGTTCGAGAAATGATCTCAGAAATGAAAGCTGCCAATCCTGCCGTTAGCTTCGATATCTGTCATCACAATCCCTATTGGGCAAAACGTTATTTTGCAGCAGATCTAGAAAATTGGAAAGTCGATCGAATCTTTATCCAAAACTATAACGAGAAGAATTTCAAAGACGAATTAAACTACGTCGTCAAATATCACGGCGTTGCAATTACCGACAACCAACTTCCCCGATTAAAAGAGTTAATTGATAATCCCAGAGTTAAGAGCGTACTAATTTTCCCACTTGGTGGAAAACCAGAAGAAACTGCTACTCGCGTCCAAAAGACAATTGAAAATAATAATAGTAGCCTTTTGCCGATCGCGATACCTCGTAAATAACATGTTAAACCTTAACTTAAACTTAACCCTGAATCGATCTAAGTAAGATAATGTATAAATATTCTAAGCTGAGATTACTATATCATATATAGTAATCTCAGACGACCGTAAAAAATAGGAGTGAGTCAAACTTATGCAAGATAGACAACCTGATGCAAGCAAGAAAATAGCGGCTGGAATATGTGCCATTATGATCGGAAGTTTGGGAATTCATAAATTTGTCCTTGGATATACTACTGAAGGATTAATAATGTTACTATCTACAGTACTAACTTGTGGTTTCGGTATAATGATAACAGGCCCAATCGGTTTAGCCGAGGGTATTATTTACTTGACTAAAACTGATGAAGACTTCATCAATACATATATCACAAACAAGAAAGGTTGGCTATAAAATCAGTCAAACGACTATCTAGAAAATCCCGGATTGTCCGGTATATTATACTCGGACTCTGCCTCGTTCCAATATCTGGAAGTTATTTATATACTAGGGAATACCATCAGATTTCGATCTCTTGCCCGATCCGATATTGGACAAGAGTAATTTGTCCGAGTTGTGGAATGACTCGATCGTTTATAGCAATTGCTCATGGTAATTGGCAATCGGCGATCGATTATCATTTATTTGGCCCATTACTCTTTTTTAGTTCTGGACTAGCCTTAATTCATTCATTTTTTGAATTACTATCTGGACATACTTTGCAGGCATTTTATCTCAAATGGCTAACTCGACGAGACCTTCAATTATCAGTAACGATCGTTTTTTTCGGATATTATTTGCTCCGAATTACTCGTCTTATTCCTACAGATCGGCTCTAGGAGATAGATCGTGAATAGCAAATTCAAATTAATGGGTTTGGCGATTCTTGCTAGTTCGAGTGCATTGTATTTTCCAAATATAGCAGGATCCGATCTCAATATACTCTATCGAGAGATGTTATTTTTAGCCCCTCTTCAAATGTTAGCGTTTGTTTATGTTGCTTATTATTACTACTGCCAAAAACAAGCTAGTAAATAAACTAAAATTCGATCGCTAGATCGAATCAAGATTATTGATGATGTCTGATATGTCCACTCAAATCCAGCCAACCTTGAATCAAATTACGATCTATCCAATTAAATCATTGGATGGAGTAGTGGTAAATAGTGCGAAAATTTCTGCGGGTGGAGCACTAATGTTCGATCGACGTTGGGCGATCGTCGATGCAGATGATAAAATTGTTAATGCGAAGCGTACCTTCAAAATTCAGCAGTTATGCAGCCAATTCGATCTCAACATGGGGTCGATCGACATCCACGCCAACGATAATAATATTACTCATAGGTTCTCTCTCCATACCGAACTCCCAGCACTAGCCGAATGGTTGAGTAAATTTTTCGGGTTTCCCGTCAGCCTCATCGAAAATGCTGTTAATGGCTTTCCAGACGATCCAGATGCGTATGGGCCGACGATCGTCAGTACAATGACCTTAGAGACGATTTGTACCTGGTTTCCCGATCTAAATTTGGATGAAGTGCGCCGGAGATTTAGAACCAATCTAGAGTTGGGTGGAGTTCCCGCTTTTTGGGAGGATAGATTATTTGCAGCACCCGGAGCAACAGTTGATTTTCGACTCGGAGATGTCCGATTTCAAGGTATAAATCCTTGTCAACGCTGTATAGTTCCCACCCGTGATTCTCTCACCGGAGCAACTACAGCTAAATTCCAGCAAATATTTAACCAGCAACGGCAGGATACTTTACCAGATTGGGTAAATCCAGCTAGATTCAATCATTTTTATCGACTAGCCGTAAATACCCAAATTCCGATCGATGAAGCTGGTAAGCTAATAAATCTTGGCGATCTACTTCTTCATCCGCTTTAGTTCTTCTTGCAAAGCTTCCACCTGCTTCTTCATCGCACTGATATCATCAGTTGGCGGAGCTGTTTCACCATCAGAGACGATTTCGATGCGACGTGGCTCGGTGTTCTTTTTGGGTCGATCGGAAGTACTACCTTCTGACTGGTTCAAATTCGGCTGTTGGGCAGACTTTATCATATCGTCTACCATTTTTCGCGCCTCGTCGGTAGTAAGTTCGCCTTTGGCTACCATTTCATCAGCAAGCTTTTGCGCCTGTACTCTAAGTACTGACATTTTCTCACCAGCTTGCTCGCCAGCAGAAGCAGCCAAGCCAATCCCAAGGTAAAATGCTTTTTGGACGATATCGCTTAGACCAGCCATAGTCAACTCCAGTGATGGTTATTATTATCGAGCTATCCATTCTCTAGGATACTTGCTCTGACTGGCATAATACTAGTGGCGATCGAGTACGGCTTGCCGATATGTAGAGTGCGGTTTGACCGTATTCATATACTTAAAGTTTTATGACCCGGATTCCACGCCTGTTACAAGCATCCCTATTGCTGCTACCTTCCGGTTCTGACAAGGTTTGGGCGTTGCGACCGCGTGGGGCCAGATCTACTTTAATATAACACAGTTATTCGATCTGCGCGAATACTTTATGTTCTCACAGCATATTTTTTAATTACAGCGGAAGTTTTTTGAACTCATTTCCATCACCCAGAACAATGCGCCACTCATGCAATTGATAGGTGACACAGTGATTTTGTACCAATGGATCTGCGGCGACAATCTTTTGCGCCTCGGCGAGGGAATCGGCTTGAAATAACATCATCCCACCACCAAATTCTCCCCAGTAGCCAGTTTTGGCATGATATCCTCGATCGATTAAATCTTGCACATAGGCTTTGTGAGCGGGTATGTGTCGATCGAATTCTGCTTTCGGTACTATTCCAGTTTCAATTTTAACAAACCAAGGCATGGTCAGGGGTGGGAGGGTGGGAGGGTGGGAGGGTAGGAGGGTAGGAGGGTAGAATTGCTCGATCGGTAATCCAAAATCCAAAATCCAAAATCCTTACCCATGACTAATCATCGAGAGTGGGAGGAAAATTGTCAATATTTCGCCTTGTTGGGGATGTTGGCGGATGATGAGTTTACCACCGAGGAGTTGGAATAGATTTTTGGTGACGCTCATATTGAGACTAAGATTTCCTGTCTCTGGTTGGAAAGTGAGTAATTCGCCGATCGCATAGGCACTACTTTTGCAGTTGGAATGGTAGCTGGTAGTTGGAGTTGAGGGGTATTCGCTGGATTCCGATTGGGATTGGAGTTGGAGTTTCAATCTATCGCCGACGGGGGAAACTTCAACTTGGATGTGGCTACCAGAGGGAAGATTGCGGGTGAAGCTTTCGACGACTCCAGTCAAGACTCGATCGAGAATGGTAGGATTGCTGACAACGGCGGGGAGTAGGTGGGGAATATCGACGGTGAGATGGAGGTTACGACGTTCGGCTTGTAGTTGCCAATGGGGTAAACTTTGTTCTAGGAGTTGTCCGATCGACATTGTAGTCAAAGGTACAGTTTGGGACGCTCGATCGGTGGATAATTCTACTGCACTAAAAATTAGCTCCATGCGGTTGATTTGCTCGGTACATTCTCGATCGATCGCACCCAAGCGTTTGAGTACTTTTGGGGCTAAATCTGGCTGACGTAGCAATAGCCGTGTCATCGTGCGGATGGTAGTTAGGGGAGTGCGGATTTCGTGGGTGAGTGCTTGGAGGAGTTCGACATCGACGGCGGGTTTGGCGGGAGATTCGCATCTGTGCGTCTGGGTAAATGTCGGCTGAGTGGGGGCTAAAATCGTCGCAGGTTGGTGTTGGAGCAGATATTGACTAAATGCCATCACCCATCGATAATTAGGCTCGATCGGGGCAAATCTGGCGGTAAGTTCATCTAGATAAGATAATTGGTGTGGTGCTGTCAGCATCATCCGACCCCGTAAGGATTGCCAGATAATTTTCAGATCTTGAGGATCGAAGGAAAATTGACAGCGGAGGTTGCCATTTTCTTCGCCTAGTACGACTACCAGGCTAAAGCTATTGGTAAAAATGAGGCAAAAACGTTCGTCAACTAGGGGATCTGAGGGGAGTAAATCGATCGGAAAGTGAGGAAATTGTTGAGGCTGAATTTGGGTATGTGTAGATGGTTGAGTAAAATTGCAGGGAGCTAGTTGAAGCTGTTGGGGGTGAAGGGTGGTAAATGCGATCGTTTGGAGCTGTGAGACAATGGCGGGATGGCTAAAAATTGGCAGTGGTGCAGTTATCAACAAGCCTTCGATAACTGTCTCTTCGCTCATATCTGCCAAGCCTAGTGGACTGGGTAAGACTTGAAGTAGTAAAGATTCGACAGCAGCAATCGCGCTTTGCCATTGACTTTCAGCTTTTAATTTTGCCGTTTGACGAGCGCGGAGTGTTTCAGAGCGAACATCGGTATGAGATGGGGAATCTAGTTGGCTCAATTCAGGTACGAGTAAATCGATACCTGTCGATTCGGCTTTGGCTAGTATTTCGCTTAAAGTAGGGAGCAACCATTTTCTGACCACAATTCACCCAATCGGTAGAGTCTTCCTTCGAGATTAACGGATCTTGAGAATTCGATCGAGGTGTAAAACCGAACAGTGGAGACAATCCGGTTCGGTTAGCCACCGATTGAAATCCTTGCTCGTGATGCAAAGTCCGCCTACGCGGACTGAGTTGTTAGGAGTATTAATTCTTCAACCCTTGGGTACCCACGAGGGGCACCCCTACAGGTACCCACGAGGGGAGTAGAGGGGGAATCCAAAATCCAAAATCAGTTAAAATTGGTCTTTGCGTCCGCGAATTCGGGCGAATGTCTCAACTCCATCGTGACTATCTACACTGCTTTGGAGTGCGGGTACATCCCAACGGAGGAAGGGATTGGTACGTTTTTCTACACCCAAGTTGGTAGGTACAGTGGGAATGGAATTATTCCGTGCGGTGATTACGTCGATCAGTCTTTGTTGAAGTTCTGAATTACTTGGCTCAATGGTGACAGCAAATTTCAGATTGCCTAATGTATACTCATGAGCGCACCAAATCCGGGTATTATCAGGAAGTTGGCGCATCTTGGTCATAGATGATACCATCTGGGCTGGGGTACCTTCAAATAATCGACCACAACCGCCTGCAAAAATTGTATCCCCACAGAATAGTTCGCCTGGTTCGTCAGCTACTGGGGGAAAATAATAAGCAATGTGGGCGCGAGTATGTCCAGGGATAAATAATACATCAGCTTGTCTGTCGCCGAATAATACTCGATCGCCATCTTCTAAATATACCTGCTGTCCGGGAATTCTCCCTCGATCTTCTGCGCCGCCATACACACAAACTTCAGGAAATGCGGCGATTAATTCTTTGTTTCCACCCACATGATCTCCGTGGTGATGGGTATTGAAAATTGCGACTAGTTTGAGCTGTTGGCGGGTTAATTCTGCCAATACCGGAGCGGCTTCGGCGGGATCTACTACTGCGGCAATTTGTCGATCGACATCTACCATCAAAAAGATATAGTTGTCTGATAGTACGGGAATGCGGATGATTTCCATGATGTTGTGGGGAGAGTGTGGGGAAATACTCGGTTCGCCACCGATTAAAATCGGGGCTAGTGATGCAAAGTCCGCCTACGCGGACTAATATAATGCTAGCGATTATGCTAACCGTTAGCGTTGGAGTAGCCTCTGCCTACGCAGAAGCTTGCGACTCCCGCGCTTACCGGATTGAGAGTGTGGGGGATTTTTTTCTAGCTACTCACTATTTACTATCCACTATCCACCCTCCCAAAGGGTACACTAGCGAAGATCGTTTGTTTGGGCAGTAGATTTATAGATGTCAGAACCTAAGTCAACAATTTTGGTTACGGGTGGAGCGGGATATATTGGCTCCCATGCGGTGTTAGCACTGAAAGAGGCGGGCTATGAGGTACTGATTTTTGATAACCTAGAATATGGGCATCAAGAACTTGTCGAGACAGTATTGGGTGTAGAGTTGGTCAAAGGAGATACCAGAGATAGAGCTTCGATCGATCGAGTCTTTGCTACCCACAAAATCGATGCTGTCATGCACTTCGCCGCCTATATCGCTGTGGGTGAATCTGTCGCCGAACCAGGCATGTATTATCAGAACAATGTCGTCGGTAGTCTCAATCTGCTCGAAGCGATGACAGCCGCTGGAGTGAATAAATTCGTCTTTTCTTCCACTTCGGCTGTATACGGGATTCCTCAATATACCCCCATCGTCGAAGAACACCCATTTGCACCCATTAGCCCCTATGCTAGCAGCAAGCTGATGGTCGAAAATATCCTCTCAGACTTCGATACTGCTCACGGATTGAAATCGGTACGGTTTCGCTATTTCAATGCGGCTGGAGCCGATCCTAGTGGCAGATTGGGGGAAGATCATACACCCGAAACTCATCTGATTCCCCTGATCTTGTTAACAGCATTAGGCAAGCGAGAACATATTTCTGTCTATGGTACCGACTATCCGACTCCTGATGGTACCTGTATTCGAGACTATATCCACGTCCACGATTTAGCCGCCGCCCATGTTCTAGGCTTGAAATATCTGCTCGAAGGTGGAGAAAGTCAGGTATTCAATTTGGGGAATGGGAATGGTTTCTCGGTGCGAGAAGTCATCGAAACAGCCAAACAGGTAACGGGGAAAGAAATTAAAGTCGTATATGGAGATAGACGTGCGGGCGATCCTTCTATTTTAGTCGGTAGTAGCGATCGAGTCCGATCGGTTTTGGGTTGGAAACCAACATATCCCGATCTGCAAAATATTATTGCCCATGCTTGGCAATGGCATCAAAAACGTCATGGAAATTAAGCTTCCCCACTAATAACATAGGTTAATAGATCGGAGCTAGTATAATTTTCCCGAACTATTTGCGAGCAGCGGAAACACGCTGCTTCTCCCTCTTGATTCCACCAGCGACAACGATCGCGAATTGCACAGTCAGGAATAGTTTCTACTACTGCGGGTAATCGACCGACAATTCGCTCTACCAGACGACATTCAGCCCCATCAAAATGCTTGCATCTGCATTCGATACAATTAGCCGCAATCCGAAAGATTTCTGAAGGTTTGACAGGTGAATCAATGGTTAATAGTTCTGGTGGAATGGGTTTAACTTCATCGAGATAAACTAGCTCTGGTGTCTCCACAGTCCCACCAATTATCCCAAAAATTTTACTTTTGGGCATGTCAACATCGCCACTAGGACACAGGAGCGGTTTCAATAAATCTTTAGACATAATAGATAACTTCCGTCTTATATAGTAGAGGTTAAATCAGTTAATAATTAATTTATTTAACCTTTTCCTCCGAGCTGCTCTGGTTTTGGAGGAGACGGGTCTGGTGCTGGCCCCTCTCCTCCAGCGATTTGTGAAGGATTGACGGCTTCCTCCTTAGCTTTTAAAGCTCGATCGATTGCCGATTTAACTAAATTAGGATCGTCTCCACTGAAACCGACTAATTTAGAGATAGTCTGACTGAGTTTAAAAATGTTATATGCTGGGCTAATGCTTGATGCAGTGGCGATCGATCCAGCCAGGAAAAGTGTATTAAGTGCAATAATAGCCAATAAAAATTTGGGTTTCATCGTTGGTAGATTTAGTTTGGTTGAGTACTAAATGGAGCTTGATAATGATATTCGATCGAATGATTATTGGCGATCGTGTTGCTAACGATCGATAATTTTATTATTATTTCTTAATTTGGTTTGGATCCGATGGTGGCTGTTCTTTTATTACAGGTATCATGCCCGCAGTAAGAGGCAAGTCTGGAAGGGCAGGCTTTATTTCTACCTTCTTTTCAGCAGCAATATTTTTTTTGTTAGCTACAGCTCGATCGATTGCCGATGTGACTAGAGAATGGTATTTTGAATTTAGACCGACTAATTTAGAAACAATCTGACTAAATTTAGGCACATTATCTTCTGCTTTGACACTCGGCATGGTGGCGATTGATACACCCAAAAACAGAGGATTTAGTGCAACTATTGTTAGTAAAATTTTAGGTTTCATCAGGAGTATGTTTAGCTGTTCCGACCGATAAAATAAATAATAAATATCGATTATTGTTTTGTCGATATTTTTGCTTAATTTCTTTTTGTTATTTTAGTAGGTTTTAGGCTTTTTGGTACAGCAACTTTACCCATGATTTCTGATTTTGGCTGAGGAGGATTTGTGCCTTTGTTCTTGTCTTTATTGACAGCAATTTGTTTGGTAGTTATCGCCCGATCTATTGCCGCTGCAACTACAGGATGAGAAATTGGATTTAGACCGACTAATTTAGATATACTCTGACTGAGTTTAGTAATATTATGTTCCGGTTTTATAGTAGATGCTGTGGCGATCGATATGCCTAAGAATAGAGTATTGAGTATGACGATCGTTAATAAAAATTTAGGTTTCATCAGACGAGTATTTAGTGCTCATGAATAGTAGATACATTTCGATCGATTGCAATTCCAGAAAAGTTCGCTAAATTTATTTTTAATTTTTTTTCATGCTGGCAGTAATTAATTCGATCGCTTCAGAGCACCACTCTAGCCATTCAGTTTCGAGCCGAATTCCTTGTCTGACAGCGAGGTATCGATAGCGACGATTCAGATCGAGCTTAGACACATCATTAAATACATGCCGTTCGACTGATTTACAAGCATCCAATAGATCTTGATGTTGAGCGCGATGGTGCTCTAATTCAGCCAATATTACTGATGGATCTGCCAAGTCTCCTGCAAACAATTTTACTAGTAAATCATCTTTGAGTGGGTTGATTACAGTAGGAATGGCAATCCATTTGCCTAGATAATCCTGCCCTAATGCTGTTACTGTATAGACTTTTTTGTCGGGGCGATTTGATTGGGGCATGATGGAGGATGATACATAGCTTTGGGCTTCGAGTTTGCTCAACTCACGATAAATCTGTTGGTGACTGGCACTCCACACAAAGCCTACCGAGCCATCAAATTTTTTGGCTAGGTCATAACCACTACATGGAGCATTGTGTAGTGCGGCTAGAAGGGCATGAGATAAAGCCATGATTAGTGAAATAGAGTATTAGGAAGAATGAGCCAGCCGTAAAATTTGCTATTGGTAGTTGACGTATGCAACTAAGTGCATATAGAATCTAATTATGCACTTAGTTGCATATCAATCGTTCGCGTAGCGTACCGTAGGTAATCGTAATAGCCAAGCTAAAATTTTTATGCCTAACAGTCTCAAATCCGTTAAAATCTTTGCCCGTGGCTGGAAGTTCTCTATTTTAGCAGCGACTTCTTCTGCTTTGATGATACTATCGTTGGCGCAGCAGCTCCCATGGAGCATCGGTAGTGCGAGCGCGGCAGAAGAAAATTCAAACTATATTGGCCCTACTATTGGTTTTACAAATGGGACAACTTTGTATGGTGTCGTTTCCAAGTTTAGAATTGGAGATAATGTTTCTGTGAGACCATTTATTCAATTTGGGAATTCGAGTACGAGTAGTGCAACTATATATGGTGGAAGTGTTACTTACAATTTTAGTATTCCCCAATCTGGATTGGTGCCTTATTTAGGCGGCGGCTTGGCGGCAGTTAACACTACAGGTACTGCTAGCGGTAGTGGGGGTTTGTATTTTGAGGCTGGTGTTGACTATAATGCTAGTGATAATATTTCCGTTAATGCTAACTATAAAACGGGGAAAGAAGGATTCGTAAATATTGGGGGAGGATATCGATTCTAACTGTATCGATTAAACCAAAAAGAGGGGCAATTTCCGCGTGGGAACTGCCCCTCTTTTAAACCGATCTAAATTGGGTTTCGTTAATTTGGCAACCCATTATTGCTGTCGTCAGGAGTACTCTCATCTGGAGTTGTTGGTGTTGGAGCGGTTTCTTCGGTAGTAGCTCGGCGAGACTTGCGCCGACGCTTGCGTTGAGGGGTGGTCTTTTCTCCTGATTTATTACCATCTACCGTACTCTCGCTCGAACTATTTTTTTCTTGTGGAGGAACGGATTTGGGCGAGATTTGTTGTTGCCAACCCAGGATTTCAGCTCGAGCGGTATTATAAGCTGATGTATTGGAAGGAATGGCTTGGGCGATGGCAATTGCCCGCCGAGGATCGGTGGTACCTGCGCTACGGGCGATGTCCAACATTCGATCGCTCCATTCATTCATCAGGGATCTAGCCTCATCGCGGAGTGGAGAGCTTCTAGGTACTCTTGCCGCAGCAGCAATGGCACCTAGTATAGATTCTGGATTATTACTATTTGCCAATCTGCGGGCGGCGGAGAGATTGTCGGTGGCTTGAAGTTGGGATTCCCAGTCTCTGACTTTGAGTTGAGCTTGAGCATACATTGCTCGCCCAGATCCGATCCTATTGCCCATTTCTACCGCACTACGGAGATTACCACCACTCGCCAAACTCTCTGCTCGTTCCAAAATCGGCCCATCTTGCGCTCGTTCGAGATCTGCTGTCCATTTTTGAATTTTTTGTTGAGCTTGGGGGTAGAGAGCGCGTCCTGGGCGGATTTGGCTCAATTGAGCGATGGCTCGATTGATGCCATTTGGCGCACCACCATTCGCCAAATTATCCGCAGCACTGAAGTAGGGCGTATCTTGAACGGTTTCAATTTGAGTGCGCCATTGGGCGATACTTTGAGCGGCTTCTTTGCCACGAGGATTGCTGCTGGGGATGCGTTGAGCTTCGATAATCGCCGACTGGAGGTCTTTGACTGTGCCGATACTGGCAAAGCTTCGCGCTCGTTGGAGGGCGGTGAGATCCTGAATTTCTAGTTGCCAACTGCTCAAAAGTTTCTCTGCCCGTGGGTACATGGGGCTAGTAGATTTGATGCTCTGTAGCAAGGAGATTGCAGTTTCTAGATCTGAGACAGTGCCAACTTTGGCGTGAGATTGGGCTTCACACAAACCGATGGTATCTTGCAATTCAACTTTGATCTCTGGTGCTTCGGGAATTTTCTTGGCGATTTCGAGGGCACCTTGCCAGTTATTTCGATCGAGTTGGACTCTAGCTAGCACGAGCATTTGCTTGGCGGCGGTGGCAATAATTGCCTGAGCTTCGATATAGGCAAAGCTTTTGTTTTCGATTTTACTCGCCATTTCGATCGCTTTGAGCAAATCGGCTAAGTTACTAGTTTTGACTAAGGCATGTGCTTCGTCTAGTTTCGCGCTGTCAGCTTTAGCAACTTGAACTAGATCTGCGAGTTCTTGATATTTAGTTTCCGCCCAATAACGATTGTTGAGGCGAGTTAATTCAACTGCTACATCATAAGCATTCACCCACTTGGAGCTAGCTAATAATTCCCTAGCTTCTTTGTCGATTGCTTTGGCTTTTGTCCAGGTTTCTTCCCACTGCACCAGTCGTTTGGCAATGATTTTATAAGCTGGAACATCATTCGGTACATTTTTGACAGCACTGACGGCTTCGTCATACCTACCCTCTTGATAAGCAACTTCTGCCAATCTGAGCAGAATGTTCGACCATTTTTGGATGTTGGTATTTACATAACTACGGGTAGGATCGTCGGGAGCGATATCTTTGATTAGATTGAGCGCAGCAACTAGATCGGGTAAGGTTTCTTTGCTAGCTGCCAATTGTCCGCAATAAACCCGCAAGGATGCCGAAGACATCGGCACAAAAATCTCTGGACAGTTGGGTACCGCCCTAGGGTTTAATAGCAACCCCAGTGCCAAATAAACTAGTCCGCCAGAAATGCCGAGCGTAATAATCGCCCAGAAAACCCAACTACGGATAAATGGTAGCTGCAACCAATTAGGCATTTTACCAACCAAGCTTTTGGTCGCCTGAGTTGCCTGTTCGTAATTAAAGCGCGGGTTCGGTTTTTCCAAAACTAATTATCCTGAAATAGTTCATTTATGAGCACTGGGGTATTTTTTAGTCAGGTGGGTAAATTGTAAAAAACAACACTAAATGACTGTGCCTTTTTACTATCTACTGGTACAAGACTAACTCGATTCGTTGACAGATTTAGATTTGCCTCGGCACAACTAGTCTTTGCTATGTATTCTCGATGAGAATATCTTCGATCGCCTCGACTAATGTCTCCAAGTCTAGCTGTTGATGTGTTGCCATCATAGATAGTCTGATCCTACTAGTTGGTACTGTAGGTGGACGAATCGCTGGGGCAAATATCCCTGCTTGTTTAAGTTTAGCTCCCATTGCCATAGCTGTCTGAGCATTTGGTAACTGAATACAAATAATCGCTGAGTTGGCGGGAATTAATCGGAGGTGTGGTAGGCGTTGAGTAAGTTGTTGTTTTAAGAATCTCACATTTTGCCATAATTGTTTGGCAAGCTGGGGATTTGCTTGGATAATTTCGATCGATTTGAGGGCGGCGGCGGTGTCGGCTGGGGATAAACCTGTGGTGTAAATCCAAGTAGCACAACGGTTCTTGAGAAAATCGATCGTCTGCTGTGTCCCAGCTACATAACCGCCCAAACTGCCGATCGATTTGCTGAGTGTGCCGATTTCGATGAGAGCTTGTCCCTTGCAGCCACTGGACTCGACTACACCCGCTCCAGTTGCGCCGAAGATGCCTGTGGCATGTGCTTCGTCTACCACTAGCATGGAACTATACTTATTCGCCAAATCTAGAATTTCTGGCAGGGGACATACATCTCCGTCCATACTAAACACAGTATCGGTGACAATCAGACAGCGACGATAATAACCCCGATGCGATCGCAATAATTCCGCCAAATCGCTCAAATTGCAATGGGCATATTCGCGTACTGTCGCTCCACTCAGAATGCACCCATTTTTGAGACTGGAGTGGTTTAGCCTGTCGCTCAGGATTAGGTCTTTCTTGCCCACTAGAGCGGCAATCGTGCCCAGATTGGCTAAGTAGCCAGAACTAAAGACTAAGGCTGCTTCAGTGCCCTTGAAGGCGGCGATCGATCGTTCCAAATCTTGGTGGAGTTGTTTGTGTCCGCTAGTCAATCTAGAGCCTGTCGCACCAGTACCAAATGCTGTCGTAGCCTCGATTGCCGCTTGGATGACACAGGCATCTCCAGCCAAGCCAAGATAGTCGTTGCTGCCAAAGTTGAGTAAGGATCGACCGTCGATAATTGCCCTCGCACCTGGTATGCTGTCGATCGGCTGAGTAGATCGAGTTAGGTTCGCTTTGGCAATCGTGTCTAGGGATCGATCGATCCAAGCATAGGGATGATCGGTAGATTTATCGACTCCGAATTGCTGATTGTACATTAGGATATGAATGTAAAGTTAGATTGAGTGGCTATAGATAGATGGAATTCCTATCGATCGAAACGATCCAGGCACTGGCAAATGAATATGGGTATCTGGCGATCTTTGTTGGCATTCTGCTAGAAAATTTAGGAATTCCATTACCGGGCGAAACTATCACAATTGTGGGTGGATTCCTGGCTGGGAGCGGAGAATTAAATTATTGGATCGTACTGGCATCGGCGATGACAGGAGCTTTTATCGGCGGTATCTGTGGCTACTACATCGGCAAGTACGGTGGCTGGAAACTAATGCTCGGAGTATGTAAATTGCTCCGCATTCAGGAAGTGCGCCTAGAAGAGATCAAGACCAAATTTAGCGATAATGCCGTAAAAGCCGTTTTCTTCGGTCGTTTTATTGCTGTTTTTCGGATCTTCGCCAGTCCGATGGCGGGTGTAGTCGAAATGCCGATCGGTCAATTCCTGGGCGTAAACCTTGCTGGAGCGGCAGTTTGGGCATCAGCAGTTACGACGATCGCCTTTTTTGTCGGTAGAGTAGTATCTCTCGAACAGTTACTCGCCTGGGTGAGTAAGTTTGCTATTCTGGCTCTCATAATTGCGATTTCGGTCGTCGCCGTGCCCATTTGGTTGGAGTCTCGCGGTGCCAAAGTCGAAGAAGAATAGTACCAGTCGAAACTTACTCAGAACCCTCGCTGTCATTCGTCCGTTCGTCTTTTGGTATGGGTTTGCTTTTCGCCTTGCGAATCAACTGGGCGATCGTCCGCGAGAGCGACAAACCTGATTCCTCCGCCAATTTCTCCAATTTTTCCCGTTCTACAGGATCTAAAGAGACATTCAATCGATTTTTTTTGGTCACAGCGCAAAAGTGGTGTAACTATGGTACCTATTTTCCAACTTAGACATTGGGGTGAGTCAGGTTTATGAACGTTTGTTGCAAAAACTTAACATAAACGATCGACAGGAGTCAAAAATCGCGCTAAAATGGGCTAAAATTTAGAATAGTGAAGCCTAATGCGATCGGAAATTCGCAAAGAGCCAGCGATTCTCTCATAATACGATCGGGGTCTTTGCCGATTTATTAAGCTATATTGCGCTCAAGTCGGAATCATAGCACATATTTCAGCCCCCAAAACTATATAAACCACAGGACTAAACAATATGTTAGACGGATTCTCCAAAGTTGTCGCCCAAGCAGATGCTCAAGGTCAATACCTCAGCAGCAATCAATTAGATGCTTTGTCCGCAATGGTCAAACAAGGCAATATCCGCATGGATACCGTCAACCGGATTACTAGCAACTCATCCGCGATTGTCGCAAATGCCGCTCGGAGCTTATTCGCAGATCAACCTCAACTCATCGCTCCTGGTGGAAATGCTTACACCAGTCGCCGGATGGCTGCTTGCTTGCGTGACATGGAAATCATCCTCCGTTATGTAACTTATGCAATCTTCGCTGGCGATGCGTCGGTACTCGACGATCGTTGTTTGAATGGTTTGCGGGAAACTTACCTCGCACTGGGTACTCCTGGATCTTCGGTCGCTGTTGGCGTACAGAAGATGAAAGATGCAGCACTGGCAATTGTTGGCGACACCAACGGTATCACCAAAGGCGACTGTAGCGCAATCATGTCTGAAGTAGCTGGTTATTTCGATCGCGCAGCAGCATCTGTCGGCTAAGATTAGCAAAAAAGTATTAACGATTGAGGGAGATCCATAAACTATGAAAACACCATTAACCGAAGCAGTAGCAACCGCTGATTCTCAAGGTCGCTTTTTGAGCAGCACCGAATTTCAAGTAGCTTTCGGTCGTTTTAGTCAAGCGGCAGCTAGTTTGGAAGCAGCAAAGGGTTTAACCGCCAGAGCTGATGCTCTAGCAAGTGGAGCAGCAAATGCTGTTTACCAAAAATTCCCCTACACCACTACCATGCAGGGGCCAAATTTCGCAGCTACCCCAGTGGGTAAAGCGAAATGCGTTCGCGACATTGGTTACTATCTCCGTATGGTGACTTATTGTCTAGTTGTTGGTGGTACTGGCCCGATGGATGATTATTTAATCTCTGGTTTGGCTGAAATCAACAAGACTTTTGACTTATCTCCTAGTTGGTATGTTGAGGCTCTCAAGCATATCAAGGATAACCACGGTTTGAGTGGTGATGCGAAAGTTGAAGCTAATTCTTACTTGGACTATGCAATTAACGCTTTGAGCTAGTTGATTGTTTGACCCAGAGCTATATTTGTCTGCTAGCGATATCGTTGGTGAAGGGATGTAGCTCTGGGTATTTTTTTTGGGTTTCGTCATAACGTATGCTTAAAGGCTTGTGATAAGCGAATCGGTAAACAAGCTCTACTTGTGGGTGGCAAAGTTTTCTAGTGTGGGCAGAACCCGGATCTGGGGGTTCCGACCCCCAGACCCCCCGTTGAGGAGGGCCGGACAAAGCCCCCCTCAAACTCCCCCGCGTATGGATGGCTGGTGTGCTAGCGTGGTCTTCATATTCACTCCATTTTAGATTTTCGTTGCAAGTTATTAGGAATAAGGATTTAATAACTTGCGTAGGTTGGGTTGAGCCTCGTTGGCGTAGCCTTTCGCCCCGAAATAACCCAACATTCTAGGTTCTCTGGGAATGTTGGGTTATCTCCGAAGGGAGACGCTCCGCGTTAGCGTAGCTTGCGCTTTGCGCTTACGAGACTCAACCCAACCTACAGATGTGTATATTATTAAATCCTCATCCCTTAGTATTGGGTGGCATAAATTAGGCTGGTATTTAGCCACTCCCCCCCTCTCC